>JAUNGD010000026.1 GCA_030524705.1 Lachnospiraceae bacterium | reverse complement strand
GACAGGCGTATGATAAATCGTGTATGAAAAAATTTGCCAATGTTTACTTGACAGTGACATAATTGTTTTAAATTTGAGGGCCGTATGGCATTTTACAAAAATAGATGCTAAAATAAAAATGTCTATGGGAAGCTTGGGAGGAACTGGTTATGAAAAAAAGGGAAAAGCGTAAAAAGAAAATATTGAAAACGATACTGTCTGTATTTGTTGTCGTGATTGTCATTGCCGGCGTATGGTATGGGCTTCAGGTTCATTCGGCTCATAAGCTTTTGAGGCGGATTGAAGATATGTCTTCTGAGGAATTGCTTCAGGAAGCGTTAGCTGGAAAAAAGGAAGCCCGGGTTACTGTCGGTGTGATAAAAGACGGACAAGCGGCTTATGAAGTATACGGCCCTGATGCCGCGGCTCTTGAACAGACGGAATATCGGTATGAGATAGGCTCCATTACCAAAACGATGACAGCCGCATTAATTGCACAGGCAATACAGGAAGAAAAGCTGTCGCTTACAGATACGATTGACAGGTATTTGGAGCTTCCGGCCGGAAAAGTGTATCCGACAATAGAGTCATTGCTTACACATACCTCCGGGCTGGACGGATATTATTTTGAATGGTCGATGCTGCCATATTTGGTTCATCCAGAAAAAAATCCCTTCCAGGGAATAACAGCGGAAGCTGTGGTTCAGGAATATCAGGAGACGAAGCTAAAAGAAGGAAAAGAATACGGATTTGAATATTCCAATTATGGCTTTGCTTTGCTGGGCCTTATGCTGGAGCAGATATATGATACCGATTATACAAGCCTTCTGAATAAATACTTGCAGAGTGATCTGGGGCTGAAGAATACTTATGTGTCAAATGGCGATGCAGATTTTGACGGTAATTGGATCTGGGAAAACGATGATGCATATATTTCGGCGGGAGCGGTGGTATCTGATATTACGGACATGCTGCTGTATGCGGAGGCACAGCTTGGCGGGGATCCCATGCTGACTATGTGTCATCAGGCCCTGAAGCAAGTAAATGCTGCTGATAAATGGGAGCGGATGGGCGGCTTTGGGATAAATGAAATTGGAATGAGCTGGATGATTGATCAGGAAAACGGAATTATCTGGCACAATGGTGCAACGGGTATGCATACCAGCTATCTTGGCTTTTGCCCGGAGAAGAATACGGCTGTGGTGGTGCTGTCCAATTTGAGCCAGAACGAAGATATTGAGACAACGACGATTGGATTTAAGAAGCTAATGGAAATATCACGGTGACAGAAATTAACTTAAGGATAAAAACTATGGAGCAAATATTTAAGCGCAAAGCTTTAACTTCTATTTTTAAAGGGGATAAAGTATTACATACGGTTGAATTTGACACGGGGAAAATTTTGTCTGTCAGATAAATAATAAAGGTTCTTTTTGCGGGTCTATTTTGCGTATGCAGAATAGACTTGTTTTGGTATTTGGTTGGAATCAGGATATATCTGGGATTGTATTTGATAATTTATAATGGTAATAATTAAAATCAAATAGCCTGCCAAATTTTTGAGGAGATAATACGATGATAAGAACATTTAGAGAAAATGATTTAACTGCTGTTATGCAAATATGGCTTGATACGAACATAAAGGCGCATAGATTCATACAAGAGGAATACTGGACGGCTAATTATGCCGCAGTAAAAGAAATGCTGCCGCAAGCAGAAGTGTATGTGTATGAGGATGACGCCACGCATCAAATAGCTGGCTTTATCGGACTAACAAACAATTATATTGCGGGGATTTTTATAGAAGAGGCTGCTCGGTCAAAAGGTATAGGAAAACAGCTATTAAGCTATGTGAAGGAGATAAAACCTGTTCTGCGTTTAAACGTTTATCAGAAAAATGTACGGGCAGTAGCCTTTTATTTGAGAGAGCAGTTTATCATTCAGTCTGAGAATCTGGATGAAAGTACGAATGAAAAAGAATTTGTCATGAATTGGAGTAAATAATTTCTAATCTGGGAAGGTGATAAAATGAGAAACATTAGTTTATTTATTGCTATGAGTCTTGATGGATATATTGCGGATTGCAATGGAAACGTCGGCTGGCTGAAGGGACATGGTGACGACAACAGCAATATTGACACGTATTCTGATTTTGTAAAAGATATTGATACAATCTTAATGGGTTGGAACACTTATCATCAGATTGTTACGGATCTTTCACCGGATGAGTGGGTATACGAGAATTTTACTACGTTTGTCATCACACATAAAGAGCAGAGTTCCTCTGAGAAAATTCGATTTGTCAATACAAATCCGGCCGATCTGGCAGAAAAACTAAAAATGGAAAACGGAAAAGGTATTTGGATTTGCGGCGGGGCCAGTATTGTACAGCAGCTAGTAAAGAAAGATCTGATTGATTGCTATTACATTACTGTAATTCCGACACTTTTAGGCTCAGGTATACGGCTCTTTGAGAACGCAGAGAATCAAATCGAATTAAAACTAATTGGTACACAAGCATATAATGGTATGGTAGATTTGATTTATGTCCGCCGGTGAAATCCAGACAGGAATTTATAATCTTATAATTATCTGATTATTCTTGTGTTTCCACTGATAAGATGATAAACTGATTTTATAGATATTCAAATACTTGGATTTCTGGATAACTGTAAAAATTTAAAGCCTTGGGGGGATACCATATGGATAAGAAATTATATGATTTAATGGACTGGGCGGGCGTGGAAGCGATTGTTTATTCAGAAGAGGATCATCCGGAAAAATATCTGGGAGCGCACCAGACAGAGGATGGTATCATGATACAGGCGTTTTTTCCGGATGCGAAGGAAGTCATCGTAAAGGCAAACGGAGGAAAAAAGACGTATCCCATGGATATGGAGGATGAGGTCGGTTATTTTGCAGTACTCCTTCCGGGCAAAAGGATACCGGAATATTCCTTTACCGTGATATATGAGGACGGCACAGAGGAAGAGAAAAAGGACGCCTATTCTTTTGCGCCGCAGATCACGGAAAAAGAGACGAAAAAGTTTAATGCGGGCATTTGCTACGATATTTATAATAAGCTGGGTGCTCATCCGATGACCGTTGATGGGACAGAGGGCGTATATTTTGCGGTGTGGGCCCCCAATGCGGTGCGTGTCAGCGTGGTGGGCGATTTCAATTTCTGGGATGGACGCAGGCTGCCGATGAGGAGGCTGGCGGATTCCGGCATTTTTGAGCTGTTCGTGCCCGGTCTTGCGGCTGGCGCGATATATAAATATGAGATCAAGGCGAAGGGCGGGCTTACATATCTGAAGGCTGACCCGTACGGCAATGCGGCTGAGCTGCGTCCGAATACGGCGTCCATTGTCACGGATCTGAGAGATTTTGCCTGGAGCGATCAGGAGTGGATGGAGCAGCGGAAGCGGCGCTCGACAAAGGAAGAGCCGATGTTTATTTATGAGATGCATCTCGCTTCCTTCAGAAAGCCGGAGGACGGACGGTATTTCTACAACTACCGTGAGCTGGCGCCGATGATTGCGGATTACGTAAAAGAAATGGGCTACACTCACATTGAGCTCCTCCCGGTGATGGAGCATCCCTTTGACGGCTCCTGGGGGTATCAGGTGACGGGGTATTATGCACCGACCTCCCGCTACGGGACGCCGCAGGATTTTATGTACTTTATGAACTATATGCATGAAAACGGCATCGGAGTTATCCTTGACTGGGTGCCGGCGCATTTCCCCAGGGATACTCACGGGCTCTGCGGCTTTGACGGCACATGCCTGTATGAGCATCTTGATCCGAGGCAGGGCGCACACCCGCACTGGGGCACTCTGATCTACAATTACGGGCGGCCGGAGGTATCGAACTTCCTGATTGCCAATGCGTTATTCTGGAAAAATGTTTACCATGCAGACGGGATCCGCATGGATGCCGTGGCTTCGATGCTGTATCTGGACTACGGGAAGAATGACGGAGAATGGGTGGCCAATATGTACGGCGGCCACGAGAATCTTGAGGCGGTGGAATTCTTCAAGCATCTGAATTCTATCTTCAAAAAGGATAAAGACGGCGCGGTGTTGATTGCCGAGGAATCTACGGCGTGGCCGAAGATCACAGCTCCGGTGGAGGAGGACGGCCTGGGATTCGATTATAAATGGAACATGGGCTGGATGAATGATTTCCTGGGATATATGCAGCTGGATCCGTTTTTCCGCTCCTATCACCATGGAGAGCTTACCTTCAGCATGATCTATGCCTACAGTGAGGATTTCGTTTTGAACTTCTCCCACGATGAGGTAGTGCACGGAAAGGGCTCCATGATCGGAAAGATGCCGGGCAAGCGCAAGGCAAAATTTGCAAATCTGCGGGCGGCGTATGGCTATATGATGACGCATCCCGGCAAGAAGCTGTTGTTTATGGGACAGGACATTGCACAGTTTTCTGAGTGGAGCGAAGAAAAATCGGTGGAATGGAACCTGCTGGAATATGACGAGCATCAGCAGATGCAGGCTTATATGAAAGCGTTAGTGAAGCTTTATAAAGAGCAGCCTGCCCTGTTTAAGAAGGACTTCCACCCGGACGGCTTTGAGTGGATCAACAATATGCTGTCCGATGAAAATATGCTGATCTTTATGCGCAGGAGCGATAAGCCGGAGGAGGATCTTCTGGTGGTGATCAACTTCTCGCCGCTGGTATATGAAAAGCATAAGATCGGCGTTCCGTACAGCGGCAAATACAAAGAGATCTTCAACAGTGACAGCACGGAATTCGGCGGCGACGGTAACACAAATCCCCGGGCGAAGTCTTCCAAAAAGATGATGTGTGATGACCGGGAGGACTCCATCGAGATACTTGTACCGCCGATGGGAATTTCCGTATTCAAATGTACCAGGTCCGAGACGGCGTCAAAGACCGAAGTGAAAAAAGCTGCTTCGACAAAATCGGAAGCGGGAAAGAAGACCGGGGCGAAGAAAAGTATGGCAGCTAAAGCTGCTTCGAAGAAAACGGCAGCCAGGACTGCTTCAAGGAAAACAACGGCTAAAGCTGCTTCCGGCGCAGCCGGTACAGAGAAATCCGCAGTAAAAAAGGAATCCGCAAAAAAGGCTGAGCCGGAAAAAACGGCGGGCGAAAGCTAAGCGGCAAAAGCAAGACAGACGGAAAAGCAGGCAGAACAGAAAAAGAGGATTAAAATGGGACATATAGACGAACATGAGCATCCCCATACCCATGTGGGAGCAGACGGTACGGTATACGAACACACTCATTCCCATGTGGGAAAGGACGGCACGGTATATAAGCACACCCATTCTCATGCGGGTGCGGACGGCCATTCGCATGAGCATACGCACACCCATGAGAACACGAAGGCGGTGCTGAACCGCCTCTCCCGGGTGATCGGGCATATGCAGTCCATCAAGAGGATGGTGGAGGATGGACGCGACTGCAGTGAGGTTTTGATACAGCTGTCTGCTGTGAAGGCGGCGATCAACAATACCGGTAAGGTGATTCTGCAGGATCATATACAGCACTGTCTGGTGGATGCCATCGAGTCAGGGGATATGCAGGAAATTGAAGAATTGAATAAGGCAATAGACCGCTTCATCAAGTAAGTAAAGCGGGTCAGATACTTTCATCTATAGCGCGGTGTACGGGGCGGTGCCCTCTGTACATTGACGTTACTGACAGGTCATTAAGGAGGTGCAGGTATGAACAGTGCACAGATAGCAAGGATGTTGTCGGACAGTGAATACGTTGTGTGTTTATCGGGGCGGGAGATGATAGTGGAAGACGGAATAGATTCCATGCGCGACATGGAGACAGCTTATGAGATTGAAATGAAATACGGTTATTCTCCTGAAGAGGTTTTCAGCGCGCAGTTTTTTAATACCCGCGCCGAAAAGTTTTATGAGTTTTACCGGGAAGAGGTGCTTGCACAGGACAAGGAGCCGGGCAGGGCATACAAAGCGCTGGCTGATATGGAGGAAATGGGGATTCTGAAAAGTACGATCACCAGACAGCTATTTAATTTTCCGAGAAGGGCCGGATGCAAAAATGTATTTAATCTGCACGGAAACATATATGAGAAAAATTGCTGCCCGCGGTGCAATAAAGAATATCCGGTGGAATATCTGAAGAATTCGAAAAAGGTGCCGCTGTGCAAAACGTGTGGAGTCCCGATCCATCCGGGGGTAACGCTTCTGGGAGAGATGGTGGAAATCGGTCTTACGACAAAGGCGGCGGATGAGGTATCAAAGGCGGACACCCTGCTGTTAGCCGGTACGAATATGCGTACGGAGGAGGTACAGCAGTTCATGCGGTATTATCAGGGGAACCGGGTGATTCTGATTCATGACGGAGAGCATTACGGCGACAAGGAGGCCGATTATTTTGTCAACGCCAGGGCGGTGGATATTCTGCCGGAGATAGTAGAGGAACTGAAAAAGATAAACGAATGATCATACAAGGCGCTCCGCGAAGCGCCTTGTATGCTTTTAAAGGTATTTTGGAGATAAAAGAAGCCATAAAAGGATGTGAAAGAAATGAAACGAATTTTGCTGGTGGAGGATGACCTGAGTCTGATAAACGGTCTGTCTTTTGCCGTAAAAAAGCAGGGATATTTACTTGACGTTACACATACCAGCAGCGAGACGGACAGGCTGTGGGAAGAGGGAAAATACGATCTGGTGATTTTAGACGTGTCGCTGCCGGACGGTTCTGGATTTGATATTTGCAGAAGCATCCGGCAGACCTCGAAGGTGCCGATCATGTTCCTGACTGCTATGGATGAAGAAACAGATATTATTATGGGGCTTGATATCGGCGGCGACGATTATATTACGAAGCCATTTAAGCTGGCGATTTTTATGTCGCGCATTCATGCGCTGCTCCGCAGGAGCGACAACTTTAACCAGGCGGACACAGAATTGAGCTCCAACGGAATTACAGTCCGGCTCCTGAAAAGCGAGGTCTATAAAAACGGTGAGCCGGTGGATGTAACGGCGGGCGAATATAAGCTGCTGTGCCTGTTTATGGAAAATCCCGATCAGGTGCTTTCTCCAGAACAGATTTTAACCAGGCTGTGGGACTGTGATGAAAATTATATAGATAACAACTCTCTTACGGTGTATATACGGAGACTGAGGAAAAAAATTGAAGACGATCCGGGCAATCCGAAGCGAATCATAACGGTCCGCCGTATGGGGTATAAATGGGCTTCGCAGGATTGAGGTGCGCTATGAGAATATTGGCAAATAAAAGATTAAGGGCTCTTCTTGACAAAATTTTGATCAGCATGCTGATCTTTATTCTGGCGTCTGCGGCAATAGTCGTCTGCGGCCTGAATAACGCGGCATTTTATATTCTGCTGTGCGCTCTGGTCATGTGTCTGGCGATCCTGGCTGTCTGCTATGGGTACTTCAGCGAACAGCATGAAATCATGGAAAATGCAATCATGCAGATTACAGACTATATCTCCGGCAACCGGGAGGCCCGGATTGCATGCGACGAGGAGGGAGAGCTGTACAGGCTGTTTCATGAAGTGAATACTCTGGCCGCCATTTTGAATGCCCACGCAGAAAATGAGAAAAGGTCGAAACAGTTTTTGAAGAATACCATATCGGATATTTCTCATCAGCTGAAAACGCCTCTTGCGGCGCTGAATATTTATAACGGGCTTATACAGGGGGAAGCGGAGGAACTGCCGGAGCTTCAGGAGCTTGCCTCACTGTCGGAAAAGGAGCTTGACCGGATCGAAATGCTGGTGCAGAACCTGCTGAAAATAACGAAGCTGGACGCAGGCTCTATTGTATTTGAAAAGACCTCTGAGAATGTAGCGGATATGATGGGGGAGATTGAGCTGCACTTTGCGTACCGTGCGAAGCAGGAGCAGAAGGAGCTGATTCTGTCGGGAGATGAGCACATTTCACTGCTTTGTGACCGCGACTGGATGATCGAGGCCTTGGAAAATATTGTGAAAAATGCCTTTGACCATACAGACAGCGGGGAGCTTGTGCAGATTGAGTGGAAAACGTCTGCGTCTATGGTTCAGATCATCATAAAGGATAATGGAAGCGGTATCCATCCTGAGGATCTGCATCATATTTTCAAGCGGTTTTACCGGAGCCGGTTTTCAAAGGATAAGCAGGGGGTCGGCCTTGGGCTTCCTCTTACAAAAATGATCGTGGAAGCGCATAACGGTACGATCGAGGTGGACAGTGAATTGGGGATCGGCACCTCATTCATCCTGAATTTTATTATGTCATACGAAGAAAACAGGTTTCCTACAAAATTGTAGCTTTATCGTAAGGAGACTGTAGGATTTCGGTGTTATTCTTTCAGGTATAAGCGGGGCAGAGGAGATACAATCCGTTATGCCGAAGCGAAACTATTTTGAAAGAGGTGCTTACGTATGAATTTACTGGAAGTCCATAATATCTGTAAGACTTATGGCAAGGGGGAAACCGCTGTCAATGCGCTGAAGGACGTTAGTTTTTCTGTCCCCAAGGGGGAATATGTGGCGATTGTGGGAGAATCGGGCTCTGGAAAAAGTACCCTTCTGAATATGCTGGGGGCGCTGGATACGCCTACGTCCGGTAAAGTGCTGATTGACGGCAAGGACGTTTTTTCCATGAATGACAGCAGACTGACGGTTTTCCGCCGCCGGAATATCGGCTTTATTTTTCAGGCATTTAACCTGATCCCGGAGCTGACGGTTGAGCAGAACATCATTTTTCCGGTGCTTTTGGACTATCAGAAGCCGAATAAAAAATATCTGGAGGAGCTGCTTGAGGTGCTGAGCCTGAAGGAACGCAGGAATCATCTGCCGAGCCAGTTATCAGGAGGTCAGCAGCAGAGGGTGGCTATCGGCCGTGCGCTTATCACACGTCCCTCCCTGATCCTCGCAGATGAGCCCACCGGAAACCTGGATTCCCAGAACAGCAGCGAGGTCATCACGCTGCTGAAAGAGGCCTCCAGAAAATACGAGCAGACCATTATTATGATTACGCACAACCGGAGGATAGCCCAGACCGCCGACCGGGTACTGAATGTGTCGGACGGCGTACTGACTGACCTTGGCAGGGCGCAGGATGAATCAGGGACGCGGGCCCTGCGCAGGCAGGAGCGGAAAGGAGACGGCGAATGAGAAGTTATTTAAGCCTTATTCCGATTTCTGCAAAGGTTCGCAGACGCCAGAACCGCATGACGCTTCTGTGCATTATTATTTCGGTATTTCTTGTAACAGCAATTTTCAGCGTTGCAGACATGGTTGAACGGTCAGAGAGTTCAAATATGCAGAACAAGCATGGAAGCTGGCACATCCGGCTGGAAAACGTTTCACAGGATACAGCAGAAGAAATCAGCCGGAGGTCCGATGTCACGGCAATGGGCTGGTCGGAGGAATTTAATTTTGACGGGGATCAGCCATATTATATCAATGAGAAAAAGGCCGTCTTATATGGCTCGGATGAAACGTATATCGTCACGCTGGCGAATGCTCTTGAGGAGGGCCGTTTTCCTCAAAACGATGATGAGGTGATGCTGAGCGCAAATGCGAAGCTCGCGCTGGATGTACAGATCGGGGACAGTGTGACCCTGCATACGCCCGGGGGTGATGCGGATTTTACGGTGTCCGGTTTTGGCTCAGATGATAAAAAATATTATCAGGGACAAACGTATATGGTGGCCGTGTACATGACGCCGTCAGCCTTTGCCGGATGCATGAATAAAAATGGAAGGACGTATGATCCGGTATGTTATCTGCAGTTTCAGGATGCAGCGAAAGCCTCCAAGGCAATTCCTGAAATCAGGCAGCAGTATGATCTGCCGGAGGAAAGTATTTCAGAAAACACTGCCGTTATGGGCGTTTCAGGACAAAGCAGCAATAAATCCATGCAAAATTTCTATGGAATAGCAGCATTTCTATTTGTTTTGGTGCTGCTGGCCGGCGTATTGATGATCTCCGGCAGCCTGAACAGCAGCGTGGCGCAGAGAACGAAATTTTTCGGTATGATGCGCTGTGTCGGCGCAAGCCGCCGGCAGATTATCCGGTTTGTGCGTCTGGAAGCGCTGAACTGGTGTAAAACGGCGGTGCCGGCAGGGCTGATTCTGGGAACTGCGGCAAGCTGCGGTATCTGTGCGTATCTGCATTACGGCATCGGCGGCGAATGGATTGCCATGCCCGTGTTTGCCATCAGTCCGGTGGGATTGGTCAGCGGAGTGGCGGTGGGAATCATAACCGTGCTCCTGGCGGCGCAGTCTCCGGCAAAGCGTGCCGCAAGAGTTTCTCCGGTGGCTGCGGTTTCCGGCAATGCAGGAACAGTGTCCTCTGTAAGACACGGGTCAAAACGGAAAACAGGAAAAATTGAAAGGACATTGGGGGTGCATCACGCAACTGCCTCCAGGAAAAACTGGTTCCTGATGACGGCGTCTTTTGCCCTCAGCATTATTTTGTTCCTCAGCTTTTCTCTTGGACTGGATTTTGCGAAGGGACTGATGCCTACCTTGAAATCCTGGCAGCCGGATATTACGCTCAACGGTTATGCTAACGCGTTGGTGCTGGAACAGAACCTGAAAGAAAAAATCGGGGAGGTCTCCGGGGTAAAACAGGCCTTTGCCAGCTCTTATCTGGGCAGTGTCCCGGCGGTTTCCTCACGGGAGGGGATTGATCATATTAATCTGGAATCCTACGATGATTTTCTCATGGAAAGAGCAGGGGAGGATGCCGTTCAGGGCGATCTGTCGGATCTTACCGGGGACAGCGGCAAGGTTATGACGGTCTATAATAAGGACAATCCGCTGAAGGTGGGCGATACCCTCCAGATTGCGGGAAAAGAGGTGGAGATCACCTGCTCGGTTTCTTCCGGTCTGTTTCCCAGCGAATTGCTTGTCATCTGTTCCCAGGAAACCTTTGAGGAGCTGACAGGAGAGCAAAATTATACAATGATCGGCGTGCAGCTGGATGAGAACGCGGATGATGAGACCCTGCGGAGGATCAGCGGCCTTGTAGACGGCGATGTGGTTTTTACAGACAACAGAGAGCTTAACAGGAGCAGTAATCTTACCTATGTGGCAACAAAGGCTCTGGCGTACGGCTTTCTGGTGATTATCGGACTGATCACGCTGTTTTATATTATTAACAGTGTTTCCATCAGTGTATCGGCCCGGACAAAACAGTATGGCGCTATGCGGGCCGTCGGCATGGATGGCAGACAGCTTACCCGGATGATTTTAGCCGAAGCATTTACGTACGCCGTTTCGGGCCTGATGGCAGGCTGCGTGATTGGACTGCCTCTTCACTATCTTTTATATACCCGGTTGATTACCCGGTATTTCGGAAGGATATGGCATTTTCCGGCTGTGATGCTGTGCGTGATTCTTGTGTTTGTCATTGTCTGCGCGGTGGCCGCAGTTTACGCTCCTGCAAAGAGGATACGGAACATGGCGATTACCGATACAATAAATGAATTATAAGAGGACGATAAGAAACTGCGGTACAGCGGAAAAAGCTGCTGTACCGCAAAGCATTTGATACGCCATTTTTAAGATTGGATATGGAATATGAAGGATAAGACTTGGATTTGTATTTTGGGAGAAAGCCTTCGGAGGGCAAAGGAAATGGCTGGGCTGGGAGTTCTGGGAGTTTTTATAATTCTGTTATATATCTTGTTTGCTGCTATAAGCATTGTGTGGCTGCTTGCAGATTGTATGGTCAGGAGATTGGAGAGGCCTGGATGCCTATGAGGAAAAAATACAGAAGGAAACATCTTTTTACAAAAATATGTATCAGACTGCTGTTGGCTCTGCTTTGCGTGCTATTTGCGGCGGGTGCTTTTTTCGGAATAAAGGGCTATAAAATGTACCGGAGGGCGGTGACGGAAAAGGGCATCGCGGAGCGGGTGGAGGAAATCAGGGATATGGATGGCTTTACTCCATACTCTGAGCTTCCACAGTTTTATATAGACGCCACAATCTCAGTGGAGGATCACAGGTTTGAAACTCACTGCGGAATTGACCCGGTGGCGATTGGCCGGGCCGTATGGACAGACCTTAGAGCAATGTCCTTTGTGGAGGGCGGAAGTACCATCACGCAGCAGCTTGTCAAGAATCTGCTTTTTACACAGGACAAAACGCTTGAGCGGAAGGCAGCGGAGGTGTTCGCGGCCCTGGAGCTGGAGAAAACATATTCGAAGGAGGAAATCTTTGAGCTGTATGCGAACACAGCTTATTTCGGAAGCGGCTATTACGGGATCTGTGCGGCTGCAAAGGGATATTTCGGCAAGCCGCCTGCCCAGCTGACAGACTGTGAAGCGGCGGTGCTGGCGGGCGTGCCGAACGCTCCCTCTGTGTATTCTCCAAATGCCGATATGGAGCTTGCCTGGCAGCGCACTGCACAGGTGCTTCAAAGTATGGTGAGAAACAGGCTTCTTACGCAGGAGGAAGCTGATGGGATTCTGGCTGCTTTTCCTCAAAGCCGTGTATCCAGTCTGACTTCAGGTAGTAGATCAGAAACAGGATGGAGCTTAGCGTCCAGGTCAGCGGGTACGCCCAGAATATGACTTCAATGGAAGGAACCAGGCGCACAGCCACCGTAATATAGGTCACCCGGACGATACACCAGCAGATCAGCATGATAAACATGGGGGCGGCAGATTTTCCCGCTCCCCTTAAAATCCCTGCCATGCAGTGGGAAAATGCCAGCAGGAAATAAAACAGGGTCATCACATGGGCCTGCCGGGTGCCGTAGGCAATGACCTCGGGCTCGCTGTTAAAGGCGGAGATCAGAAACGGTATCGTGAAATAAATGGTGATCCCCACAAATTCAGCGAGGATCAGGCTGCAGGTAACGCCGAAACGGACGCCCTTTTTGGCACGGTCGTATTTCCTGGCTCCGAGGTTCTGACTGACAAAGGTGGTCAGGGCCATGGAGAAGCAGGTGATCGGCAGAAAGCCGAAGCCCTCGATTTTGGAGTAGGAGCCGCACCCGGCCACCGCCATTTTGCCGAAGGCGTTGATATTTGACTGGACAACAACATTCGCCAGGGAAATAATCGAATTCTGCAGTCCGGCGGGCAGGCCGTTGGAAATAATCTGGCGCAGCATAAAGGGATCAAGATGGATGCGGCGAAGCGACACCCGGTATTCCTCAGGACTTTTTTTCGTCAGACGGTACAGGCAGAGCCCGGCGCTGACGAACTGGGAAATGATCGTGGCCGCCGCCGCGGAACCCACCCCGAGATGCAGTACGCCCACAAACAAAAGATCCAGCACGATATTCACGATGGAGGAAAACATCAGGTAGTACAGCGGATGACGGCTGTCGCCGACAGACTGCAGGATCCCGACAAAGTGATTGTAGAGGACAAAGGCCAGGGAGCCGAGAAAATATATTCTGAAATACAGAACAGAGTTCGGAAGCACATCCGTCGGGGTCTTCATCCAGAGAAGGATCTGAGGGGCCAGCAGAAGTCCCGTGACGGTCAGCAGGAGGCCGGAGAGGATGCCGAAGCCGATGGTGGTATGGATGGCTCTTTGAAGCTCCGGGATCTGCCGGGCCCCGTAATATCTGGCGATGACGACGCCAGCGCCGATGGCGATGCCGTTAAAAAAGCCCACCAGCAAAAAAATAAGGCTTCCAGATGAGCTGACGGCGGCCAGTGCATTGCTGCCAAGAAAATTTCCGACGATCAGTGAGTCGGCTGTATTATATAGCTGCTGAAACAGATTGCCGAGAAAGAGCGGGACTGCAAACGCAGTCATGCGCTTCCAGATCGGGCCCTCGGTAAGCAGAGTGGTCTTCTGTGTATGCTTCATGATAATCCTCACAAGGTTATGCGTCCGTGCACACCGTTCGCGCGCAGCGCTTTTGATGTCATAGGGGAGAGCTTTGTCATAGGGAAAAGCTTTCATGCTTTAGCATGACAGGGTATTTTCTGTGACATAAGAAAAAGTCCCGTAAACACGGGACTTTTCTTCAGCTGGAAATGGGACTTGAACCCACGACCTACGCATTACGAATGCGTCGCTCTACCGACTGAGCTAATCCAGCACGCGGCTATTACTTCAGCCGACTAGGATATTATATATAATTTCTTCTGTTTTGGCAAGTGTTTTTTTAAGAATATTTTGTAAAATCAGAGAGAAAAGTTACTGTTCACGCCCATCTTGGAAAATGAAAAAAATATATTATTGACATATGTCAGAAACGTACTTATAATTAGAACAGCTGCGGGAAGAGGAGGGGAAGAGATGTCAAGACCATGTAAAAAGAGGCGGATCTGTGCCCAGCCTTCCTGCATACAGTTTGGACCCCGGGAAGGCAGCGGCCAGGAGGAGCGGGTTATACGTATGCCCCTGGATGAGTACGAGTGTATCCGGCTGATTGACTATGAGGGAATGACACAGGAGCAGTGCGCGGTGCAGATGAATGTTGCCAGGACGACGATTCAGGCAATTTACAGCAGCGCCAGGCGAAGGCTTGCCGAGTGCCTTGTACAGGGCTGTGTTCTGTGTATCGACGGAGGCGATTTTACCCTGTGTGAAAAGCGGGGCGGGTGCTGCCGGAGATATTGCAGTCACGGGATCCAGATGATACATCGAAAAGGAGAGGATATTGAGATGAGAATTGGAGTTACCTACGAAAATGGTCAGATTTTCCAGCATTTTGGACACACGGAGCAGTTCAAAATCTATGATGTTCAGGACGGAACAGTCATTAAGACAGCGGTGGTGGACACGAACGGCAGCGGACACGGCGCTCTGGCCGGATTTCTGCAGGAAAATCAGGTAGATACATTGATCTGCGGCGGTATCGGAGGCGGAGCACAGAACGCTCTGGCAGCGGCGGGTATCCGCCTGTACTGCGGCGTGTCGGGAGATGCGGATGCGGCGGTGGAAGCGCTTTTGAAAAATGAGCTGGTGTATGCGACGGAGGCTACCTGCAGCCATCATGAGCACCATGGGGGAGACTGCGGAAGCCACGGCTGCGGAGAGCACGGTTGTCATCATTAAATTAATAAAAGTAGCGAAATTACATGGCATGAGGCGTGTAATCTTTTGTCTACTGACACCGAGATCAGTGCATGGCGGATACGGAAAGAGAAGCCATGCACTTTTTTTATATAACACGAGGATGATGCTGCCGCAGGTGCATGTTACACGGAATAAAATGCATCTTACGCTTCGAAGCATTGAAAAACAGGGAAAAGATGATAAGATGTACGTAACATGGAAAGAAAGAGAGGAGACTTCCGATGAAGCTGACACTGCACCTGATTTCGGAGGGAGAGGAAGAGGTGATTATCCGTTACCGGAAAATGACGCCGCAGGTCGAGGCGATCGCTGAGATCGTAAGGGGCAGCGGGCAGAGGATTCCTTCGGTATGGGAAGGCCAGACGGTATACGTGGAGCCGGAGGGCATCTATTATCTGGAAAATGTGGATGGAGTGACATACGCCTATCTGCGGGATAAGGTAGTAAAGGTGCCGGCCAGCCTGAAGACGCTGGAAATGCAGTTTGCGAACCGGGGCTTTTTCCGGTGTGCTAAGGCAATGATCCTGAACATTCATAAGATCCGCTATCTGAAAAGTGAGCCGGGCAACCGGATCCGGGCGACGATGGAAAACGGGGAGCAGGTTATTATTTCGAGAAAGTATGCCGGGGAGCTCAGAAGGGTTCTGAAGGGAGGCGGGGCAGATGCGGAATAGGCTAAAAAAATATCTGAGCCGGGAAATCGTCATAGAGTACAAGGCGTGTCTGTATTTTTGCTGCCTTCTCTTTTTTTACTTCTGTTATTTGGCGTTTCAGGGAATTTTTTCCGCCAGCGTGCCGGTGATGTGTGAAATGATCCTGACGGCGTATGCGGCAGGGTATCTTCAGGTCTATGCTTTCCGCAATTTTGACGATGCGGAGCGAATGGGGGCGGCAGAGGCGGCGGGGATGTTCCTGTGCGCCGGGCTTTACACAGCGGTGGCCTGGATCCTTTCGTGGTTCGGACACAGTAAAATAACGACGGCGCTCTTTTTCCTGTATCTGGTGTTTATATACGTATGCGTATATCTGCTCAATAAATTAAAGCGGAGAATTGATACGGAGGCGCTGAATAAAATGCTGGAGGATTATAAGGGGGTGAATAGGGATGAGTGAGAAGCTGATGGCGGTGGAGATCAAAGGGCTGACGAAAAATTATGGAAGGAAAAGAGGAGTCCGGGATATATCCCTGTCGGTGAGGGAAGGGGACATGTTTGGCTTTCTGGGGCCCAACGGCGCCGGGAAGTCCACGGTTATTCGGAGCATGCTGGGGCTGCTGCGCTTCCAGGAGGGGAGTATCCGCCTGCTGGGACTGGATGCAGTATCTAATCAGCGGGAGATCATGAAAAAGGTCGGATATATGCCGTCAGAGCCGTTCTTTTATCCAGATATGAAGGTTCGGGACGTTATTCGCTTTGCGGCGGAGGCCAGAGGCCTGGACTGCCGGGAGGAGGCCCGGAAAATTTGCTGCCTTCTGGCGGTGGAGGAGGAGAAAAGGATCCGTGAGCTTTCCCTGGGAAACCGGAAAAAGGTGAGCATCGTGTGCGCCCTGCAGCACAGGCCGGAGCTGCTTATCCTGGATGAACCGACCTCCGGGCTGGATCCGCTGATGCAGGAGGCATTTTTTCAGCTTCTGCTGGAGTATAACCGCCAGGGAACGACCTGCTTTCTTTCCTCTCACGTACTCTCGGAGGTGAAAAAATACTGTGCCAATGCAGCTGTCATACGGGAAGGCCGGATCATAAGGACAGACTCGGTGGAACAGCTTTCCAGATCCCGGGTGAGAAGGGTACGGATCTGGAAAAATGGGAAAGAGGAATCCTTTTCCTACGCGGAGGGAATGAAGGAGCTGGTGCACAGGCTGGATGAAATGCAGGTGGATGACGTGCTGATCGAAGAGCCGCCGCTGGAGGAGCTGTTCATGGACTTTTATGAAAGGGCAGAGGAGGACGGAAATGACATTATTGAAGCATGAATTAAAAAGAAATGGAAAGGCTCTGCTGATCTGGTCGATGTGCGTTGGGGCTGTCTGCTTCGGCTGCCTTCTGCTCTTTGAGAGTCTGGCGGAAACCATGAAAAGCATGGCCGGGCTGTATGCGGGGATGGGGATTTTTGCGAAAGCGCTGGGGATGGATCGGCTCAGCATCGCTACGATGGAAGGGTTTTATTCCACAGAGATCGGACTGATATTTGCAACGGGGGGCGCTATGTACGCGGCAATGACCGGGGCGGCCATGCTCTCAAAGGAGGAAGAGGGGCATACCGGAGAATTCCTGTATACGCTGCCCCTGGGCCGTTTGGCTATTGTCCGGTGGAAATATCTGGCAATGCTTGTTCTCGTACTGCTTTTTCAGGCGATCGGTATAGTATGGGAGACGGCCGGCTTTGCTCTGGCGGGGGAGATGCCTGCACCGCGGGAATATGCGCTGTATCATCTGGCACAGCTCCTTATGCAGGCGGAGATCGGCAGCATCTGTTTTCTGATCTCGTCTCTTAGCCGGAAAAAGCAGACCGGGGCAGCGCTGGGGCTGGCGGTGCTTTTGTATCTGGCGGATCTGCTGTGCCGGGTCATGCCATCAATCGAAAACCTGAAATATGTGACCCCATATTATTTTTCCAACGCAACGGATATTTTTGCGGAGGGAACAATCAATATGCCGCTGGCGGCTCTTAGCTTCGCGGTGACAGCCGCCGCGGGAATCTGTGCGGGAATGATCTATGAAAGAAGAGATCTGGCGGCATAGAAAAAGAGCCGTTAACGGCTCTTTTTGTTTTTGTCCGGGAATCCTTAGAAACCATATCCCTTCAGAATTTCATTTGCCTTGTCCACATCGTCGCAGACACACAGAACGGTGTAAGCGCCGGCGCTCTTGATGATGGCCTTGTCGAGCTTTGCCACCTCGCCTTCATTGTAGGAAGCGTAAAGCTCAGACTGATTGTCTACTCTGGTCTGGAACAGCTTTTCTATGTCGGTGGTATTCTTTGCGTCCTTGCTCTTTACGATGGCAACTTCGCAGGCTGTTGCGCCGGAGCTGGCATATGCGGTGCCGCTGTCGATGGTGCCGTCCTCGAAGAAGTAGATGGAGGGCAGCATATCCGAAGCCGTCTCGCTGAGGGTGTCAGAGGTAACGGTGGCCAGCAGCTCATCCGCCAGCTTTGCCGTATCCACAGAGATTTCTTTTTCTTTTCCGCCGCAGGCTGTCAGGCAGAATGCCATGAGCACAGCACAGAGCAGCAATGTGATTTTTTTCATAATAATAAATTCCCCTTTCTTTTTTTCGTGAAGTAAATTCACATTCAGGTATCCCCTTATATTTGATGTCATACAGAACCGTCGGACTTTTCAGTCCCGGCTTCTGTTTCATCCGTAGTAGAATCTGCCGTAGTGTTATCTGCCGGTTTGTCTGCAGTAACGTAATGGCTCTTCAGATAATCCAGCATCTGCTTGCAGTAATCAGGATAAATATGTACGCCGTCGCTGGAGGCCCCGTCGATCAGCGCTCCGTATCCGTTGGAAAGAAATTCATTCAGATCCAGATAGTAGTATCCCTGCGCCTCGCATATTTCGAGGAGGATGGAGTTGATCTTATCGACGTTTGCGTTGTTGATGTATTCGCCGGAGGAGACCTTGGATTCTTCTACGTAGATAACGCTGCAGATGTATATGATGGCGTTGGGCTGGATTTCCTGGAACCGCTTTGTAACGGAAACAAAGCCGTCCCGAAAGGCATCCCAGTCGTATTCCCCGAGGTCGTTGGTGCCCAGCATAATATATATTTTGTCATAGGAGCCGCCGGACAGCGCCGCAGCGACGGTAATATTTCCATCGGCGGTCTGGATGATATTTTCACTCGCCATCGAAGAGAGCGACATGCCTACGCTGGTGAAAAAACGTCCCTGGGTGATGCCGGAGGCGTTTCGAAAGCCTTCCATTCTGGAGTCTCCGATGAAAACCGCGTCGGCAAAATAAGAATCATCCACAGGAGAAGCGGCCTTCGGTACGATGGCCGGGCTGTCAGGATCAGATACAGTTGACATAGAAGCTGTTTTGGATGGAGAAGTTTCTATGTTGCCCGGAAATCCGGCAAGCGATGACCCGGCAGAGAGAGAACCTGAGTTTCCATTGTCTGTGGCAGTTGTATTATTGTCTGTTTTTGACTCTGTCACACTGCCTGCTGATGCTGTGGCAGTGTTGGATGTGTCTGTATTCACTGTCTGGCTGGAAGTAGAACGATGGGTAAACATCGTCATGACAAGCTTACCCTCAAAAATGACCAGTACCAGTGCGACTATAATCAAAAGATTCAGGACAAGACGGTCCTGTCTCCTTCTGCGCTTGCGCTTCTGTGATTTCATATATTATTATCTCCCGTATCTTATGCTGTTAACTGAGTATATGTATGGATCTATATAAATAAGTAAGTAATGAACTGATATCGCAATATAATATTATATAATAATCAAGGGCAAAGTCAAGTATTTCGGAAGGATGTAATCAAATTATGGCGAAAAAAGTCGCAGCCTGTCCTGTATGGAAAAATTAATTTGCGTATCCTTCTTCTTTATTATATAATCGAGTTTGCACGACAAAAATAATCATTTACAGGAGATAAAATATGGTTTTCAGCAGTTTATTATTTCTGTTTCGTTTTTTGCCGGCGGTTCTGGCAGTATATTATATTGTTCCCCGCAGCTTAAGGAACCTGGTGCTGCTTTTGTTCAGCCTTGTGTTTTACGCCTGGGGAGAACCGGTCTATATTGTACTGATGCTAGTGTCGATTTTGGTGTCGTACACCGGAGGGATTGCGGTGGATAGCCGGAAGCGCAGGGGAGATGAGCGGGGCGCTAAGATCGCGCTGATCCTGTCATCCGTCGTCAGCTTGTCCCTGCTGGGATTTTTCAAATATGCTGATTTTGTGATCGGCACGGTCAACGGCATCGCGGGCACCGGGATGGACCTGCTGCATATTGCGCTTCCGATTGGTATTTCCTTCTATACCTTTCAGACCATGTCGTACACCATTGACGTTTACCGCGGCGAGGCTAAGGTACAGAAAAATATCATTTCCTTCGGAGCGTATGTGACGATGTTCCCGCAGCTGATCGCGGGGCCCATTGTTCAGTACAAGACGATTGACGAGCAGCTCCGCAGCAGAACGGAAACCTCGGTGCAGTTTGCGGAGGGCATCAACCGGTTCATACTGGGACTGGGGAAAAAGGTGCTGCTGGCAAACAACGCCGGGGCGCTTTGGAACAGCATTTCCGCAATGACGGTTTCGGAGATTCCGGTGGCCACTGCCTGGATGGGGCTGGCGGCGTATACCCTGCAGATCTATTTTGATTTTTCGGCGTATTCCGATATGGCCATCGGCCTGGGACATATGTTTGGATTCCGTTTTCTGGAAAATTTCAATTATCCATACATATCAAAAAGCATTACGGAATTCTGGCGCAGGTGGCATATTTCCCTGAGCACATGGTTCCGGGATTATGTGTACATACCCCTGGGGGGCAACCGGGTGAGTAAGCTTTGCCATGTTCGTAACATTCTGGTGGTATGGCTGCTCACGGGCATCTGGCACGGCGCGAGCTGGAACTTTGTGATCTGGGGCGTTTATTACGGCATTTTGCTGTTAATTGAAAAGTTTTTCTTAGGGAAATACCTGAAAAAGGCTCCGGCTGTTTTCCAGCATATCTATTGTATGTTTTTCGTCATGCTGGGCTGGAATCTCTTCGTATTTGACGATATGGGAGCGGGGCTTGGATTTATGCGGGCGCTGTTCGGAGGCTACGGACAGGGATTTTTCAATCAGGAGACGGTTTATCTGCTCTACAACAATATCATTCTTCTGGTTTTGCTGATCCTGGGCAGCACACAGCTTCCGAAAAAGCTTGGGAACCGGATCTGTGCAGCTTTCTCAGGCAATGACACGGCGCTCATCGTCATAAAAAATGTTTTTTATGCGGGGATTTTTCTGCTTTCCGTAGCATGGCTGGTGGATGCGTCCTTCAACCCGTTTTTGTATTTCCGCTTTTAAAGGGAGAGGCGGCAGAATATCCGGGGGCAGTACAGGCTGCCCGCACCGAAGAAATTGTGAAGACCAGTTATGAGGAGGTAATATGACCAGAAAACAGGCCTGGAATATTATAACATTATTTTGTATCATGATTTTTGGATTTACTATTGCAACGCTCATCAAGCCCCCTACGGCCCGCTCCGAAACGGAGAACCGGGATCTGGCCCAGATGCCGGAGATCAGCGCCCGGACGGTTCTGAACGGGGAATTTGAGGCGGACTATGAAAAATATCTGACGGATCAGTTCGTGGCCCGGGACGGCTGGATCGGCCTGAAGACAGCGGTGGAGAGGGCGATGCTCCGCAGCGAAAGTAAGGATATTTACTTTGCAGAGGACGGTTACCTGATCGAGAAGCATACCGGATCCTTTACGTCGGATACGGCGGCGCTGAATGTCCGGGTGCTGGGGCAGTTTGCCGAGATGTATCAGGACCAGTTTGGGGCGGGGCATATGACCTTCATGGTGGTGCCGAACGCCGTGGATATTCTGCGGGACAAGCTTCCGGCCTATGCCTCTCCCTACGACGAGGAGCAGTATCTGGCCCAGGTGAAGGAGACCCTGCCGGAGGGGATGTGGTTTGACACGGCTGCTTTGTTGAAGGAGCACAGCGGCGAGGACATCTATTACAGGACCGATCATCATTGGAAAACACTGGCTGCATTTTATGTATATCAGTCCTGGGCGCAGCAGCAGGGGTACTACGTTCCGTCGCCGGAGGATTTTGAGATCGAAACCGTGACGGACAGCTTTGAGGGGACGATCCAGTCGAAACTGGGGATCGACACGAAAAAGGACTCCATTGAGCTGTACCATTCAAAGGAAGACATTTTTTATACCGTTCAGAAAAATGACGGCGGTGAGACAGAGTACAGTATTTATGATTATACGGCGCTGGATACAAAGAGTAAGTACAATATCTTTTTCGGCGGCAATCACGCACTAGTGAGGATCGGTACGCGGCAGAATACCGGACGGCGCGCACTGGTCATCAAGGATTCCTATGCGCACTGCTTTGTACCGTTTATGCTGAAGGAATTCGATGAAATTGACGTGCTGGACATCCGCTATTACAATCAGAAGCTCAGCGACCTGATCGCTCAGGGAGAGTATACGGATCTGCTTTTCCTGTACAACGCTTCCGGGTTTGCGGAGGATACGAGCATCAGCAGGCTCACCTATTGATACAGGCTGCGTTTTGATGCGCGGGGGAATGAAACGGAGAAACGGTGGAACAATTAGCATACAGGCAGAAAGGAAGGAAACGATGAGCTACGCAGATGAGGTTTTTATTACTATGTGCCAGGACATCCTGGAAAACGGTGTCAGCACTGAGGGCGAAAAGGTGCGCCCGAAATGGGAGGACGGCTCCTACGCTTATACGATCAAGCGGTTCGGCGTTGTGAACCGGTATGACCTGCGAAAGGAATTCCCGGCGATGACGCTGCGCCGGACGGGGCTTAAGAATGCCTTTGACGAGCTTTTGTGGATCTGGCAGAAAAAATCAAACAACATCCACGACCTGGGAAGCCATATCTGGGACAGCTGGGCGGACGAGAGCGGGAGCATCGGAAAGGCCTACGGTTATCAGCTTCAGGTGAAGCACGCTTACCGGGAGGGCATGATGGATCAGGTGGACCGGGTGCTGTACGACCTGAAGAACAACCCCTACAGCCGCAGGATCATGACCAATATTTATGTGCATGCAGACCTGCATGAGATGAATCTTTATCCGTGCGCCTACAGCATGACCTTCAACGTGACCAAGGAGAAGGATCGTGATAAGCTGACCCTGAATGCGATCCTGAATCAGCGTTCCCAGGATGTGCTGACGGCCAACAACTGGAATGTGGCGCAGTACGCGCTGCTGGTACACATGATGGCCCAGAGCTGCGGCATGCAGGTGGGAGAGCTGGTGCATGTCATCGCGGACGCTCACATTTATGACCGCCATATCCCTTTGGTGAAGGAGCTGATTTCCAGAGAAGCATATCCGGCTCCGAAGGTCTGGCTAAGCCCGGATGTGACGGATTTTTATGCATTTACCGTGGATGACCTGCATGTGGAAAACTATGTGACCGGGCCGCAGATCAAAAATATACCGGTGGCGATATAGAAAGCATATCAGATCGGTGACTGCAAAAGAAAGGAGCGTGAGCAGTATACATGAGTAATCCAGTAAAAAAAGGAGCCCCGGGGCCGACGCCCCTGGTGCTGTATTGTACGGAGGATGCGGGCAAGGCGCAGCAAATCGAAATGCTCTGCGGGCAGTTCGGATACAAAACGAAGCGTCTTGGGACAGCGGATGCAGACAGGACGGTGGGAAGGCTGGCGGGCATAGAAACAGGAGCTGCCGGAAAAGCAGAGACCGGAAAGGCAGAAGCTGGAAGAGCAGAGACCGGAAGAGCGGAAACCGGAAAAGCAGAGGCAGGGCCGGGGAACGGCCTTGAAAGGGCGCCGAAGGAGTATCGGCAGCCGGAGCTCATGATATTTTCGGGAGTTTCCAGCGAAGCGCTGGATCTGTTTCTCGGCGCATGGAGGATGGCCGGCATCACCCCCATTTTTCTGAAAGCAATTTTGACGCCGTATAATTATACATGGACCGTTTATCAGCTTACGCAGGAGCTGATTCGGGAACACACTGCCATGATGATGGAGAGGAGAAAGTAAATGAATCTTATTGTAGCAGTAGATAAAAACTGGGGAATCGGATGCAGGAACAAGCTGCTGGTGAGTATTCCGGCAGATATGAAATTTTTCCGGGAGACGACCTCCGGCAAGGTGGTGGTGATGGGGCGGAAGACGCTGGAGAGCTTTCCGAACGGGCTGCCGCTGAAAAACAGAACGAACATTGTACTGACGAAAAATCCGAACTATCACGTAAAGGGAGCGATCGTGCTTCACTCTCCGGAGGAGGTTCTGGAGGAGCTGAAAAAATACGAGGATGATGATATTTATATCATCGGCGGCGAGAGCATTTACCGCCAGTTCCTGCCGTACTGCAGCGTGGCGCATGTCACAAAGATCGACCATGCCTATGAAGCGGACGCGCATTTCCCGAATCTGGATGAGAAGAAGGAATGGCGGATCACGGCGGACAGTGAGGAACAGACCTATTTTGACCTGGAATATACCTTTTTGAAATACGAGAGAAAAGAATGAAAAAGTGTATTATCATACCGGCTTCCTACAAGGGAACATTAAGCGCAGTACAGATCTGCGGTATTATGAAAAAAGCGGTGCAGCCTATATATTTGCGCTGCAAAAGGGTTCCGGTGGTGGCCGTGGTGGGCTCCATAGGAGACAGTGCGAAAAAGCTGGAAAAGACCATGGACAGCATTCTGCGCCTGTATAAAATATCTTCCTTATCATAATAAAGAATACTTATCATAATAAAGAACACTCCTTTTTGGCGGGAGTCCTATGCGGATTCCTGCCGGAAAGGAGTTTTTTCTTTCCGCTATATGGCCGCAGATAGAATAGATGCACATTCAAAACTGGAATGCATGAAAAACCCCCGGGAGGGCTTGAAGGGGCCTATTTAAAATGCTAAGTTGGTATTACATGAGCGTAAAATTTCAAACAAGAAACGGAGGGAAAATGAAAATGACAAGTAAGTTTTTGAAGGCATTTGTTTGTGCGGCAGTATTTGGCATGGCTCTGGGGACGGCGAATGTCAGTGCCAGTGAAGTAACGGTAAATGGATTTACCTATGAGGAAGAAGCCTTTCAGGCAGAGGAGGCTGCAAACCGCACGATTTATGTGAGCTATGCCGGAGGCGGACTTTGCACCAGCCCGGCTACCTTGGCACAGTATTTAGGGTATTATGAGGATGAAGGATTGACTGTGGAATCAGTGGCCGTTGATTCTGATAAGGAGGCTCTGGCGAGCGGCAAAATTGATGCGGCGTCTGGGTTTCTTGCATCCTGGCTTCCGGCCATCAGCAACGGCGTTGAGTATACGGCGACCACCGGAGTGCATACGGGCTGCGGTGAAGTGGTTGTGCTGGCGGATTCGGGAATTACCTGCTTTGCGGATAAGAAGGGCTGTACGATTGCTGTGACAGGCGGCTTTGGCAGCGGCGTACATAATTATGCGATGCGGGCCGTGCTGCGGGAAGGGCTTTCTGTGGATGATTTTAACTGGATCAATTTTGACGCTTCCCTGGGTCTTGAGGTTTTAAAGGGAGGGGACGCGGATATTCTTGTCAGCAACGATCAGATGGTGCAGAAATGGTTTGACGACGGCTCTGTGGTGGCCATTCATTCAAACAATACGGACGAAGGAATCAAAGAGGAGCCGTGCTGTATCTTCGGAATGTCCAAAAAATTTATAGAGGAGAATCCGATTTGCGCGGAGAAAATGACGAGAGCGGTTTATCGCGCATGCCTCTGGGTAGATCAGAGCGACGAGAATAAATATGAAGCAGTGGAGATGCTGAAGGAGCATTATGATTTCAACATAGATCCCGATTATGCCGTGAAGGTAATGAAAAAATGGAAGTTTGGGGTTTCAAACGAAGCATGTGAGCTCTGTCTGGACAATTCCATCGGTGAATATACACAGGCCGGGATTTTGCCGGAGGAAACAGACGTGGATGCGTTAAAAGCCATTGCCTGGAAGGCATACGATCTATCCTCTATTGACGCGATGTTTGAATAAAAATCACGGAATACGTATGACTGTTTGATCCACCTTCGGCAGCGGAGGTGGATACTGCAGGTTTGGGAGACGCAGATGAGAGGCCGCAAAATTACGAGACTTTATGGGATGATTCCTGCAGCGGCAGGAATTTTAGCTTTGGGAGAATACTATTATCTGCCGAATTACAACAATCAGGCCGGAACAGAGGTATATCCTGCTTTTTTGAAAATTTTGCTTGCATGCGTTATGCTTCTGGGTGTTCTTTCCTTTTTTATAGATCCGGTATGGGAGTATTTGAGAGAGCATGTGCCCTGGTATACTGTTATATTTTTGATTTTTCTGATATATGATCACATCACGCTGAAAAAAGGTATTTTTACTCTTCCGATGTTTCCGGGGCCGGATAAGCTGATGAGTGAAATGGTGCTGGACCGCGGGATTTTGCTTGACTGTGCGAAAAACTCGCTGTTCCTGCTGTTTCGGGGCTATTTGCTGGGGATTTTTACGGGACTGGTCTGCGGACTTCTGGCCGGGCAGTTTTCCGGCGTGAGATACTGGATTGCGCCGCTGCTGAAGGTGATCGGACCGATACCTGCAGTCACCTGGATGGCGCTGATTTTTGTTCTGGCTCCGTCGCTTGCCATGGGCTGTGTGATTATGGTGGCCTATTCCGTATGGTATCCAGTTACGTCAGGGACGATGAACGGAATCCTCCGGGTGGACAAGGCGTACTATGAGGCGGCCCAGATGCTGGGAGCGCGTTCGTCATTGCAGCTTATCCGCCGGGTAACGATTCCCATGATACTGCCGGATCTGTTTCAGGGGCTGGTGGCGGGGATGCGGGCGGCGTGCGCCTCCTTGATGATTGCAGAGATGATGGGAGTGGAATCTGGTCTGGCCTGGTATATCACCTGGCAGCGCGGTTGGGGAAATTTTACGAAAATGTATACAGCCGTGGCAGCAATCTGCATCACATTTTTAATCGTGGATTTTATATTAAATGTAATCAAAAGGAAAGTGATCCGCTGGAAGTAGCGGTGCATCAGATACAAGTATGATTGAAAAGAGAACCGGCGCAGGTCTTGAGATTGACGGTGTGTCGAAAATATTTGCGAACCATAGAGAGAAAAGTGAATTGCCGGTACTGCAGGGGGTAAGCTTTCAGGCGGAGGCGGGATCGTTCGTATCGGTGATAGGGGAGAGCGGCTGCGGAAAAACCACGCTGCTGCGTATCATTGCCGGATTGGAACAGGCATCGGAGGGAGAGGTACGGCTGGATGGAATTACGGTAAACGGGCCGAACAGAAGGTGCGGGATGATGTTTCAAAAGAATATTTTATTTCCCTGGCTGACCGTGCGGGAAAATATTGAATTCGGCCCTAAGCTGCTGAAAAGAAAATCCGATGAGCATACGGAAAAATTGCTTCAGATGATGCATTTGGAGCAGTTTGCGGAGGTGTATCCCGATAAGCTCTCCGGCGGCATGGCTCAGCGGGCGGCTCTTGCAAGGGCGCTGGCAAACGAACCGGAGGTGCTGCTTTTGGATGAGCCTCTGGGAGCGCTGGACGCCCTCACCAGAATGAAATTGCAGGACGAATTACTCAGGGTATGGAATTATCACGGGAATACCGTGGTCATGGTAACGCATGATATTGATGAGGCCATCTATATGTCAGACCGGATTATCGTAATGTCGCTGAGACCGGGAACAATCAAGAGGGTAATTCCCGTGCCGATGGCTCATCCGCGCAGCCGGATATCAGGGGAATTTATAGAAATTCGCAATGCCGTTTTGGAAAACCTGAATTTCGCTAAGGAAGGCTAAAAGGCGAGAGAGAAATAAAAAGCAAAAGAAAAACTAGAAGGGCGAAGGAAAAGCAAAAGGCAAAAGAAAAGATAAAGGGCAAAAAAGATAAAAGGCGAAAGAAAAGCTAAAAGGACAGGACAAGAAGAATAGGAAGAAAGGGCGTAGCAGCTATGAAAATTATGGTTTGCGGAAAAGGCGGCTGCGGAAAAAGTACGATTACATCCATGCTGGCCTTTGCGCTTCAGAAGCGCGTCAAAAATGTACTGGTCATTGACGCGGACGAATCCAATTACGGTTTGTACAGGCAGCTTGGGGCAGAGCTGCCGAAGGTCTTTACGGGCTGTTTTGGTGGCAGGGCGGGAATTATGAAGCAGCCGAAAACAAAACCGGGCGGGAGCTTTTTGAAAGAAGAAATAAGCATAGACAGTATTCCGAAGGATTATATTTCTGAGTCGGAAGGTGTGAAATTGATGACGATGTGTCAGCTCTACTTATAGTAAAAGCCATATCCTGCTCCGAAAATACCGGATCGGATATGGCTTCTGTTTTTAATCCTGCTTGTTTCGGCGGTTTCCTTTGCCTGTCATATGCTCGATGCGAATTTCGCAAATACCTGTTTTGGCGAGACTGGACTCAATATACTTCAGTCCCTGTTCGCGGTACTCCGGGGAATACTTTTCTGCCAGGGCCAGAAGAGCGCTGCGCTTTTCTGCGTCATCCGTCAGGATTCTGGCGCTGCCGAAGCAGATCACGCTTTCGTAGCGGTCCGTAAATCCGGCGGCTTCAACCTCGTGCTGTCCCACCACGGTAAAGCTTACCTTCTCACAGAATTCCAGGTTTTTCAGCTTGTGTCCGACGCCGGGGGCACAGTGAAAAACGATCCTGTCGTTTGTGAAGGCATAATTCACAGGTACACCGTAAGGGTATCCGTCTTCGCCGCAGGTGGAAAGAACGCCGTATTCACCCTCCCGCAGGATGCGAAACACATCCTCATTTTTCAGCTTCCGTTCGCTGCGTCTCATTTCATAAGGCATATCTGATCCTCCCATCATATTTGCCCGGCCGGATAAAAGGATACGGCCGGTTAATTTTTCTTTCTTGAGCTGCGGTATTTTTCTTCACAATACTGGCAGCGGTAGATTTCTTTTTCTTCATCTGCAAGGAAAAACACCTGATCCAGCTCCTGCTCGGTGGAGGTAATACAGCGGGGATTCTTGCAGTGAATGATATTGACCAGCTTTTTCGGAAGATTCAGCTCTTTTTTGGCCACAATCGTTCCGTCCTGAATGATATTGACCGTGATTCGGTGGTCGATAAAGCCCAGAACGTTCAGATCGAGCTGATCAATCGGGCATTCAACCTTAATAATATCCTTTTTTCCCATTTTGTTGCTGTGGGCGTTCTTGATGATGGCTACGCAGCAGTCCATACGGTCCAGCTTCAGATATTTATAGATGGACATACTTTTTCCGGCTTCAATGTGATCGAGAACAACACCTTCATTTAACTGTCCGACGTTTAACATACCTCTACCTCCAATAATGTGAGAATCAATGCCATTCTGACATATACGCCATACTGTACCTGTTTGAAATATGCAGCCCTGGGGTCATCGTCCACCTCAACGGAGATTTCGTTGACTCTGGGAAGCGGGTGAAGGATCTGCATGTCCGGTCTTGCCAGCTTCAGCTTTTCCTTGTCCAGGATATAGAAATCCTTCATGCGGACGTAATCCTCTTCATTGAAGAAGCGTTCCTTCTGAACCCGGGTCATGTAGAGCAGATCCAGCTCCGGCATGGCGTCTTCAAGGCGAACCACCTCTTTGAAGTTCTGATTGTTCCGGCGAAGAACATCGTCGCGAATATTATCCGGGATACGTAGCTCCTCAGGAGAGATCAGTACGAAGTTGATGTTCGGGTAACGGATCAGGGCCTGAATTAGAGAATGTACGGTTCGACCGAATTTCAGGTCTCCGCAAAGCCCAATGGTGAAATTATTAAGACGTCCCTTCAGGGAACGGATAGTCATAAGGTCAGTCAGAGTCTGGGTCGGATGCTGATGTCCGCCGTCACCGGCATTGATTACCGGAATGGAAGATTTCATAGAGGCAACCAGCGGAGCACCCTCCTTCGGATGACGCATAGCGCAAATATCTGCATAGCAGGAGATGACGCGGATTGTATCAGAAACGCTTTCTCCCTTGGATGCCGAGCTGGAATCGGCCGAAGAAAAACCAAGTACGCTGCCACCCAGATTCAACATCGCTGCTTCGAAACTGAGTCGGGTACGGGTACTTGGTTCATAAAATAAAGTGGCTAATTTTTTGCCTGCACAAACATGTGCATATTTTTCAGGATTTGCTTCAATATCACTTGCCAGATTGAGAAGTCGGTCTAACTCTTCAACCGAGAAGTCCAATGGACTCATTAAATGTCTCATAGTATCCTCCTTGCTAAATAGTTGGCTAAAAATACTTCTGTGTTTTTCCTTCACGATATAATACCGTATCTCTTACAGAAATTCAAGACAAAATTTTTCAAATTTTTTAGGAACGGATGCAGAAGGGACGTGCGGCAGAAAACTGAAAATATTCTTAATAAAATGGAGGAGGGGAGACAAGGAAGTGCGATGATGCTATAATGTCAGGTATTAGGTATTAGGTATTAATATTAGGTATTGGGGATCAGGCGTTAGGTATCAGATATTATAGGTATCTGGTATCGGGAGACGGGAAAACGGAGCTTTCAGAGAGGGAGAGTGAACATGGATACTGGAATAAACATACGAAAAGCAACGGTACGGGATCTTTCCAGAATTGCCGAGATTCTGGTTTTTGTAAAACGAATAAATTTTCTTCCGATATTCAAAGACGAAGGTTATTCCTTCGGCGAGCTGCAGGTGCTGACGGTGGCAGAGGCGTATGTGGCCCCGGACATTCTCGATCATATCTGGGTCTACGATGACGGGATCGTGAAAGGATTGATTCACATAGAGGGGGAAGAAATCAAAGAATTATACGTTGACTGCTTTTTCCAGGGAAAGGGTGTGGGAGCCGCGCTGATTGAATTTGCCAAAAGAGAGTTCCGGGTAAGATTTTTATGGGCCCTGGAAAAAAATGTAAACGCGATACGTTTTTACGAAAGACATGGCTTTTTCAGGACAGAAACAAAGAAATTTGAAGAAGGTACGACGGAATATCTCGTGCTGCTGGAGCGTCAAAGCGGAAGCTAAGGGGCAGGCCCGTTGTGATAGCAGTATTAGCTGGAAAAAGCAAGAAGGAAGGTAAGCTGTGATAGCAGTATTGTTTGGAAAAGCGGAAAGGAAGGGACATTGTGATAGAGATATTATTCGGAGAAAGCGAAGCAGGGGCCATGAAGGCCGCAAAAAATACTATCATCACAGGGAAGGTGGATGGCCCTACAGCCGTATGGATGGCCGGGAGAAAGAAAACACCCAAAAAGGAAAACTGCGGATGGATCGAGGGAACGTCAGAGGACGTGATTTGTCTCGGCTTTCTGCTTGATATTGGAAATATCAGGGAGGAGGTAAGCAGTGAGTACCGCAGGCGTTTGATCTATTCTATGTATGCTCAGGAGCAGTGGGGAAAAGATGCGGAAACGGATGCGGAGCTAATGCAGCTATGTGATTTTTATTGTACGGAAATGGAGCGGCTGAAGGCGTATCTGGAGGCTGGAGAGCCAGTCCGGGTGTGGTACAGCGATGTACCGTATTCGAGGTGTGGATTTTGCCAGGTATGTACCGTTTTACAGAATTATCAGAATGAGGTCAGCGTCGTAAAATTGCCGGAATACAGAATCCGTACCGATCATTCGATCGTTTCTTATAAAAGCTGGTCCGAGACTGCAGCAGAAGAATTTGCCGGATTTTTATACCTGGAAAAGAAATTATCGAGGGAAGAAATTCAGATGTATGCCATGGCGTGGAGGATTTTACAGGAAGACAACAGTCCGCTGCGGGCCTTCGTCAATGGAAAACTGATTGGCGTGCCGGAGGATTTTTATGATTTCCTTATCTGGCAAAGAATCACGCAAAAGCCGGTGAAGGAAGCAAGACTGATCGGCGATATTCTTGGGCACAGTCAGCTTGGAATCGGGGATTGGTGGTATGCCAAAAGGATAGAGTACTTTATTCAGACCGGAAAAATTAAAATTGTTGAGGATTCAGAGAACAGCTACAAAAGAACAATATGCCTGGCGTAGATTATAGCCTGTCCGGCTTTGAGCTTGCAGGGAACTGGAAGACTCGGGATTTGTGAGGAGAATAAATTGCATAAGGGCAAAATTTGTTTCCTGCAGTGGCATGACGAAACGGGTTATTTGTCTTGAGAAGGGAAAAAGGTACCAGTTTACTTTTTCAAAAAACGTGACAAAGGGAACTGTTAATGTTGAAACACAGGATAAGAAGGGCGGAAGCATTTTAAGATTTGATGATCAAACCCTCATTGTTGCTATGATTGTGGAAGAAAAAAATCGTTATCAGGTGGTTGCTAAGTTTGTAAAAGCAGACGGAGAATATACTCTTCGCTGGAATATAAAGTAGGCATGCGGCTTTCAGCGGTACAGGGGACTTGATGAACATTTATTGAAAAGAAAGAAGAATATGCACAGAAAGAGGCAGCTGATAGATTTCAGGTAACGCGGCAGACAATTGCAAAATGGAATTATTTGTTTGGGTGGACAGAAGATGAAAAGTTTATAGATAAAATAAAAAATTAAGCAAAAGAGTTGATTTTTTTATAAGATTGAATATAATAAAACTAACAGAACCCAACACGCCTCTCAACGATGCGGACCACGTTGGGTCTTTTAATTTTAAGGAGAATATTGTATTGGGAGAACTTAAACAGCATCAGTCTTCTATGACAATTGCGGAACAAGTAGAAAATTTAAAGAGTATCGGCTTGATTGTTGAAGATGAGCAATATGCTAAGCAAATATTAAATGATATATCTTATTTCAGATTAATAAAAGCGTATAGTTTGAATCTTAAGCCTAAAAATGGAAAGTATAAAGATAAAGTTACATTCGAACAGATTGTAGAATTATATATGTTTAATGCAAAATTTCGCCAGATAATATTTCCTGAAATAGAAAAGGTTGAAATATATGTAAGGTGCAGAATTGCAAATTACTTTGCAGAACAGTATGGAGTTTTAGGATATTTAGAGACAGAAAATTTTGTGAATCAGGAATATCATCGGGCATTCTTGGCTGATATAGAGGAAGAAATCAGAAGAAATTCCAAGGCACCGTTTGTCAAAAATTTTCGTGATAATTATGAAGGTGGAAACCTCCCCATTTATGCCCTAGTGGAAGTGTTCAGCTTTGGAACATTATCTAAATTCTATAAAAATATGAAAAATTCAGATAAAAAGATTGTAGCAAGGTCTTTTGATGTAGGATATACATATTTTGAAAGTTGGCTAGAGAGTATATCCTATGTTCGCAATATATGCGCGCATTATGGGCGCATATATAACGCAAAACTATCTAAGACACCGATTCTGTACAAAGAATATTCACAGGCGGGTGTTGGGAACAACCGTATTTTTGGGGTCTTGTTATGCCTTAAACATCTTTTGAAGAATGATAGTCATTGGAATCTGTTCGTAGAAGAAATTGGATTGTTATTTGAGAAGTATGAGAGTGTAGATATTAAGACTATGGGTTATCCGGAGAACTGGAAAGAACTTTTGGAGACAAAGAATGAATAGTACGAAAAATCGGAAGCCGGAGGGAAGAAGATGAATTACAGTATCAGAAAATGGAGGCTGACAGATGCTGCTGAATTGGCCGCCAATCTTTCAAATAAAAAAATACAGGACAATTTGCGGGATGGATTGCCATATCCATATACTGAGAAGGATGCTGAAGAATACATTTCAGCTATGATAAATGCCGACCCGGATAAAACTTTTGCATTTGCTGTTGTTTTAGACGATAGGGTGATTGGCAGCATTGGAGTGCTGCGGTGTGAGAACATACATTGCAGGACTGCAGAGCTGGGGTATTACATCGGAGAAGCGTATTGGGGTAAAGGAATCATGACAAGCGTTGTGCAGCAGGCTTGTGAATATGTCTTTGCACATTCAGATATATTGAGAATATTTGCCGAGCCGTTTTCGTATAATATTGCTTCCTGCCGAGTGCTTGAAAAGGCAGGCTTTCAATTTGAGGGCGTACTTAGGAAAAATGCGGTCAAGAATGGTAAAATATTGGATATGAAAATGTACTCTTTGGTACGGTAAATTTCGGCTTGCGGAGACGCTGAGCGTCAGTGGCACTCGTTAAGCACCGACTGAAGCGGAGCGGAGACACGAAATGCGGAGCAATCCGCGGACTGATATTTTGGGTGGTGCCTGCGAAGCAGGCATGAAAGCTTAGAAAGGACAAAAGTAAAAATGATTTCTGCAATTTATGACAGACGAAGCATAAGAAAATTCACAGATAAGCCTATATCTCAAAAAGATATGACAGATATTATCCAGAGTGGAATAAAAGCCCCTTCTTCTAAAAACAGGCAGCCGTGGAAATATATTGTGGTTCAGGGAAATGCGAAGGAAGATGTGATAAAAGCTTTCCGTCAGGGAATTGAGAGAGAAGAAAAGGGCAGCGCATTATTGCCGCAAAGCAAGCAGCATATAGCGGCTGCAAAGCATACGATTGACATAATGGCAGAAGCGCCAGCTCTGATTTTTGTTGTTAATTCGCTGGGGAAAAGTATTATGGCAGAATTAACAACAGAAGAACGTGTATATGAAATCTGTAATATTCAATCTATAAGCGCTTCTATACAGAATATGCTTCTTGCTGCTACTGAAAAAGGAATAGGCAGCCTTTGGATATGTGATATTTATTTTGCATATCCAGAATTATGTAAATGGCTGGATAGCGACGGACAGCTTATTGCAGCGATTGCATTTGGCTATCCAGATGAATTTCCTAAGGAGAGACCACGCAAAAGAATTAATGATGTAGTAGAATGGAGGAGCTAATCGTCCACGCCAAATGGAATACATATTGATGATGTACAGGAAAAGAACATCGTTATGCTTGCATTAATAGCTGTTCATGCGGATTTCTTTTATCACAGAGTTTAATATGGAACCGACGAGCGGAATCCCAATGGAAGAGCCGCGCTGTATGATGTGTCAGGAAGCTTATGCAGGAGCATTGAGGGATGGAAAAGCAGAATTTACGGAGGCAGAAATGGCAAGAGAGATTGACCCGAAGGAGACAAAACGCGCCATGGCTTATGAGCTGTGGATGACGGCTCCCAACCCAATGGTAACGTTTTTTAAGACTTTAGATGTGACGAATTTAATTAAGGTCAGCAGGAAAAGAAAGCTGAAATTTAATATGCTGATGGATTACTGTATCGGAAAAGCAGCGGTGGACGTGAAGGAATTTTACATCCTGCCTGTCGGCGATAAGCTGGTGCAGTATGATACCATTGCTGTAAATACGATTGTTAAGAATAAAGACGGCGAAGTCAGCTCCTGTGATATTCTTTATCATGAAGCTTTGGCGGAGTTCAATAAGGAATACTTAAAATACACCTCGCGGGTGGCCAAAAGCTGCCGGGACAGGGACTTGTCGGAGGACAGCATGGTGATCGGCACATCGGCAATCATAGATACGGAGATTGACGGCGCCGTGGGCATGAACAGCGGGATTTTTAACAATCCATTTATGATTTGGGGCAAATACAAAAGAAAGCTGTTTCGGTATGATTTGACGGTGTCTTTTCAATTCCATCATACCCAAATGGACGGCGCGCATGCAGGAAAATTTTTAGCGAACCTGCAGCATGCAATCAACGGATTAAAATAGACGGTTTTAGTCAGGAAAATTCAGTTTAAATAGACCAGCCGCTGAAAATATGGTAAATTAGACAGGAAAAGAAATAGAATATAAAACAGGAGGAACTTTTATGGCATATACAGAAAAAAAGAGGTGGCCGTTTCTTGGGCTGCCCTGGACCTTTACGAAATACACGGTCTCAGAGGAGATTATCACAGTAAACGCAGGATTTTTAAAGCGGGTGGAGAACGACTGCTACATGTACAAAATTGTGGATGTGCGTCTGGAGACAAGCCTGCTGGAGCGGATCTTCGGGCTGGGGACGGTACACTGCTTCAGCAGCGACGTGACCGATCCGGACCTTCGCATCATGCATATCAAAAATGCAAAGGAGATCAAGGACTATATTCTGAGGCAGTCAGAGGCCGAGAGACTGCACCGGAGGACGCTGAACACCCAGAGTCTCGACGGCAACCCGGAGCTCGGCAGTATAGACAGCTGCGATATTTCCTGACTCTTGGTGAAGGGCAAAGAAGTATCAAAAAACGAGCGGCAGCACTTTTTTACTGTCGCCCCTTGGCTGCCTACCTGCAAAGCCGGGCGGGGCTGTAGTCGGCTCGGAGAGCCGTTCATATTGACCGCCCGCTGGCTTGGCCGGGTTTGCTATTTACCCGATAAACTTTAATTTATCTAATTGCTTATCTGTGTTATCATATATGCAGCATATTCATGGGCATTATTTTCATCCCATTCTGTTGATTTATTAGATAAATATTCATCCAGTGCCTGTACTATTAAAGTTTGATACTTTTCAGGGACATTGCATATTCCCCATTTACCACCTTCCTGTTTTGACAGGATAAGTTCTTCTTTTTTGTATGCTAATACTCTACATAAGTTTAGAATAATGTAAGTGGGATTATCCATTATTTCCGTTTCAGCTTCCTCAATATCACTCCAAATACTATCAAAGTAGTCTTCTTTACTGACTGCTCCAAAGACATCTTTGATATCGTTTCCATAAAGACATTTCCCCCTGTGATAAATAATAGTAAGATGAGCCGCCAGATCTTTATCTGTTCCCTTCATTTTATCAATATAATCTAAAGGATTGGTTTTATACCATTCTAAATGTGCAATAGAAAAGTGCAATTCGAAAGGTGTCGGATAAACAAACGGATTGCATACCCCTCTTTTAACAATGCTTAGTTCGATTCCTTTTGGAGGAGCATATGTATTTAATTCTACAACCATATCCATGAAGCGATGTTTTACATTGTTTGGAATAGTTTCCTTTACTACAACTAACAAATCAATATCACTTTTTTTCTCATTATAGCATCCCATAACAGCAGAGCCATGAAGATAAATCCCAATCAAATTATCTCCTAATATATTTTTACTTTGTGTGACAAAACTTTTAAGCAAATCATTTAAAGCATCCATATCTAACGTCTCCTCTAAAACATCTACTACAGCGGTCAATCCCGATTTGTCTCTTGATTACTTGGGTTAACTATATCATCTTTTCCAACGATTTTCTACATCGTTCCCCTTTATTTTTACGAAATAGCAGGGCTGTTGTCTATCAAATTCTTGTGATACTTTACCACATCTGAGCATTGGTGCAGGGTAAAGAAGTATCAAGGGGCAGCAGCATTCCTTGCTGTCACCCCTTGGATGCCTACCTGTAAAACCGGGTGGGGAGGCGGGCGAAGCCCAGTCATCTTGAACGCCCGCTGGCCCGGCCGGCTTTGCTATTTACCCGACAAATCTGAATTTATCTGTGAATGTACATTCTTGTCATGTCAGGGTTATCATCGCCCTGAACCATGCACAAAAATTCCCAACCATATCTTTCATAGAACCCTATATGGTCGGTTATTAAATAGAGTGGTGTTATCCCTTTGGATTTCATATCATTTACAACAATATCAAGGAGATGTCCTGCAATTCCTTTACAGCGATATTCTTTTTCTGTATATACTGCACAAACATTAGGAGTAAGGTCTTTTCTGTTATGAAAATCATTTTCTATTACCCCAAGACCTCCTACAACTTTATCCTCATCTAGGCAAAGGTACCAGCCATAGCCAGTTTCGTTATTGAGATAAGCTTCCATACATTCAAGATAAGCTTCTTGTGGCACCTCCCATTTACTATGAAACCATGCAGCTGCTCGTTCCTTTAATTGAGGTCTGTCTTTTAAAGTGATATATGTGTATTTACTCATATTTTTATCTCCATATTCTCATTTATCGTCTGACATAAATTAAGCTTATCATGCCATCGTAACATTGGGTCTTTAACAACTCCCGATTTGTCTCTCAGTTATTGGGTTAAGTATATCATGCTATCCAACGATTTTCTATATAGTTCCCTTTATCTTTACGGAATAGCAGGGCTGCGATCAATCAAATTCTTGTGATACTTTACCGCACACGAGCATTGCGTCCGAGTACCCAATACTCTTCTCTAATAACCGGGTATCCGGCCATCCCTGAAAAATCCACCGGCAGGTCGTTGACAGCTTTTCCCAACCTTGATAGAATAGGCAAGGATAAAACAGTTGGAGGAAAATACTGTGGGTAATATAAAAGAAGAGATTACGAAGCGGCGGACCTTTGCCATCATTTCACACCCGGATGCAGGTAAAACGACACTGACCGAGAAGTTCCTGCTTTACGGCGGAGCCATCAATCTGGCAGGCTCTGTCAAAGGAAAGGCCACGGCGAGACATGCCGTGTCAGACTGGATGGAGATTGAGAAGGAGAGAGGTATTTCCGTCACTTCTTCCGTATTGCAGTTTAATTACGGCGGATACTGTATCAATATTCTGGATACGCCGGGACATCAGGATTTCTCGGAGGATACGTACCGTACGCTGATGGCGGCGGACTCCGCGGTAATGGTGATCGACGCATCGAAGGGCGTGGAGGCGCAGACGAGAAAGCTGTTTAAGGTATGTGTGATGCGCCATATTCCGATTTTTACTTTTATTAATAAGCTGGACCGGGATGCCAACGACACCTTTGAGCTGCTGGATGACATTGAGAAGGAGCTGGGAATTGCCACCTGCCCGATCAACTGGCCGATTGGCTCAGGAAAGAATTTCAAGGGTGTCTATGACCGGGCGAGCAGGAAGGTGACCACCTTTACCGATACCCAGAAGGGAACGAAGGCCGGGGTGGCTACGGAGATAGATGTGGATGCACCGGAGCTGGAGGAGTTTATCGGCGCGCAGAATAAAGAAACTCTGCTGGAGGAGATCGAGCTTCTGGACGGAGCCTCTGCTGAATTTGACCAGGAGTTGGTGAGCAAGGGGCAGTTGTCCCCGGTATTTTTCGGCTCTGCTCTTACAAACTTTGGCGTGGAGATCTTTTTGAAGCATTTCCTTCAGATGACGACTTCACCGCTGCCCAGGACTGCGGACTGCGGTGTAATTGACCCGATGGAGGAGGATTTTTCTGCCTTCGTGTTCAAGATCCAGGCAAACATGAATAAGGCCCACAGAGACAGGATCGCCTTTATGCGTATTTGCTCCGGCAAATTTGACGCGGGTATGGAGGTTTATCACGTACAGGGGGACAGAAAGCAGCGTCTTTCCCAGCCGCAGCAGATGATGGCTCAGGAACGGCACATCGTGTCCGAGGCCTACGCCGGAGATATTATCGGTGTATTTGATCCGGGCATTTTTTCCATTGGCGATACGATCTGTATGCCGGGGAAGAAGTTTGCATACGAAGGCATTCCTACCTTCGCGCCGGAGCATTTTGCGAGGGTCAAGCAGCTGGATACGATGAAGCGGAAGCAGTTCGTCAAGGGCATCAATCAGATCGCCCAGGAGGGTGCGATCCAGATTTTCCAGGAATACAATACCGGTATGGAGGAAATTATCGTCGGAGTCGTCGGCGTTCTTCAGTTTGACGTGTTGAAATACCGTCTGGAAAATGAATATAATGTGGATATTCGACTGGAAACCCTGCCCTATGAGCACATCCGCTGGATCGAGAATGAGGAGATTGACCTGAATAAGATTGTGGGAACCTCAGACATGAAGAAGATCAAGGATTTGAAGGACCGTCCGCTGCTGCTGTTTGTCAATAGCTGGTCCGTGGGGATGGTGCTTGACAGAAACGAGGGACTGATACTCTCAGAATTTGGAAGATAGAAAATCTTTCTTGCAAAAAAGCATTCGATTCACTATAATGTAAGCTGTAAGAAGTTCACTTGCTCGCAAGGGTGAACTTCACAGCTTAACGAGCGGCTAAGCCGCGAGTAATGTAAGCTGTAAGAAGTTCACTTGTTCGCAAGGGTGAACTTCGCAGCTTAACGAGCGGCTAAGCTGCGAGTAATGTAATCTATATAGACAAGGAACAGACAGACTCATGGAGGTGCTTATGGAAAACACAGAACTTCATACACATAAATTAGAGAACGAAGAGCAGTTCGGCGAGGTACGGATTGCGGATGAGGTAGTCGCTATTATTGCCGGTCTGGCAGCCTCTGAGGTTGACGGAGTGGCGTCGATGGCAGGGAATGTTACAAGGGACCTGATCGAGAAGCTCGGCATGAAGAGCTTGTCCAAGGGTGTCAAGATCACAATGGATGAAAATACGGTGCATGTGGCGCTTGCCATCAATATCCAGTATGGCTACAGTGTCCCGGCTACCAGCTCCAAGATTCAGGAGAAGGTTAAGACGGCGATCGAAACGATGACAGGACTTGAGGTTGCGGAAGTAAATATCAAGATTGTAAATGTTTTGATGGAAAAGAACTAAGAAGAGGGGCTGTTGCAAGGATTTTCAACAGCCTCTTTTTACGAGGAGAAAAAGAAGCATGAAAAGAAGTGAAATCAGGGAGAATATTTTTAAGCTGGTTTTCTGCGGAGAATTTTACAGCGGTGACGAGCTGCCGGAGCAGGTGGAATTCTATTTTGAAGATCTGCCGGAGGTGACAGAGAAGGAGCACGAATATATGGCGGAGAAATTCGACCATATAAAAGACAGGATCGGAGAGATCGACGATAAGATCAACGGCGTCGCCCAGGGGTGGAAAACAGACCGCATGGGGAAGACGGAGCTTGCAATCCTCAGACTTGCAGTGTACGAGATGCTGTATGACGAGGAGGTACCTGTAAAAGTAGCGATCAATGAGGCAGTGGAGCTTGCCAAAAAATTCGGCGGAGAGGATTCGCCGTCCTTTGTAAACGGGATTCTGGCAAAGCTGGCGCAGTAAATGCGGCACTGGAAAAAATATGCAGAAGGTTTATTCAGTCAGTCAGATTAATACGTACATCAGAAATATGTTTACGCAGGACTTTGTGCTGAACCGGGTCAGCATCCGGGGAGAGGTCTCGAACTGTAAATATCACACGTCGGGACATATTTATTTCTCCTTGAAGGATGCCTCCGGTACGATTGCCTGTATTATGTTTGCCGGTGCCAGAAAGGGACTGGCTTTTCGGATGTCCGACGGTCAGCAGGTGGTGGCGGAGGGCAGCGTTAACGTCTACGAACGGGACGGAAAATACCAGCTCTATGCAAACCGGATCCGACTGGACGGCGCGGGGCTGCTTTATGAGAAATTTCTGGCTCTTAAGCAGGAACTGGAGGAGATGGGGATGTTTGCCCCGGAGTATAAAAAAAGGATTCCTCCTTATGTACGAAGGCTGGGAGTGGTGACGGCCCCCACCGGTGCGGCGGTGCGGGATATTATCAACATATCGACAAGGCGTAATCCGGGTATTCAATTGATCCTGTATCCGGCAAAGGTACAGGGAGAGGGAGCCGCCGAAAGCGTCGCAGAGGGATTGCACAGGCTGGACGCTCTGAATCTGGATGCGATCATCGTCGGCCGGGGCGGAGGCTCCATTGAAGATTTGTGGGCGTTTAATGAAGAGACCGTAGCTCGGGCTATTTTTTCCTGTAAGACGCCGGTTATATCGGCGGTGGGTCACGAGACCGATACGACCATCGCAGATTTTGTGGCAGACCTACGGGCGCCGACGCCTTCTGCGGCGGCAGAGCTGGCCGTCATGGATGTTCAGTCCGTTCTTTTGCGTCTGGATGATTGCGGGGAGCAGCTGGAGCGGCTGATGGAGTTTCGGATACACGAATACCGGATGAAGCTGGAGGGGTACCGGATGCGGCTGGAGTACGCAAGCCCGGTGCAGCGTATACGGGAGCAGCGGCAGAGGGCGGCAGACGCCGAGGAGGCGCTGCGCCGTGAGACGGAGCGCATTTTGCAGGACCGGCGCCACCGCATGTCGGTGTATATTGAGCGGATGAAGGGGCTTTCTCCCTTGGAAAAGCTGTCCCAGGGATATGCCGCGGTGACGGATCCTGTGGGCAGAAGAGTATATTCGGTAGAACAGGTAAAAAAGGACGACGCCTTGGAGCTGTTTGTTTCCGACGGAAAAATCACTGCCTCTGTGACGGAGGCGGAGCCGTTAAGGCTGTATGATCCGTAAATGAATTTACATGGAGGTGAGGCTGCCATGCAGGAAAAAGAAGAAGAGCTGACTTTGGAGGAGGCTTTTACAAGGCTGGATGAGATGCTGGAAAGGCTGGAGGACCGGGAGCTTCCGCTGGAGGAATCCTTTCAGCTTTATCAGCAGGGAATGGAGCTTTTGAAGCATTGCAATGAAAAGATTGACACTGTTGAAAAGAAAATACTGATCATGAATGGGGATGGTGGACTTGACGAGTTTTGATAGCCAGATGAAAAAACGTGTGACGGAGATAAAAAGCATTATCCAGAATTATCTTCCAGAGGAGGAAGGATTTCAGAAAACGCTTCTGGAGGCTGTGAATTACAGCATGCTGGTGGGAGGCAAAAAGCTGCGTCCGCTGCTGATGCAGCAGACCTTCGTGATGTTCGGCGGCAAGTCTGCGGTGGTGCAGCCCTTTATGGCCGCGATGGAAATGATTCATACCCATTCTCTGATTCACGACGATCTCCCGGCTATGGATAATGATGAATACCGGAGAGGCCGCAAGACTACCCACGTCGTATACGGGGAGGCAATGGCAATTCTGGCCGGGGACGCGCTTTTGAATCATGCCTATGAGACGGCGGCGAGGGCATTTGAGATGGAGCCGGATAATCCCCGGGTAGGCAAGGCCTTTCAGGTGCTTGCCAGCAAGACTGGGCTGTACGGGATGATCGGCGGACAGTCTGTGGATGTGGAGTACGTGGATCAGCCCCTGACGGAGGAGCAGCTTTATTTTATTTACAGGCTCAAGACGGGGGCGCTGATCGAGGGCTCCATGATGATTGGAGCGATACTGGCCGGGGCTTCTGAGGAAGAGGTCGGAAAAATAGAGCTGGCCGCCAGAAACGTGGGGCTGGCTTTCCAGATACAGGACGATATTCTCGATGTGATCGGAGAACAGGAGACGCTGGGCAAGCCGGTCAAAAGCGACGAGAAAAATAAAAAAACAACATACGTGACGGTGAAGGGGCTGGAAAAGGCTCAGGAGGATGTGGCTTATTATTCCCAGGAGGCTATTCGGATCCTGGATGAGCTGCCCTGTGAAAACGAATTTTTAAGGGAGCTGATTCTGAATCTGATTCACCGCAGCGCGTGATGAAGGGTGGCGTTTATTCTGTTAGAGAACATCAATGAAGTAAACGATATCAAAAATATTGAAAAGGAAAAGCTGCCGGAGCTGGCCCAGGAGATCAGGGATTTCCTGATTGAGAACATCAGCCAGACCGGGGGACACCTCGCATCAAACCTGGGTGTGGTGGAGCTTACCATGGCGCTTCATCTGACCTTTGATCTGCCGAAGGATAAGATTATCTGGGATGTGGGACACCAGTCTTATACGCACAAGATCCTAACCGGGCGCAAGGACGGATTCGGGCAGCTCCGCAAATTCGGGGGCATGAGCGGATTCCCGAAGCGCAAGGAGAGCGACTGCGACGCCTTTGATACGGGCCACAGCTCTACCTCGATTTCAGCCGGACTTGGCTACGTCTGCGCCAGAGATGTGCAGGGAGAGGAGTATTCCGTCGTCTCGGTTATCGGGGACGGCGCGCTGACCGGAGGAATGGCGTATGAGGCGCTGAATAATGCGGCTCAGCTAAAGACGAATTTTATTATTGTGCTGAATGACAACAATATGTCTATTTCAGAAAATGTGG
>JAUNGD010000025.1 GCA_030524705.1 Lachnospiraceae bacterium | reverse complement strand
TCTTTCACTACCACACAGTTCACCCTGCCTGCCTCAATATCGCTGATCATTCTCTTAAATTCTGGTCTGTCGAAATTGCTCCCTGAAAAGCCGTCGTCTACATAGATGTCATAAAGTTCTATGTCCGGCTGCTCCCGTAAGAATGATTTGATAAGTTCTCTTTGACTTCCGATACTGTTGCTCTCGGATTTGGTTAGGCCATCCCTGTCCTCGTCATCCCTTGAAAGACGGAGATACATGGCCGCATAGAATTGTTTTTCTTTCAACTGTATCACCCCTGACTTTTTATTTCCGCAGGCAACGAGTCAAAGTCGAGCTTGCTTGACCTTGACGACTGCCGCGAGAGTTAAAACCACGTAGCGCGAGGTTTTAACTGGCTAACAAGGATTGCCGTTATCCTGTTTGTCGATAAGCCAGGGCTTCCACTAATTAAGTCCTGACTTTAGATTAACATAACTTTTTCATTGTTTCAAGGATAATTTTCTTCCTGTTCAATCAAATATGTATCTCCGCAAGCCTCCTTAAATATTCTTCCATCTTATCATCAATGGTCGGCCCCTCTTTCTGGAAACGGACTTTCACAATATAATCTCCGATCCGGTGGACATATACGTTATTGGTCTGCTCTGCGAAAGAAGCCAGTTTTTGGGGTACAGGCTTTTTCGTGTCCACCACAATATCCCTTAAATCAGTCAGGCTGTTAATGTCCACGTTTCGGATATCCACAGCCGCCATCTCCTGTAATTTTTCCCTTGTCAGTTCCATATCCTGCCCCTTGACCGCCTTTCTATAGTTTATTTCCTGTTATAGTTGTCTTATCACAAAAAATTTATTTTGCATAATATCAACGGAATGGAACACTGTCGTTTCATAGCGATTCCTACATTACCAGTGCCGGTCACAAGCCCTCCAGGTTTCCGCTCATACCTTTAATGTTATCTTGTTGACGGGCTGGCACAGGAAAATATCGCCTGTCATGTTTGTATCTATCTTATGATACCAGGGTCAAAAGGTCGAAAATTCGACGAAAGCTTGCTTTCAGGAGAATTTTTGAACTTGGGACCCGCCAAAAACATGAAAAAGTAGCCCGATAGGGCGGATTTTGAATGTTTTTAAGATTGCGGGAGCACGAAGTGCGGGGCAATCGGTATCTTAAGAAGCGGCAAAAGACCTTTTGACGCTTCTATCATCTTATGAAATATCAGCTTATCCAAATGTCCATTTTCTATTTTTACAAATGATAAACGGATATTCTTATCCTTTATATCCAAGCCGCCTGCGGCTCACAGGCCCGTGATACCAGGGATGGGCGGCGGCAGGCGACAATCCTGCCCAGACCTCATCTCCAGTATCCCCCTTTGACCCTGCGGTACGGGAATTTACGGTTCTCTTTTCGCTGGCAGATCATGGCGGCTGCGGCATTACCAGTGCCGGTTACAGGCCCTTCAGATTATCGCTCGTGCCTTTGATGTTATCTTATTGACGAACCAAACCAGGAAATTTTTATTTTTCCCTATCTGTCCGCAGACAGTCATCGCGTCTGTGCCTGGGGCGCTTTCCGTTTTACGGTTTTGCACAACGAAAGAAACTTGGATGTTCATATAAATAGGCTGCAATCCCATTATTTATCAATGTTCAAATTATTTTTAGAGCTCCTCATATACTTTGCCGTTGAAAACCACTGCTGATAACCATTTTTAGGAAAAATTTTTAAAAAATTTTCTTAATTTCCGCAATATCTTAGATTTTCTCTTATTAACTGCGGTTTTGGAAATATTTAAAACCTCTCCAAGCTGTTTTTCTGTTAGCTCCTGATAAAATAATGCATAAATCAATGCAAGTTCATCCGTTGATAAGTTATGTAATGCTTCTTCTAACTGTTTTAATAAAAGTGCATGAAGAAACTGCTCTTCCGGTGATTTATCTAATGCTGCAAACTGTTGGCTTTTAGCTAAAAGCCTCTCATAAGAATCTTCTCGGCTGGGAATTATCCTCATTTCCTTCGTTTTTTTGTCAAGCACTACCCTCTCCTCTTTTAAATCTTTCGTAAAATATCGCTCTTTACGTTCAAAATGCATATATTCCCGATAGACTTCCTCACTGACTTTTATTGATTTTCCGCCTATAGATAAATAAAATTCCTTTTCCTTCATTCATTTTTTCCTCCAAAATTCTGAATATTTTTAGCTTCAGAATTTTGGAGGCGGCGAACGGCAACTCACAACATCGACACTTTTCGCTAAAAATCGACAACAAAAAACCGTATCTGGCATACACCAAATACGGCAAGTAAAAAAATGAAGATTATGATTGAATCATCACTACAAAAATTTTTTACCAAACAAAAAATACTATCAATGTTTAAATTACAGCATTTTTGCAAAACATATATCTTTATTGTGGTTTCCGTTTTTCTTCCTTTGTACTGCATCTTCCGCAATATAAAGTACAAATATATACGGGAAAACGTTTTGTACATTTATTACGATAAATAAGCAAATTCAAAAACTGTACAAAAATTTTGTTCTCTATCTACAGATAAATCAAATAAAAATCAAAAAGGTCTTTATAAAACAAATTTTCTAAAACTTTTATCATGGCAGAACTATTTTTAATCGTTTCAAGGAATCTCCCAAAACTGCTCAAAATTATATCCGCCTGAATTTGCTGACCAATTTCATATCAGGTTTCCTAAATAGTGGCTGACGGCCCTTTATAATAGTAAACCTTGATATTCCAGTTCAAGTCATACCAGGCCAATGACAGGATTTTTCATTGCCTATACCGTCAGTTCAACAGTCAAAGCAAGCTTGCTTTATTCTTTATTGGACGAAATCCGACTCCTTCAAAGAGATTTTCCTTCCACTATGTTTTCTTTTCCTTCCTTGAACCAACCTCCTATTACCCTCTGCCCGATAGTCACTGCAAAACCATGCTTCACACAATTTTCCACTAATTGTTGCAAAGCCATCTTAGGAATAATCTGTTCCTTAACCCTAGTATAATCTACTTTAAATAAAGCCATGTTTTATTATCCCTGATTATCCTGTCCCTGCCGCTTCCTTGTTCGGGGCTTGGGAGCACGCTTATCCTTATCACATGCATTAGCAGCTTTATGGTTTACCACTTCATAGACAATCTGGCTGATATCCTCTTTGTCAAGGTCTATATCATCAAGCTTGTAAGACCAGTGGTATGGAACAGGAACTTGATTGATTTCATCAAAGTATTGATAAATCCGGCTTTCCAATTCTTCTTTGCTCGAAACCCGGATGCCATTCAACATTTGCTTTGTAAGCTTACTGAAGAAGGCTTCCACCATGTTCAGCCACGAGCCATGAGTTGGTGTAAATACAAATTCAAACCTTCCGGGTACTGTATTCAGGTATTCCTGAGTCTCCCTTTAGGTATGGGCAGAATGGTTGTCAAGGATGAAGCGTATTTTATCACCAGCAGGGTATTTCCCGTCCAGCATCTTCAGAAAACGCACGAAATCAGAACTTTTGTGGGTTGGGCTTACAAGGGGGATCGCTTCGCTGGTAAGCAGGTCAATGACGGCAAGCAGCGACAGCGTACCCAGACGAACATATTCATAGTCCCGGGATACCGTGCTGTTTTTTTCTGTACCCGGGACTGGTTGTCTGTCGTCAGCGGTAGTATCCAGCGCCTGCATCCCGGGCTTTTCGTCATAGGACAGGGTATGGACCGGCATCCCCTCAAACAGCAGGAGGTTCCCTTCCCTGTCAAACTGCAGGGAAAGCTGTTTATAAATAACAAGGACATCATGCATTTTGGAATCAAAATCCGGATCGCGCCTCTCACAGTAGTAAGATATCTTAAAAGGACGGATCTTTGCCTTTGCCAGTATCTTGCACAGCGTTGTCTCAGTCACAGACGCCATACGGGGATGCCCTTCCTACTCTGTAATGGAATTGATAAAGCGTGTAAAGCTGGCTGGATACCATAATTCGGCCGAATACTCAAAGTCTTTTGGTTTCTGGCAGGCCTTGTTAATGACCCAGGTAATATCCGCATCTGTGATCTCAGCTTTACGCCCGCGCCCCTCGTTGTCCTGTAAGGCTGCTTTAATGCCGCCGACATTATATTTATTAATGCATAGCCTTACAGCCATAACGCAGATGTCCAGTTTATCTGCAATTGCCTCATCTGACATGTGTTCTGATTAGAGCAGCAGTACTTTAGCCCGGATGTAGGTTCTTGCTTCTACAGTGCTTTGGCGGAGGATCCCCTCTAAAGTGGCTTTATCATCATCTGTAAGGTTAATGGGCTTTACTAAATTTGGCATAACATGACCTCCCTTGGATAATGGCTGTGATGATGCCTTTCGGCAAAGGACCTGCCCGGTGAAATACTAACTCATACAGGCAAAAAACTTGTCAGAATATAGATCACCCCGCCACAAAACATAATCGCTGTAGAATACCCCATGATATCCTTTGCCTTCAGTCCTGTGATTCCCAAAAGAGCAATGGCCCAGAAGGGCTGGAACATGTTGATCCAGGTGTGCCCATAACCCACCATCAGACTGGTTTTTATAAGGTCAGCACCAAGCATTTTCGCCGAGGCGATGGCAATCGGTCCCAAAACCATCCATTGTCCCCCGCCAGAAGGCACGAATATACTGATCACAGCCGATCCAAAGAAAATCCATAAATAGAATGTAGCCGGGGTTGAAACGGCTGCAATAGCTGAGGACATGATGCCTACAAGACCGGAATACTTGATAATTCCCTGAATCCCAGCATATAAGGGAAACTGAAAAATAATTCCCGCCGCTCCACTGACTGCCTCCCCCACTGCGCGCACATAATTGGCAATATTACGGTGAAGGAGTAATCCTGAAAACAGAAAGATAAAGTTTACCATATTAATATCCAGAGCGGAAAATCCTTTTTCAGCAAATGCATAAACAATATAAATCCATCCCATAATGCCAAAAATCCCTGCAATGACAAAGCTGTAGTTGAGCCGATCCCCCACTGACGGATTTTCCGGTATAGTAAGCGCCGCCGCATCTTCTTTCTCAATCGCTTCCAGAGCCATCGGTTCCAACGGAGAGATTCCTTCTTTTTTCGGATGCATCATCATCGCAAACAACGGAGGAAACACCAGCAGTGCGGCGGATGTGACAATATTGATCATATTTCCCATGTACCGGGACATGGGGATAATTCCCATTTCGCTTTCCAGAATATGCCCGGATGAGGCAATGGAAAGACCTATGGATGACGACAAGGCTCCCTGCCAGGTCATCTGCCCCACATAGGCTGCCGCCGCAATAAGACCATATTCAAAATAGATATTTCTCCTTCTCAGATTTCCTGCCACCTCCCTGGCGAGCAGCGCACTGACAATCAGCGACAAGCCCCAGTGAAGATAGGAGATCAGAATAGAGAGGAATGCTACCAGTCCAACTGCCTGGGCCCCGCTCCCGGGAATCTTTGCGATACGCCTGATCCCCTTTTTGATTGCCGGAGAGTTGGCCACGGCAGAGCCTGTTACTACAATCAGACTCATCTGCATGGAAAAGGTTAAAAGTTCCCAGAAGCCCCGATACCAGTTTTCCATCATCTGAACCGGTCCCTGACTTGTCAGGAGAACTCCGGCTGCAAATGCAACCACCGTGATCAGCACTGCAAAAATGCTGGCGTCCGGCATATATTTCATTGAAAAACGCAGCAGTACATTTCCCATTCTGGCGATTGGGTTAAGCTCCTGTTCATGGTTGTTTTCGATCATCTTCCCTGCCTCCTTCATCCGTCCATTTGTGGATTCCTATACATGTATTATCGTGCCAGTACTTCCGGCAATCCCTTCTTTTGCCTTTTCCAGAAGGGTTATCAGGGCGTTTCTCCCTTTGGCAGAGGACGCAAACTGTATTGCGGCCTGCACCTTGGGAAGCATAGAGCCAGGTGCAAACTGACCCTCCCGGATGTACGCCTCTGCCTCCTCTATGTCCATGGAATTCAGCCATCTCTGATTCGGCTTTCCAAAATTTACGGCAACCTTCTCCACTGCTGTCAGGATGATCAGATAGTCTGCATGAATCTCCTCAGCCAGTCTTGCAGAAGCAAAATCCTTATCAATGATCGCCTCCACTCCCTCATAACTGCCCTGGTCGCTGCGTACCACCGGAATTCCGCCTCCGCCGCAGGCAATGACCACCTCCCCATCCTCCATGAGCCGGCGGATGACATCCAGTTCAACAATGGATACTGGCCGGGGGGATGGAACCACACGGCGCACACCACGCCCCGCGTCCTCCGCGAAAGTGAACCCCCGCTCCCGGATCAGTCTGTCTGCCTCCTGTTTTGTCACGTAGGTTCCAATTGGCTTAGAAGGATTGGAAAAGGCTGGATCCTCCTTATCCACCTCTATCTGTGTCAGAACAGTCGCCACATTCTTTTTGATCCCCCTGCGGGCCAGTTCATCCCTCAGGGCTTTCTGTAAATCGAAACCGATGTAGCCCTGGCTCATAGCTGCACAAACTGATAATGGACAAAGACCATATTTCTCCGGCTCCTGCTTGTGAAGAGCTGTCATTGCCTTTTGGATCATACCCACCTGTGGTCCGTTTCCATGAGCCACAATCACCTCATGGTTCTCCTCAATCAGATCTGCAATTGCCCTTGCTGTATTCTTTACGGCTGCCGCCTGCTCATCCAGGGTGCCTCCCAGCGCATTTCCGCCCAATGCAATTACGATTCGTTTTCCCATTTTACCGCGTCCTTTCTTTTATCGTTACTATTCACGGAGCAGCTGTAAATAGTAACCTGGGCCGCCATTTGAAATCACCTGTGGTAATGGGGCGGCCCAGATTCCAACCATTATGTGCATCCTCCCAGTTGATCAGCGTGGTGATCAACCGGGCCGTGAACAGAAACCTTTTATCACTCAAGATTTACTGAAGGTCAGCCTTCAGTCCAGGTATCCGTGCGGATGCCCTGGAAAGCAGTTCCCGGCCAATCTGGTTGGCATAATCCCGTTTTTCCTCTTCTTTTACAAGAGTGAGGTGTCCTTTCTCCACAGTGATTACACCATTAACCATCACCATGTCCACCATCCGGGCATCTCCGCTGATAACGATACAGTCCACCGGATCATTGCAGCCTCCCGCATACTGCAGCTGCCCCCAGTCCAGCATGGTAATATCCGCTGCCATTCCGGGAGCCAAATATCCAATATCCTCACGGCCCATACTCCTGGCCCCTCCACGGGTTCCCATATACAGAATATCCTCTGCCGTACAAGACCCGCTGCCATAGCTCAGACGATTCAGCAGATAGGACACCCGCATTTCCTCCATAAAATTGGAGGTATTGCTGCTGGCTGCACCATCCACTCCTAACCCAATCCGCTTAATCCCACTATTCAGCATATCCTTCACGCGGCAGGAGCCCGAGCTCAGATACATATTGGAAATAGGACAACTGGATACGCCCGTGTTTGTCCGGGCCATTATCTGGATATCATTATCATCCAGGTGTATACAATGGGCATAATAAAAACGGTCTCCAAGAAGATCGTGGCGCCGGAACCATTCCACTGGGCGGCAGCCAAATTTTTCGATGGTATACTGAGTTTCAAATACGCTCTCAGCCAGATGCCCGTGCACCATAATATCATGCTTTTCCGCAAAATCAATGGTCGCCCTTAAAATCTCTTCTGTATCGTATTGGGCAATGCTGGGACCAATGGCAACCTGGCACATGGAAAACGTATCCGGATCATGATACTTCTCCACAAGCCGCTCTGCGTCCGCCATCACCCGCTCCGTCGTGTCTACCACCTCAGGGCACACCACATCGCTGACAACCGAGTGATAGGAACGTACTGGATGGAAACGGATTCCAATCTCTTTGGCGGCCTCAATCTCCGCATCCATCAGTCCTTCCACATACACCGGGTGTGGATACCACAAGTCATTGGAGGTGGTGCAGCCGGACTTCATACCCTCGCCCAGGCTTGCGTAAATTCCGGCCCTTGCGACCTCCTGATTTAAATCCTTATATATTTCATACATAACGGTCAGCCATGGTTCCAAAGACATTCCTTGGGTCGCCTTAATGTTTCGGATCAGGGCCTGCCAGGTATGATGATGGGTATTGACAAATCCGGGCACAAGAAGTTTTCCAGATGCATCTATTACCCGGTCCATCTTAATATCCGGATACTGCTTTTCCAGATTCTTTCCAATCGCCTGAATCTGATTGCCGCACACCAGAAGATCCCCATGGCGCAGTCTGGTACGTTCATCATCCATCGTAATAATCCAGTCAGCATTTTTATATAATGTATATTTCATGTTCACTTTCAGGAACTGCACGGCATCAAACCCCCCGAAGCAGGCCTGGCAGCAATTCCTTACCTCCTCCCGATATTGATTTATTGAGTATTTTCTTTCAAAAGGATGCTGAGCACCACTGCTGTAATTGCGGTTCCCGGAACACCGCTAAATAAAGTGGAGGCCCATAATGGCAGTACCGCGATAGCTTCCGGTACTACAGAAAATCCAATTCCGACAGCAAGGGATACCCCGACGATGGTGGCTGTACGGGCTGTAAGCTCTTCCGAAAGGATCACCTTCATTCCCGATACCACAATGGAACCAAAGGCAGAGAGGACAACACCTCCGATAACTGCGGACGGAATTGCCTCGAATAACGCACAGAGCTTCGGACAGAATCCACATATCAGCACAATCACTCCTGCCAAAGCCGTAACATAGCGGCTCATTACACCGGAAATACTGCACAGGCCGATATTGGCGCAGCCTGCAATAGTTGGACAAAGGTTGAATAAGGCTGCCACCACTGAGCTTACACCCTGCGCCAGAATACCGCCTGTTATCTCCCGGCTGGAAGGCGCTTCACCCTTAGCAAGAGCAGCCGCCAGAGACTGATCCCCCATCAGCTCCACAAGCGCAATCACGGATAATACACTGATGGTAAACACTGGTCCCATCTCAAATTTTATTCCAAAATGGAGAAGCATAGGGAAACGGAACCAGGATTCACCAGCTACGCTGGAAAGATCCAGTTTGCCGAAGGCCGCTGCCACAGCAGACATCGCTACAATGGCAATCAGAGGCGAAGCCTTGGAGAGAAAATTCTTACTGCAATAATGGTTCAGAAGCAGCATGATCAAAATCGTTCCCAGGGCCAGAAACAAGTTTCCTGCACTTCCAAAATCAGCGGCTCCCTGACCACCTGCACAATAATTAATTCCGACTCCAATCAGGCTCAGACCCAGAGACATAATGACAGCCCCTGCGATATAGGGCTTAAACAGACTCTGGAGCTGTCTGTGAAAAGCCATCCAGATCATACAGGTAACAATACTTCCAGCCAGACAGGCCCCGGTAAAACTGCCAAGACCATACCGGGCGCTCAAGGCAATGCCTGGTGCCACGAACACAAAGCTGTTTTCCATTGGAAGAGGCAGTCTGGCCCCCACCGGCCCTACGCCAATTGTCTGGATCAAAGTAGCAATTCCCGTTACAAACATACAGCCTGCCACAAGAATCGTAATCTCAGAGGCACTTAACCCTGCACCAGCACCAATCAGCAGAGGTACTGGAAGTACATTAAAGATCAGCACCAGCACATGCTGAAGGCTTAAAGGCAGCGCTTCCTTCATTGCCGGAAACTCATTAAGAGAATATCCCTTCGGTATCGCTTTCATTGATAACTCCTCCAATATGTATTTTTGCAACAGATACCCATTGATCCGTTACCTGTTTTCATTGCATTTACTCCAGTCCTTTAGGCTTTATCTCAAGGTCACGTCCACACCATTCCTGATTACGTATACCGGAGGTGTATGTTTCCAGATTGCATGCCATACATCTTTCTGATCCAGAACCACAAGGTCCGCGTTGCCGCCTACCTCCAGAGTATGGCCTTTGATTCCCAGAACCCTGGCTGCGCCGGTTGTAACCATATCATACAGTAGTTCCATATCTGCAAAGCTGGTCATCCACAGCAGATGACTTGCCAGGAAAGCAACCTGCAGCATGTTACACTCCCCATACGGATAATAGGCATCGGAAATATCATCCTGCCCCAGTGCAACCGGAACACCCGCCAGCAGTAAATCCTTTACCCTTGCATGAAGGGGGCCTGTATGAGGATCAGAGACCAGACCGATTCCGGCCTTCTTCATCAAAGCAGTCAGCTTACGGAAATAGTTTTCATTGTACAGTTCCATTGCACGGCAGTGCTGGGCAGTTACACGGCCCTGCCACCCCATCTCAATGGACTTTTTGCAGAGCATCTCCAGTGTGCGCTCGCCAGCGTCACCCACATCGTCTAACAGCATGGAAATCCCTTTGTCATATTCCTTTGCCAGACCGCAGGCAAAATCAACATGGGCCTGCTCCTCCTCCTTTGTGTACTCCATCCACGGGATGCCCCCTGCCACATCTGCTCCCAGATCCATGGCCTGACGCATCAGTTCCTCTGTACCTGGCTCACGGGCAATACCATCCTGAGGAAACGCCACCACCTGCAGCTCCACCTTACCTTTATATTCCTCCCGGGCCTTAATCAAAGCTTTAACGCCCTCCAGGCGTGCCTTTGGGTCCACATCCGCAAATGCACGGATGTGGGTGTTCCCATGCCTTAGTGCCATATTGCAGGCTTCGCGGACATTCCTAAGAATCCAGGATTCATCATAAGCAGCCTTAAAATCCGCCGCTCTCTCAATGGAGGTCATTGCACCTCCCATTCCGCTTGTATGATACTCACCCAGAGCTGCCTGTCCAGCCATCTCCAGAGTGAATACCTTACACAGATGCAGATGCCCATTAACAAATGATTCTGTTACCAGATTGCCTTTTGCATCTATAATCTGTGCCGCATCCTGCTTCAGGCTGGCTCCAATAGCCGTAATTCTGCCATCCTTCACGGCAATCATCTGCCCGTCACCGTATTTTCTTGTATTTGCATTGATAATTAAAAGATCGTATTTCATCCTGTACAGCCCCCGATTTTATATATTGGTGATAAAGTGCAAAGGGACTGTCGGGAAATGGCCGCAAAACCACAATATATCTGATAATCCAAGGAATATTGCTACAATATATTGCATATAAATGTCATTTCTGACAGCCCCATAGACTGGTGTAATCAACGTTTCATTAAATATTGTCAAACCCATCAAATGCTACAATCCGGCTGATGCAGCTCTCGCCATCCACAAACTTCCACGGGAAGCAGCCGATTACCACACGCTTGTTGGAAAGCTTGTCAATCTCTCCTCCCATACATTCTGCGTGGATTGCTTCATAGGGCTGACAGAACAGCTCAAAATGCATTGCTTGGTAATGCTCGGGCCACGGATAAATCTCATTTAGACTCTTCCCGTATTTCTCGCGGAAAATCCGGTCACACTTTTCTGCCTCCATAGGCTCCCAGTCACGGATCTTGGTGTTCATCGGATGGTCTGCGGAACCACAGTCCACGCCGATCCATTTCAGCTTCTTCTGGCGTGCCCATGAAATGAAATCCAGTGACGGACCGGGATGACGCAGCATATAACGGCGCTCATCTGCCTGTGGCTGATCCCATCCATAGATATGGTAACCAGTATTGATGATCAGGATATCTCCTTCCCGTACCTCTGCACGCTTCTCAATATCCTCCGGAGTGTAGATACCAAAGTCCTCCATCTGGTCCCGCAGATCTACCACAACACCGGGAGCTACCAGCTTCTCAAGCTCCAGAGCTGCAATATCCCTGCCGGATGTATCAAAGTGGCGCGGACCGTCCAGATGGGTTCCTACATGGTTGGAATGGGTAACCAGCTGACCATTTGCTCCATTTGGCGCGAGCCTCTTAAAATACTTTACCTGAAGGGGCTCATAGGTCGGCCACGGAGGGGTGCTGATTCCAATCGGGATTGAAAGATCGTACATTTTTACACTTGACCAGTTCATAGTTTTATTCTCCTTTTTCTTTTATAGTTTTATCTTAAGCCCAGGCCTGGGCACAAGCAGCAATCGCTTTCTTGAAACAGTCCTCAGGCGGATTCACCAGTCCTGCTCCTACCTGTCCCACTCCATATTCTTTATGGGCAATTCCCGTGTTAATGATTGGGCGGATACCTGACTCAATGACCTTCATAATATCAATGCCCGTTGCGCTTCCGCGAAAATCCAGAACCGGAATCTTATAGGCATTGCCTTCTCCGACCGTGATTTCATACATCTGGGAGGAATAGTTGATTGCATCCTGGACCTGTCCGCCTACAAACTGCACAATTGCAGGAGATGCCGCCATACAGAAACCGCCGATTCCCGTTGTTTCTGTGATACAGCTGTCTCCGATATCCCGGTTGGCGTCTTCTTCGGAAAATCCTGGGAAATACAGACCACGGATATATTCCGCAGGTGCCGTAAACCACTGTTCACGGCCCAGACCAGCTACGCGAATGCCAAATTCAGTGCCATTGCGGCACATGGTACTGACAATTGTACTGAATGGGATATCAAACGTAGGATCCATCGTACTCTTGCAGGTAGGCATAGTCAGATTCAGGAAGGTATGATCATTATCGTTCAGGAATTTCAGCGCGGCATCCTGCTGCTCCCTAGGGAAGCTGGTGTGATATACATCCTGCATAATCTTCCTGATAAACAAGGATGTACCGGCGCGGTTGCGGTTGTGTCCTTCATCTCCCATCTGCAGCGCCTCGGCAATCATCACTTTCATATCAATCTCGCCATGAAGCGCAAGAGCTTCCTTTAATACCGGATAGTATTCCTCCTTCATCCTTCTCAGGCGTTCGAACACTTCCTGGTCACAAGCACCGAAACGGAGTACCTTGCCCAGCCCCTCATTCATAGTACAGTAGGCCTCATTGCCGAAGGCCTTGTTTACCACTTTCCAGACTGGCATATGATAGGTCACAACACCCGCCATAGGTCCTACTGCATTATGGTGATGGCAGGGTGAGAATGTGATTTCCCCACTGGCTGCCAGTTTTTCCGCTTCCTCAAGACTGGATGCAAGTCCTTCATAGATCAGGCCTCCCATCACCGCTCCCTTCATAGGACCGCACATATTCTCCCAGGTCACAGGCGGGCCGGCATGCAGGATCGTCTTCGGCGTCATCCCCGGAACTGACTCGCCTGCAGTGGACATTCCTACCAGATACGGCTGTGCGCCCAGAATCCTAGATAAGGCTTCCTTGTTAGCTGCAGTAATCTTCTCCAGAAGTTCCGGCTTCTTCAGCTGGCGCAGATAACCTGCTACCTTCCTGTCTCCCCCTGCGATGGGCTTCCAGTCCACATGGACCGCTGGCGTATTCTGTTTTACCTGATCCTGGTAAAAGGACTCAATACCGAAATTTACTACTGAAAGCTTCCTGCCAAACAATTCGTTTACTTTACTCATTTCACGACCTCCTTAGCGATTCTCCAGAACAAGCTTTGCGAATCTGGCTGCCTGTGCATTGGACGGCATCACCACAGCACCAGCCTCCGCCAATTTTCTCTGAGTTGCGGATCTGCTCTGCGGATCCCCTTCCGTACCACATACGGTGGCAACAACCGCAAGATAACATCCGTCCTTTGCGGCCAACTCCTTTGCCTTCACAATGGCTTCGGATAATTCCTGTGCCGGATCCTCATGGGAACCATAGCCAATCACACAGTCCACCAGAACAACTGCTGTCTCCGGATCTTCCGCTTCTGTTACTACGCGCTCTGCACGCAGAGATGGATCAATCATCGGATGAGGACGCCCTACTGTAAATTCATCATCCCCAAAATCCAGGAAGGTATTTTCCACAGCTTTTCCGTTCTTTGCATCTGCCAGCCTGTCCCCGGGCACCAGCGGAATATTGGAATAAATATGGCCCAGATCTTCGATCAGAAGCTTCATTGCCTCATCACACAAAGTTCCGCCCGTATACAGACCCCGGATATACTTCTGTCCTGCTTTCATCCTGGAGCTTTCAGCCCTGGCAAGTTCTGCTGCCTTCTCCTCACCTATGTCAAAAGAAACGAATGTTTCCGGCTTCCGGCCCTTTGATAATGCTACTGCCTTTTTTGCCGCGTCTTCCAGGGAAACGGCTGCTGTCAAACCATATTTCTCAATCATTGCCGCTTCCCCGCCGATGAAGCAGACCACCACCGGTTTTCCAGTATCAGCAGCAAGCTTTAGAATCTCCTCTGCAATCTCAGGTGCCGGCGGTTTGGATACCAGGGTAATCACCCTTGTATGCTCATCATGCTTTAACGCATCCAGTCCAAGCTTCATCATAAGGCCGCCAATCTCTGCCTTAAGGTCTCTTCCGCCGGTTCCAAGCAGCTGGGAAATGCCGCCGCCCTGCTGGTCGATGATGCTGGACACCTCCTGTGCTCCGGTACCGGAAGCGCATACCAGTCCAATGTCACCACTTTTGACAACATTTGCAAAGGCCAGAGGAGTATTATTAATAATCGCTGTTCCACAATCAGGCCCCATAAGTAGCAGTTCTCTGGAATAGGCATACTCTTTTAATGCTTTTTCTTCCTCAATGGTTACATTATCGCTGAACAGCATGACATTGATGTCATGTTCCAGACAGCTCTGGGCCACCTCTGCTGCGAACCGTCCAGGAACAGAGATGATTGCCAAATTCAGATCCGGATCAATCTTTAACGCACCTTCCAGTGTTGGCGGAAAATAATCGCTTTTGCTCTTTGCCGCCTTTTTGTTCAGCATCTCGTCTACCATTGCGATTACTTTTTCAAAGGTATCTTCGTTATCACATTCTGCCGCTACAAAAAAATCATTGGCGGTTACCGTGTCAAATCCCTCCGTATCAAGCCCAGTACGTCCTGCCAGCTCACGGTTCAAATCGGTTCCCATGCCAACCAGTGCTTCCTGAACACCATCAATCTTTTTCACTTCCTTTGAAATGATCATGAGTGTCACGGAATCATAGTACGCATTCTTGCGAACTTCCAGTCTTTTCACTTTTTATTCCTCCATTTCATTATTTTCTGTTATACCAGCATACAGCCCGGTCAAAAAATCGCATCCCGAACTGCTCCCGAAGGCAGCAACCCGTTCCAGTGCTTTCCAAAGTCTCTCCTGGGGAACTTCCAATTCCAGACAGACTGTCAGTTCCAGGATATCGCAGGAAAACAGATCTTGCCCGGCTCTGGTAAGGAGGGCCGCGCTGATATCATTCGTCTTCTTCGCAGCAGCAGCGGCCATTGATTCCTTCAGTCCCGGTATCCCAAGCTCCGGCATACCTAACAGATAGCCGCACAGGAAATCATCGGATGAAGGCGTCAGCCCAATACCGCAACCAGCCATCTGCTGTGCTGCCCGGACAATGTCCGCTTCGTTCCTGCTTCGCACCGCACTGCGAAGTGCATGGATGCGGGGTGCAAGAAATTCCTGGTACATGTCCGTATAGTCTCCAAAAGCCATTGCTGTCAGCCCCTGATCCCTATGTCCGCCCAGGAACTCCAGCAGATACAGCCCTGCGTTTTGCCTCCACCGGGGCCGGTGATCCAGCAGTGTGTTCCGCCTCTGTGCGGTTTCAAAAGAAAACACCCGTTTTCCCGGCCCGCTGATTCCTTCGCTGTTTATGTACCATATGCCATCCTGAAGCTGTTCAAAAGAAAAGGGCTGCTCCAATACCGCCGAATAGGGCTGAAGCCCCCGTCCGGGATGCAAAACCGTTATCATTCCCATAGGGGATGAAAAATTCGCGGCACTCTGAAAGGAAGAATGCAGTGTGATCCCTATCCATGCTTTTGTAAGCTGCTGCGCAAGAGTCCTGCACATGTATCTGCATTCTGCCATATTCATATTCCCAATTCCCTTTCTTTTTGTTTACATCTGTTATTATATTGAAAAAAAACATATGATTCTATGTTGACTGTCCACAAAGTAACCGCTATAATTTTGTTGTATCATGATATCCAGAAAGCTGCTGACGTAACCGTTCCGGGCGTATCTGGACTGTTACCATCTGGCAGCAAACCCCGGAGGTCTTCCTATGAATCCTATAGAGTTACCGATTTTATATCCCAACGTTGCTGAGTTGCTGCAACTGCCAGTCTTCCAGGACTGTATCCTGCGCTCAGGCCAGGCAGGGCTTAACAATCCGATTCATGGCTTCAACCTAAGCGATACCCCAGAATATTACCGCTGGCTGCAGCCTCATGAAATCCTGATTACCTCCTGCTTTGCCATCCATCAGAATCCGGATATGCTGAAAAGCTTTATCCCTACCCTGGCACAGCAGGAAATCTCTGCTGTTTTCATCAAGCCGTACCAGTATCTGAAAATAATCCCCGATTACATGCTGGTGCAGTCCAACCAGTACCGCATCCCTCTCATTGAACTGTCGGAAGATATACGTTTCTCTGCCATCACAAAAGATATTTCGGATGAGCTGATGAAACGCCAGACAGAATCTCTGACAAGTGCCCTCTCCGTCAATCATATCCTGACCAATATCATTATCAATGGAGCGGGACTGGATGAAATTGCCTATATGATCAGCGGCCTTTCACACAGCAGTGTGATGATCCTGGATACGGTCAATAACCTCCGGGCCATAACAATTGCTCCCGGGGACTCGGATACGCTTTCCCACCTCAGCTACGATGAGCAGGCCCAGATGCTGATTTCCGGCTCCCGGATGCATGAAATCCAGGTTGATAACACGGTGTTCGGATATCTTTATCTGTACGGAACCGATCTTTCAACCTACCTTCCCATGGACATCCTGATACAGATTCTCCATATTATTCCTCTGGAGATTACCAAGACCCAGAGTCTCCGTGCTGCCCGTACCAGTGAGCTTTCCAACTTTATTCTCCATCTTCTCTCGGACCAGATCATCGATGAAACATGGGAGGCTGCACGTGCAGAACGGCTTGGTTTTCCTATCAATGATTTTCATACTGTACTTTATCTGAAAGCGGATCATATGCCTGGCAGCAACGAAAGTATCTGTGTCTTCCAGCACTCCCTGCTGCTTAACAGCATCTCATACCAGTTTGCGGTTCTGGGCATGGAGACACAGATTATAAAAACAGCTCCGGCCTATATCCTCCTATTAAGCGGACCTGAATTTTGTGAAAAAGACTTTGTGCGGCAGCTTTCCCTCCTTACTCGCTCCTTTCCATCTACCTACAGCGCCCTGAAAATCAGGATCGGATGCAGCCGCCCCCATATAGGAATTACCGGAATCGCCCAAGGGAACCGCGAGGCCGCTATTGCCTTCCAGGCCGTTTCAAACAGCCGCCAGTCTTTCCTGCGGTTTGAAGAGCTTGGCCTGCTCCGTTTTGTCTATTCCGATAACCCGGAGTATGAAATCAGCCTTTTTATTGAGGAAACCTTAGGGGAACTGGCGGATACAAGCCAGGAACGCAATCTTGAACTGCTGCGCACCCTGGAAAGTTATCTGAAAAACCAGGGGAATCTGAAACGGGTATCCGAAGAGCTGTTTGCCCACTACAATACCGTTACCTACCGTCTGAAAAACATCCAGAAAACTCTGGGAATTGATCTGCATGATGTGAATGACCGGTTCTCTCTGGAGCTGGCACTAAGGCTGTTCTACACAGTTCACTACCCGAAGGCGTTCCCTGAGCCTACATCATAGCCGGACTGCCATTGGGCACAAGGAAGCGACAGTCCCATAGAATCCAGGCTTTGAAAAAGTCCGGATTCTATGGGACTGTCGCTTCCTTGTGTGTCACTTTCTTATAAGATTTGCCGCCCGTCTGGACTGTTACCGGTATTAACCGATACTCTGCCTTTTGCCAAACCGCTTTTATTGCCAAACTGCAGCTGATCCTAAAAACACTTATTATTTTCTGAGAATATAGTCTTCCTTTCTTAAGGCCGCCTGCTCCGGCTCTTCCTTCGCATAACCCAAAGCGATCGCACCAATGCCACGCAGTGTATCAGGAAGTCCCCACTCTCTTAAAAGAGCCTTCCCTTCCTCGCTCTCAAACATCTCCTTTTCCCTGTGTACCCACACACTGGACAGTCCTACCGCATGGGCAGCCAGCATCATATTCTCCAGTACACAGCTTCCATCCTCCACACAGGTACTGGCGGCTGCTTTTGCCAGCACGAGTACCACCACTGGAGCGCCATAATAGGGATCTGTTTCCGCTCCCATCACAGACGCATTTAACCGTGCAAGCTTCTCCCGAAGGTTCTTTTCCCTAACTGCTACGATAACCGGGGACTGCCTCCCTCCGCCAGTAGGTGCAAAGGTTCCGGCCTCCAGCACCGCATCCAGAAGTTCTTCTGGAACCGCATCCGTCCGATATGCACGCACGCTTCTCCTGGTCCTGATCATTTCCAAAAACTGATTTTCCATATTCCCTGTCCTCACTTTCCAAATTTGCGTTCTTTTATTTACACTTCAAATATTCTGCCAATGCTCCAACGGAATCTGCCAGAATATGTGCTCCTGCCTGATCCAGCTCCTCCCTGGATCCATATCCATACAGCACTCCGATAGAATCCAGGTGATTGGCAATCGCTCCCAATATATCCTGTTTGCGGTCGCCAATCATGACTGCTGTCCCAACATCCATTCTGTAGGTGTTCAGAACATACCGGATCACCTCGGTCTTAGTACACCTGGTCCCATCCAGATTCCCTCCCGCAATAAGATGAAAATATTCTGACAGCTGAAAATGGTCAAGAATCTGTCTTGCATAGATTTCTGGTTTCGATGTGGCTACGGCAAGGATGCTGCCCTGCTCCCGAAGGCAAAGGAGCAGTTCCCTAATTCCGTTATAAACCGTATTTTCAAACATTCCCTGCCTCTGGTAATATTCCCGGTAATACGTTACTGCCTGGTCCACCCCGAAATCTTCCAATCCACACCAAAGCTGAAACCCCTCCTGCAGGGGCGGCCCAATAAAACGGTTCAGCTCACTTTCTGTCTGCTCCGGCAACCCCATTTTATCCAGTGCATACGCCACTGAATTGCGTATCCCTTTTCCAGGGTCTGTAAGCGTTCCATCTAAATCAAATAGTAAATACTGGTATTGTTTCATCCTGCTCTTCCCTTCCTCTATAGTGCTGTCCCAAATCCTGCATTTTCCACTGCCGATTTATATTATAGCACTACCATAAAGCCGCCGCTTTGTGAATTTTCTACAATTTTTCACAAAGTGCTTTGTTCTCTGTGGTCTTAAGTCCGGCAGACAAATCTCCGTTCTCTTTGCGGATAATAGATTGCATATATTCCCTGGAAGATGTGCAAGGGTGCTGCTCACCGCACAATCCGGTTAAACTCATGCTTCTCGTAAGCTGCCGTGCAGGTACCATCCTCCACCACCAGCAGCCGGTCGGGTATCTCCAGGGTGTCGGAGATATTGGCTGTGATGATCAGCACGATGGTTCCCCGGTTGAGGAAGCCGCAGATCAGCTCCAGGATTCCCATGCGGGTGCACATGTCCCCGTGGGCTAGGGGCTGGACACACACCAGACCCCTGGGAGAGAACAGTTGCATCCTGTGGTAGACCAAGGCGATCTGGTCTGCCTGGGAGAGGCCTGCGATGCTGGCAGTGTCCATGGCCTCCCCTGCCAGGGGCCGGAACTCCCGGCGGATGCTGCGGTATATTTTTCATACTCTCACAAGATTTTTTGAAGCACATCAGGACAAAGGACTTTTTGTTATTCCATATGAATGGAAATGAAATTTCACTTGTATAATACTTCTTCCAACTATCCCATCCTTATTTTCATTTAATCAACATCATCTTTATTCCAGCCCCATTTACTAGCTCTCCATCTGGTGTCTTTTCATTAACATATAAAGACCCATAACTCCGATATCCCAACTGCTCATAAATCCATTTCCCCAGGCCACTGTCACCAAACACCTTCCAGATCCAGGTCTGCTGTGGAATTTCTTCATAAGTAGCAAAATAATACCAACATCCGCCAATCTCCTGCCACCCCGACAACATAATCCCTGTTTTCCGGTCAAGGAAATACATCTTTCCATCCTGGCTGTCCTCATGCCAGCCTTTCACCAGCTTCCCAAGGCTTCCATCCGATACCTCATGGCAATAGTACCAGATTCTTTCGTCTGCTTTATACCATCCATAGGTCATCACCCCATTTTTATCAAAATGAAACCAGCTATATTTCTCCTCTTCCTGGGAATAAGGATTGTAGACATAAATCCAGCCATCTTTTGCATAGGCTCCATTGTTTCCCCGGTATTTCCATATATGGTTTTCCTGATCAATCAGTTCCCAGTTACCCGTTGATGCTGTCCCGCTTTCCTGGGGGGAAGAATATAAATAGATGGAATCGGTACGGGAGGTTCCCCTGAGGGAAGCACCCGATGTATGTGTGGTATGCTGCGGTTTCTGCCCTTCCCATGGCTTTTCCTTTGAAAAATCAGGTGTAATGCTGTCATACTGGATAGCTTCCCCATATACGCTGACGGTCACACTTGCCCCTTCTTCTCTTTCGCCCCTGCTTTGTTTATCCAAAACGGCTGCATTGGGAATCCTAATCCCGTCCACAACCAGATAATCGGTATAGGCTTCGGCCTTCTTTGTATAATAAAAATACCCTCCCCGCTTTACCCATCCATCCTGAAGCTGCAAATCCTTATCGGTAAATTCACGGTCAATATTTTTTCCTGACAGTTCAAATTTCACCCGTATCCAGGCTGGCCCCAGTTTATTTTTTAAGGTAAGGCGATAACCAGCCACTTCATCCGGCTTAAAATAATCTTTTTCTTCCGCTATTGCTTCCAATTCCACAATTACCTGTTTCGTAGAACTTTCTGCAGCAAATGCCGGAAAACAGAAAGCCAGGACTGACAGGATGGGGAGCAGGAAACATAAGCATTTATTCTTTATTCCACGCATTGATTTTCTCCTTTACGATAAACGTTTTGTTTATGGCAAACAGCCACATTGAAGGAACGGTTTTTAATCCATCCTCACCAAAAACAACAATCAATAATTCCTCTGTCGAAAACAGGGACAGCGATTGCTGCCCCTTATCCTCCTTCTATTAATGAACCTAATTCAGCCCTAAAGCTGCAGCAGCCTCGGCCAAAGTCGCATAGCCTTCGGTCTGAATCATCCTTCCAAAGATATCCAGGCTGTCCTTCAGCGCCTCCGTTTTCGTAAAATCTGGCACCGTAAATTCTGTAAATAAGGAACTGGTTTCTCCTTTTGCTGCCACTTTATCCTTATAGCCGTAGATATAACGGGAATCCGTTCCGGCTGTGCTGGATTTTTCTGACTTAATCAGCGCCCATTTCCCATCGGCATTGAAATTTGGCGTAACCGCATCATAAACATCCGCTGTGCCATTTAACGTTGCCTCAAATGTGGGAACCTCAACCGTTAAAAACACCCAGGTTTCATATTCAGCATCCGATACCACTTTCGGATCTTTTGCCACCGTTTTCCTTGGCAGCATATTCTTTGCATTCTCCTCATCCCAGTTTGGCTCCACAATAGTCCCCGCCTGTGCGCCGTCTTCCCCGGCTACGATATTAAAGGTATTGACCTTCGTATCCGTCACCGATGTAAAGGCTGAATAAGCCCCTAATACTGATAAAGCCATCGCCCCGGCAATTACGCCAGCCTTCACCTTGTTCCATTTCCCTCTGCCCAAATTTCCTCTGTTGAATTTTACGTTCTTCATCCTTTTTATTCCTCCTCATCATTAAAAATTGTCAGTAACTGCTCAGTACCCTTACAGCTACAATCGTTATATCAACAGCATCCCTGCTGTAAATATCCGTTTTCTTCCATTTCCCTATGGATTGATGATTGTCTGCTGGATCTTTTTTTCAATCCCCAGTTTTTCAGCAGCATCATCCAAGGTCAAACAGCCTTCCGTCTGTATGCCCTTTGCCCGGATAAAAATATAATTCTCCCCGCCTTCAAACTGTTTAAACTCCGGGACAGTAATGGAAGTAAAAACAGGGCTTGTTGTCCCATAAGCATTAAGCGGCGCCCTGCACCCATACACATAAGAAATAAGGTTTTTCCCATAAGACCTCTGATAAAGTTCCCAGTCTTCCCGGTTAATCTCCGGGACAACAATCTCAAATGCATAAGTATAATCTGTCCCATCCCCGGCAAGGGTAACGTATTCGTAGGGGTTATCCGCCTTTCCTAATGTCGCCCACTCTTCAGGAATCATCACCTCGACAAACACCCAGCAAGGATAATCAATCCTGCTCTCCACCCTTGGATCTTTTACCGCGCTTTCCCCCGGCTGCATATTCATGGCATAATTCTCATCCGCCCCCTTCCTTGCAACCCACTCCGGCTCGACAATCATCAGCGCCCCTTCCTGATCCTGCTCACCCCCAGCTATGGATAGCTGGTTTACCTTCATCTCTGATGTCCCTGAAAAATACGCATAACCGCTATGGATTCCTCCTGCCAAAAATAAGCACAGTCCTCCTGCAATAGCCCCTGCTCTTACTGCTCTGGCTAGTTTTGCCCGTTTCCCTGTTCCTGCTTTTGCTGTTTTTGTTTTTACTTTTACTTTTTTTGTCTTTATCATCCTTCTTACCGCCTTTATTCCTGTTCCCTTTCCTATCTCCCTCACGTTTATCTTCATTTCCCCTGCAACTTCTGCCTCCTCCCATAAAAAGTTATTGAAAACCTAACATTATGTAATGCCCATCCATCGCAGTACCGGCGCTAAAATGATTATTTTTAAAACCACCTTCCCCAAAAGCTGGCCTTCAGCTATTTTCGCTGCATCGGCAGAAGGATTGGCATCTCCTTTAAAGGTATACCCTTCTTTACCGACAGCAATTATGCGGTGAACAACGGTATTCCTGCCACTTCGGTATACATAAATATCACCAATACTTGCTTTTGCATCAGGCTCGACAATGACTATCGTTCCTACTGGAAGTTCCGGTTCCATACTCCCGGTTTTAATATAGTAGAAATCAAACCGTATATTTAGAAAGAGCACCATCGCAACGGCGCTGAGAAAGTAGCGGTTATTCCACAGAATCCGTTGTATCCCCTCCATTGCTAAACCTTCTTTCTTCTGGATTCTCATTATGCTTTTATATAACGGCAGGGACTGGGGCCGAAGCCCCGCCCTTTGTTTCTATTGCTGCTGCATATGGATTCTGCTTTTTCGGGAATACAATGGAGGACATAGCCGCCCACACATCAGGGTTAAACTGTTTCCCACTTGCGGTTGCCATTGCACAGAAGATTTCAAAAGCTTCCATTTTATCCCGGTATGGTCTGCCGTTTTTCATCGCGTCATAGGCATCTGCCACACTAATAATCTCGGCAAATAAGCCGGCATTCTTTTTCTTCTGATAGCCCTTACCGTCATATCGTTCATGGTGGTCCTCTACCGCTTTACAGATATTCCCTGGGTATCCCAGTACTTTTAAGAGCAGATAACCAAATCGGATATGGCATTTCACAATCTGATATTCAATTTTTGTCAAAGCTTCGTCCTTGTCCAGTATTTTTGCCGGGATAAACAGTTTTCCAATGTCATGGAGCAATGCGGCAGTAAATAACTCATTAACTTCCTTTTCATTCAGCCCCATAGTTTTTCCTATTTCCACAGCATAACGGCTGACACGGATAGAATGGGAACATCCCCATCCATTGTGCTTTTGCAGCCGGATTAACAGTTTTCCTGTTTGTCTTCTTTTATCCATCCTTTTATCCTCCTGCCCGTATGTGGAAATGTGTAGGGCATGGAGAAATCTTTTCAAAAATATTTTCCACCTGTGCAGTTGCAATCCAATGACCTGTCTGCATGCCATTTATGGCAATGCAGGCGGGGCGTTGGATTAGCAACCCATTTCCAAATGAGCAAAACGCGGATGCGTAAGCAGACGCATGAGCGCGAAAGCGCGGGTTTTGTGAATATGGAAGTCAGGTTGGATGCTCTTTAGAGTGTCCAACCGCACAGGTGGAATATTTTTTGATTAATCCCCTGGTTCTTTATCATTAAACCCATCGGTTTCCTCATTTCTCCATAATCCTGCATCTGAACGGCTCGCACATGACGGACTTGCACAGGGCAAAGATTCTTCCTGTTTATCTGGCAAATGATCATTAACAGGAAAATCTCCTGTTTTTAATGCGTTAGATTTTGAGGCATTAGACGGTGTTGCCTGCGGCTGCTCATCTTCACCAAACAAAGATACTTCATTTATGTTTTCCGCTTCCGCTGGCCATGAACAGATACCAATGATATTTACCTTTAGCTCTGAACTTGCGGAGTATCCTCCTGCCATGACCGGGATGCACAATAATAATCCGGCAATAAGCACCATACATCCCGAAACAAATCGCTTCCCTTTTCTCATCTGTATCGAACCCCTTTCCTTCTTGTTTTTATTTCTTTTATTTTTTTGTTTCTCTTATGTTTTTGCTTTTCCTGTATTTTTGTTATCCTTATGTTTTTCTTATTTTGACTTTATCCCCTATTTCTGTCTTCTTTTTTCTTTCCAATTACCTGTGGGGAAAATCGTGCTTATTGGGAAATCAAAGATGAAAAAAACACAAAAATACTACAGAAAATGCTGTACCATTTATGCCGAAAATGCCCACCAGCCTTTCCCACAGCTTATCAGGTAAGATACGGGATATTTTTTATAAGAGTACGATGCATGGGCTGCGTTTGGGTCATTTACCGTGACATACCCATCATCCGTAAGGCCGGAAAGCACAATGAAATGCCCTCCGCTTGTAAATTCACTTGGCTTACAACTCATAATTACCGGATGCCCTGCTTCCAACTCATGTATAATGTTTGTGGGGCTAATCTGCTTACAGGAAACCTTATAGATACCTGCTACTGCCGGAAAAATATCCCATTTCTGTCCTTCTTTTGCATGGAAATGATTATAGTTCCCATACTTCTTTGCAATCGCTGCGACGACGTCCGATGGATAGATCCATCCGCTGGAATCTTCATCACTTTTTATGTAGGACAGTACCATGGCAAGGGAAGTGACCGAACAGCCGGAAGTGGCGATTGTCCCGCCGCCAAAGGGGATATTGCTCCAGGGCTGGCCTCCGCTTTGTGCCATGTAAACCACCGGCATACTGCTTCCATTGTCCGGGATAGAGAGGGATTTTGCATCTACGATAACATCACTTATGTACATTCCCCCGGAAGTTGCCCCGGTAAAGTCCAGGCTCCCTCCTTTAATCCCGTAAGTTTCCTGCCAGTTTCCAATGCCACGCAGAGCCATTGCCCAAACTTTATTGTCATCATTCCAGCCACCGGATTCCTTAAAGCCTTCCGACAAACTTGGATATTTTTCTATCCAGTTTTTCACGTAATCCTGATAGACTGTGCCATCTGCTGTCAATACAGCACCTAAATCGCTTAAATAGCCGGTAGTTGCACCATTTAATGCTGCTATCCTCTGCTCATTTTTCCACCGGTTAGCCTGGGTAGGATGACGTTTGGCTTCCATCTGATACATCTTGTTTAGCCAGGTACTGATATCATCCCCTGGAGAATAGGTCTGCCAGGCCGAACTCAGGCAGCTGTCATATGCACCATCACGGATGGAAAAACTATAAATGGTTCCTTTGACCATCGGATCATCAATCTCATCCAAGTCAATCCCATGATTTTTCATGATCTGTTTTGCCGGAAGGTAATATTGGTCATAAGCGTACTCATCCTGCATCTGGGAAAATTCTTCCCTGTCTGCCTGATAAGCCCTTACCCAGTCATTGCCCAAACCAGCACCGCTTAACAGCTTGTCCGAACCGGCCCCGTAATGAGTGTACTTTGACAGCATGGAATATTTTACCGGGTCTTTTGCCACAACCAAAGACAGAAAACCTGGCAGGGCATGGCGGTAATCAAACTGATAACGGCCATATGCCTTCCCACCATCACCCCCGGCCTGCCCATAGCCTACATTCCCGGATTCAAAGATTGTCCAACCCATCCACACCTCATCGTCATAAATGGTTTCTATCCCCAGTCCAATGGCAGCGTTTGCTTCGATTGAAGCAATAATCCCGGAAAATAGGAAAGAAAAAGGCAATAAAAAAGAAAAACCAGATAAAAGCATTGTTACAAAAAGGGCGAGCACAACTGAAGGTATCTTTTGTTTTCTATTCTTCATATTCCCCTTATCCAATCATTTTCCCTCCTCCCTTAGCTTATCCTGTCTTTGCTTACTCATCTTCCACTTCACCAGATAGCTCTTCTTCGCTTTTCTCTTCTGCCTTTTTTACTTCCACCCCGCCCAGTTCAAACAATTCTTCCATAGTTTTCATCTGGATATTCATTTCTATATTGACATGGCCAAAACAGCTTTTCACTTCATGGCCATCAGGACAGCCAAAATGGTCGTGTCCCCCACAATACCAGTAACCGCCGCATCCTAAAGTAGAACGGGAACAATCATGGGTACAGTTTGACCTTGTACAGCTATGTTTACAACTCCAATATGCCTCCGGGTTTGAGCATTTGCTTTTTTGCGGCTTGCTCCGGCCAAAGTTATCTTCATTATCTCCGGCATTATGGAAACAGGTTCCTGTGACAACACATCCGGCATAATCGGAAAACTTCATCTCCGGGTTTTTTCGATCTACTTCACATTCATGGTCTTTATCCGGGATGATTAATTCTTCATAAAGGTAGGGAGCAAATTTCAGTTCTGTGCTGGGGTATTCTTCTTCCGCTTCATTACAGAAATATTTCGTAACTTCACAGCCGGAATCACAGGAATACAATGGGCTTTCTGTATAATCGTAGGTATGGGATGACTGATAAAAACAGTCCAATAGCTCCAGGGCTTCTGCATGGTGTTCTGCCTGTTTCTGCCGCATCACCACCGCAATACAGGACAAGATATCTTCCAGGTTATTGCTGTTATCCAAATCAAACTTCATGCTTACTCCGCTAACATAATCTTCGTTTTCATTCCCCTCTGTGTTGTTAACCCCATTTACGCCATAAGGAATCTGCTGCCCTTTTTTATTCAATGTCTTTGCATACCCGCTGATAATCCCGTCAATCTGGGATTGAAATTTTGTCTGTGCCTGCTCATAGCGCTGTTGAAATCCCATCTCTTCTGGGCTTGTATAGTTTGGATTATTAAAGTGCTCTGGTGTATCAATTACCGCTACACCCACCGCCGAGTTCCCGCCCAGTCCGCCAAAGATTGCCGCAATAGCAAGCTGGAAAAATACAATTACGCCGATAAAGATAAGCGCTGGTTTTACTATCCCTGCCTTAATGGAATCCACCATCCTGCCGGGAAAAGCGAAAACAGCATTCCTTGTTTTTCGTGTGATATGGAGGGTTTTCTTAAAGCTATAAAATGCCTTTTTCCCTGTAGCTTCCATCCCCTGATAAACACGGCTTTTCTGAATCACAGTCCATGCTTTCGTGGATTTTAAAGCTGTTTCCAGTGCATTAACCGGTTTCCCCAACTGCCTTGCCCCTGATACGGCTGCATATACCGCCCTTCTTTCTGCATCCTGGATAACTTGTTTTGGTAGTTGGCGAATATAGGTTATCTTTTCATTTACAGCTTTTCCTGTTCCATAAATTCCTTCCCCCAATGACCGCACAGCTTCTGCCGCTACTTCATTCCCCATGCTGTCTAACCCGAAAACTACCCCATTTCCGATAGCTGCAGCGGATTTTGCTGTTGCCTTTCCAGCCACTTTTCCCGTATCTTCTGCCGCTTTTATCCCGGTAATAGCAAGGGGTACAGCATGATCAAGATAACCGGACATAGATGCAAACTCTTCATCCCCCATCATTTCCTGCTTAAATTCTCTGAAAACCCATCCCTTAATACTTTCCCGCCCGAAAAGAACCTGCTGCTTTTTCATCAGTTTCTGATATGTTTCCTGATTCCAAAGGATGGATTTCAGCCCTCCACGGAAAAAGTGATATGTTTTTGCATCCAGGAGAATCTGTACATCCTTACCCTTATTCTTACAAATATGTTTGGGTATTGGATTCAGATTCAGGCCACTTGTACTTTCCGGCTTTTCTATGGCACTCTTATCAAGCTTCTCTGCCACATTTTTTCTCAAGTTTCCTGCTGCTTCTTTCCCTGGCTTCTCTGCTGCCTTTTCCAATCTCAGTCCTGGTATCTGCCCATTGAGTAACCTGCGGATATCCCGTCCATTCATTAAGCTTTCTGGGTCTAAATGAGAAAATTCACCTGCAATCGCTGATGATTTCAAGACCTGCCGGATTAATGTTTCATTTGCTGCAAACTCTATGGGGTTATGCCCTTCTAAAAATCCGCTTTCTTGATGCAGGATATTCTTCTGTGCCGGAGTAAACTGTTCTGGGTTTTCACGGTCAAAATTTCTGCTAAATTCCAGAAATGCATTGATTTCTGACAGGCTAACCAAACGATCCACTTTCTTTTTCAGCGCATTACGTCTTCCTAACTTCTGGTAATCAATTCTTCCGCCATCTGCATATCGGGCATTGGTTTCTTTCCGCACAGCTAACAGTTCTTCCAGGGAAGCCTCCTGATGTTTCAGGAGATACTGATACATCTTCAAGTCACCATAGGTTACTTTTTTCGGGTCAATGATACTAAATCCTTCTATTTCTTGAAAAATGTTCCCCGCTTCGGTAAATGGATCTTTTACAAATATCTTTCCAGCATGAAGATAACGTTCCATCGAAAAAACATCCTGATATAGCTTCCTGATTTGTGCTTTATCTGCCTGGCTTGCAAAAAGAATCCTGGCTGCTTTTGTCTTGTCATATAGGCTTGTTACTTCTGCCGCTTCCTCATCCTTTTCGCTTATTGCTGTCTGAAGAATCTGGCGTGGAGGGGCTTTCAAAACTTTTTCTGCCGGAGATAAGAGATATTTCCTACCATAATCCTGATACTTTAAATGCTGGTTATATTTCTCTATCTGATGAAGCAATACCGAATTACTGCTGTCGGTTTTCGGTTGATAATACGTATCCTGCTGCTTGCTTCCTCTGGCATCAGTTCTCCTTACTGCTGTATTCTTGGGTACTGTTTTTTTTGCCGTGATTTCCTTATTTGCCGTTTCCTCGGCTGCTACTTTTCTTGCAGCTTTTTTCTTTGCTGTTGTTTCCTTATCTGTTGCTGCTCTTACCGTTTCTTCCTTTATTTTTGTTTCTTGACCCGTTTTCTTTTGTTTTCCTTCAGCAGCTTCTGACATTATCCCACCTCCCCATTCACCTCTTCCTGCCTTTGTCCTATCCTCTTGCCCTGCTTTTTTGCCCTATTTTTCTGTTTTATCTTCTTTATTAACCATTTCTACAAATCATCCCCACCAGAATGATCGGTCTGGCAGATCTTAAACAGCAAGGAATCTTCCGGGTAGTGGTCTTCAAAGGGAATCACGCCTCCAGTAAACCGGGAAGCATTCTGGATATATAAAAGCCCTTCCCCTGGAGGTGTATCTGTAACATACTCTAACTGGCGGGCAGATAACTGAAGCTGCTCTGCAAGGACACTGGCATTAATGGCCTGCTGTTTCAGCAATACCACAAATGCCGTATTGGTCAGCACCGCACGTCCCGTATCGGAAGCCAGCAAGTCCTCCAAATCCTGCGTCAATCCACAGGGACAGCCGTGGTATTTCCTTGCCGTTTTCCACAGTTTCTTAATCCATTGGGCAGTCTGCTCTTTCTGAAAAAGGAGATGCACCTCATCTATGTAAATAAATGTTGGCCGGTTCAGCTTCCGGTTTCGGCTCATCCGGTTTAGGATAGAATCCAGAATAATTAACATAGCTAATGGACGGACGCCTTCCCCAAGTTCGGAGATATTGTAGGAAATAAAGGGAGCTTCGGTGTTGATATTGGAATGACCCTGGAATAAGGTATCTACACCAGCTACATAAAACTCCACAGCCTTTACCACATCCAAGATAGACGGAATCCTTCCGCCTTCGCTGTTATAGTAGTCACACAGAGCAAGGTAAAAATCGTTTAGCGTAGGGATATCCTTATCCTCCCCGGAAATCAGCCAGGCATCATAACAGCGTTTTGCGGCTACGGCAATGGCGGTTTTTTGGGTGGCATCCGGCATATAGGTAAGCATTTCCGCACACATGGAACGGATAAACTCTACCTTTGCCGCCACGGGGTTATCATCGTAGCTTGCACTGATATCCAATGGGTTGATATGGTGTTCTCCGGCTCCTTTAATATGAACCTCTTCCCCATTGACCGCCCTGCACAGCTTCCCGTATTCTGCCTGGGGATCGATAATCACCACATCCCCATCGTTATTGTTATTCAGGTAAGTAGACAGGATTTCCTTTTTGGCAAAGAAGGATTTTCCGGAACCGGTAAAGCCAAGGATGAGCATATTGTAGGAATCTGCCATCATGCGGTTAAACGTGATGATGTTGTGGGTAACTTTATTCAACCCGTAAACCGTTCCGCCTTTCTGCGTCATTTCCTGGGAAGAGAAGGGGACGAATACTGCCAGATTTTCAGTAGTCAGTGTACGAAACTCTGGGGTATTGTCCAAACCAAAGGGCATGGAAGAAATCAAAGTATTCTCCTGAAGGCCGTAAGAGGTCTTAAACTGCACGCTTTTCGACCGACACTTGGTCAGGAAGGTTTCACAGTTTTTATCCAACTGTTCCAGGCTTTCGGCAAAGATAACGACGTGCATTTTCGTTTCAAACAGCTTCTGATCACGCCGTTCCATATCCATTAACAGGTTGTCTGCTGCATGGTAGTTTTTTGCCAGATCCGGATTCACCAATTCCGCACTGTATCCCTGCTGGCTGGCCTTCTTCTGGGCTTCGGCAAAGGAGCCGGATGCATTTGTCCTTTGGGCTTTCACCAGGTTTAATGCTTTTAAGGAATCCAGCTGATGAAGATTAGTTGTCAAAAGAAGATTAAAGGGCATAGAGGAAAACTCCCGCATAAAGGAATCCATCACAATCGTTGGGTAATCAGCCAGGTTGAAGGCCCGACCATAAACCTTGCCAATAATCAAGTGGTCAGACTTAAATTCCATACTTTCCGGCTGGATAAGCTCCACTGCATTTACACCGCTTTGGTATAAATTTTCCAGGGAAAACGAGCGCACCCTTTCCCGGTTATAAGTTCCGTATTCCTCCATCTCACTCTCCTCCCCGCCGTGAAACATATCATGGAGAAGGTTCAGCCGCTTTAATGCCTTTAAGGGTGTTGCCCCGCAGCCACGGATGGTTCGGAGGATGGACAGGATATCATGTTCGGCACTGACAAAGCTTTGTACTGCAGAAGGCATATCTGGGGCAGGAATAGTTAAGGTCAGGTAAATATCCCTGCGGATTCCATTGTTTCCTTCCATCATGTTCCGTTTGACGATCTGGTTAATATCCGCCCGCAGCCTGTCCTTCCCATCCCCGGCTTCTTCAAGCAGCACAATATCGGACAGATAATCTAAATCAACACTGTGATTGTAGATACAGATTTGCAGGTCATATGAGGGGTCTATCGACTTTAATACATTCGCCCATTTGCCGGAAACCATGCCCCTCTCTTCCCTTCTCGCTATCCCAAAGTTAATATCCTGGACTTTATAGTTTCTGGAATACAGCCCCTTTGCAATCTCCGCTATGCCATCATCGGAAATGGAATAAAGGGGAATAGAATCCGCGATATTAAAATGGGGGCGGAGGTTTAATACTTTTTTCAGCTTTTTATCCATCGCTTTCTTCCTCTCTTTTCATCTGGTAAGTTACCTGCCTGGTCATCAGCAACGCCCCCTTTGCCGGTTCTGCAATCCACTCCCGCTGGTTTTTATCCAATCCAATCAAAGCAGAAAGTTTTAATTTCTCAAAGATTTTATGTTCACCAATTAACAGGAAATCCGCATCTTTTAACAGATTGGTAAACCTTCTGCTTTCATAGAAAACCCGGTTATCCTGGGTCAAAAAAGTATACAGGGAATCTTCATGAAGTTGAAATAATTCTGCCATATTCCAGGCAAGCAGTTCTGAATTCAGGGAATAGATTATTCCATGAAGGGAATAAAACAGCAGAGCATAGGCAAGTTCGGCCTGAATACCGCTTCCCTTCACCTGGTAAATTTTTCCATAAGCTGTAGAAAAAAATGGGTACTCATACTCGGTAATAAAAGGCCGGATCGCCAATGCTCTTCTTTCATTCTCTCCCATTTGGGAAAGAAATTTTTCTTTTAGTTTTTCAGCTTTTCCAATAGATAGCCTTCCTCCGTTTTCTTGGTTCCATAAGTTGATTTTTTCACTGGATAATCCCTTTTCTATCTTTTCAGCCTCCAAAGCTTCTGCTGCTTTCAGTATCATCTCCAGGTGCAGCTTCATTACCCTGCCATTGGTCGATAGGCCGTTGACTGCCCACCGGATAATCGCTGCACGGATAATCCAAAGAGGGGCTTCATCATAACTTAGCTGGATTTTCTCTTTTATTCCTTTTCCCCCTTCAGCAAACATTGAAATCTCTGTCCCTTCTCCTGCTAAAACAAAAATCTCCTCCTTTTCAATCTTTTCGTTTTCATTCATGTCCACCCATGCAGCACAATAACCCTGGATTTCCTTTCTTGCCTGTGTCAATGCCCAAGAATAATCGCTGGATAAAATAAACCCGTTTTCCCAGTGGATTCTTCGATCATACTTCACTTCCCCGCTGATCACATCTTCTCCGTAATGGATATTTTTCTTACATTTCTTTAGTTCCGACCAGGGAAGCAATGCCATTACGTTTTCTTCCGTTAAGACACGATGGTAACGGATATGATTTTTCAGCAGAGGAAGTGTTGAACGGTATGCCTCGCCCTGCTGGTAATCAAGTTCTGCAGCAGAAATCAGATATTTCCTGCAAAACAATTTTAATAGCTGAATGGTTTCTTCCACTTCTCCAGGTAGCCCCTCCGCCATCACAAAAGCACAGGTATTATAAAGTTTCGTCCCTCTTTTTATTGCCTGTTTTAAAAAGTCCTTCATGGCCTCTTTCCTGGCTGGACGAATGTCATGGGAGAGATTTACCCCATCCAGGCATTTCTTTGAATCGATTTGTTCTGCAAAAACCACCAAAGTAAGATTATCCGCTATCTCCAGCAGTTCCGTAGCAAATGCCGGGAACAGTTTCGACGGATATCCCATTAAAATCAGGGTTTTTACTGTCTTCCCGGAAAGTTCCATATCCTTTTGCCTAATCTTTACATCATAAGGCTGAATCAGGCTGATTGCTGTAGTCCTCCTTGCCTTCTTTCCCTGCGGCATCCCACAAAACGGTTCAAACCTTAACCGGCCCGCCATTATCGAAAACCATTCTTCACAGCTAACTGCCGGATAAGGAAAGCCCTGCTCAAACTGGGTAAACTGTTCCAAAGCATCTTCTGGGGTCCCTGCCTTTATTCCCAAAACCCCATAAATATGCCTTCCTGATGCAATTAATTGAATTTTCAGTTTGGGATAATGGAGAATGAACTTTAAAAAAGAGTCTTCTGGTGCTTTTCCTGACTGACGATTTGCTGCTTCCCTATCCGAAACTGTCTTTTTATCAAAAATTCCTTCTGACAACGATTTTTCTGCATTTACTTCGTCAAGCAAATAGGTTTTAAAATAATAACCATCATTAAGTACCATATCTAACTCTGCTATGTAGCCACCATAGGTAACAAATTTATTTGCTGTTTTATGGTTTATTGTTTTTCTTGCCAGCAATCTTTGTTTTTTCGGATTTACTTCTATAGGCTTCTGCTCTGACAACGAATTTTCTATTGACACATTCTTTATCAACTTTTGTTCCTCTGAGTGATTAACTGGTTCTTTTATTTCCTTTCTCTTTCTTAACACGCCTTCTTTCCTCTCCCCTTTACATCCTCACTTTATAAGCAGATTTCTTACTTTTAGCCTTTTCCGTTTTCATCGTTTTCTTTCCTTTTTCCATTTTTGTCTTTCTCATCCATCCGATTCCCCTTCTGTCTGCGCTTATTTTCTCTTCATACGCTTTTGCCAGTTCCAGTGCTTTTTCATATTCATTCTGGGCAAACAGTTTCCTCACTGGTGCTGACTTAATGTTATTGCTCATCCAGATGGTCAGCCAGTCTTCCAGATTTAACCCCATTGGACGGATAAAAGCAAACAGCAGAAATGGGGTGGCAATCAATACAGGAAAAATAACAAAAGCAGAGTTTCTTACCCCTATCCACCGAAACAATACCCAAAGGGAAGCTGCCGCAAAGATAATCCCCATACTGACAAAACATAACTCCCTCTTGGTCAAGTTAAAGATAATCGGGTCACGGATCTTCTGGATTTCTTTTGGGATTTCTACTGCACCGTCATAGGGTACAATCCGTTCTTCATCGTGATACATTTACACCATTCCTCCCTTATGCCGATGCCATCAGCTTCTTTGCCCGGTTTGCTGAACTGACCACAAGGCCGACCTGCACCAGCTTAAATACCGCAATCTTTAACCCCATAGCCATCAATGCCCCAATCCCGTTTACTCCATCGGAAACCTGCTTGCCGAAGTGCTCCATAAATACTGCCATTACCATGTTCATGGCTATAAAGACAAGGGCAAGCACCACTGACTGGAAGCACAATCCGGCAAATTCTTTGATGTAATTAAATGCCCTGGTTTCCCGCAGCGGATGTTCCCCATAAAGGTCAGCCATAGCCAGGGGCGCACCCACTGCCATAATAATGAGCTGCGCTGTCCGGGAATACACCACCCACACCGATACCAGACTTGCCGCTAAAGATACCAGCCAGGGTAACATAAAAGCGATAAAAACAGAGATAAACGGCATGATGTTTTTAAAAGTATCCATCACCCCAAGACCTTTTTTCTCTGATGGCAGGGTATAGCCCACCGCATCATAAACCATTTTTTTATAATCCCCTATCTTCTCCGCCATTTCCCCCAACATAGAATTATCTTTAGGGGCGCGGTTAAAGCACCACTGGGAAAGGTATAAAAAGAACTGCATCAGATACTCGGAGAAAACCAGGATAACGATACAGACAATAAACTTGGCAAAGGGTTTTGCCAGCATTTCTACGGTGGGCCTTCCAAACTGCTGGGTAAAATCCCGGCTGGCCAGCCCCATCACAAAATACATGGTCATAATGGTAAGGGCAACGACTTTTAGCATATAGTAAAATGCACCAATCTCCGAACCGGTATCGGTCATTGTTTCAAAGGCCCTGTCCACAATACCCACCGCTTCATCCAGCATTTCATACGCCGAAAAACCGGAACCATCATTCTCTTCGGACACTCCAAACACAGAATCCAACATGGCATCTAAAAATGCATTGCCGCCATCCTTTGTTTCCTCTTCCTTCTCCGCTTCTTCCCCCTCCTCGGATTCTTTTTCCTCTTTCATCTCCTCCATTTCCAGTAAGTTGCTTTCATCCGCATAAGAAGTTATTGGTACAGAGGATAGGCATAACAGCAAAACCAGCATCGGAATACGGTAAAGTATGAAATACCTGCCCATTTTTCGTATAAACTTCTTCCATACACTAACCCATACATTAACCACCCCCATTCCACTTCTCCCTTCTGTACAAAATCCTCCCAACCAGCTGTATTGCTTCGCCCATATGTTCCATCCTATCCATTCAACCGCATATCCCATCATTCTTTCATCTTATCCCATTACCTCCATCATCCCCCAAGCCCTACCAGGCTCTTCAAGGGACTTTTCAACATAAACACCAAGCCCGCTAATAACAGAATCATAATGCTTGTACCAATCCCGGAACCAGCTTCCTTTCGCTGCTCCCCATTCTGACTGTTGCTTGCCTGGATGAAATGGATAATGGCAGGGATTAACTGAAAAGCCCCCATAACCGCAATGCCGACACTGAAAATCAAAAAGACAATATCAATAGTACTATTTAACATGGACTTGATTGCCGTATCGGTTACGGTAAGCCCATCCGCATAGGCGGGAAATGGTGCTGCATTCGCTATGGCCATACTAATTACTGCGCCCATCCATACTTTCGCCATCCCCCATTTTGGGAAAGCTTTTCTGGCTCTTTCCTTCATCCTGACCCTTTGTTTTTTCATCTCTTTTTTTCTCCTTCCTGAACACTCCCCGGTGGCTTCCACCGGTTAATCCATGTACCAGGGACTTTTTCCATCCCCTGCTATTTCCCTGTGGCAAACATAAATGACTTTGGGAAATGAAAATTTATTTTTCCTTAAAATGCCCCACTAACTGCGGCATAATATTTGATTTCCATACCACAACCATGGACGGAAAGGGCGCACTTACCGGATTTCCCTTTTTATCCCGGATTGGCTCCCCATCCAGTTCAAAGGCAAGTCTTCCCCGGATAAACCGGATCTCTGCTTTCCCAAGGATGTACTGATGGAAACGCCGGGTATCCGTCCTTGCCGGGAGAAGCATAACCACAACTGTACCTTCCTTTTGGGCTTCCCTCCAGCCTCTTTCCACCCAGGCATCCTGGTTTCCCATTTTGGAATAGGGGGGATTGCAGAACACCACTTCCCCTCCCCAGTCCTTTATCAAACCATCGTCCTCCTTTGTGTAATATTTTTTGCATTTTGCATTTTTATGGCTGGAGCAGGGATCTAGGGTAAAATGGAATTCCTGGTCTAACTGCCGGAAAAATGCTTCCGGCGTTTCCCAATCATCCTTCCCTGTATGTAATAACACGTTATCCATCCTGTATTTCCTCCCGGTATGCATTTCTTCTCTGCTGACACTTTTTGCATCTACCTTATTTTCTGTATTTCCCTTACGTTGAATCCATTTCTTCATCTGCAGCCGATTCATTTCTATCGCTCAATCCAGTAACTATTATTTTCCTTCGCTCCCTGTTGGCTTATGCCCCCTGAATCTTTATTTTCTTCCTCTCCTTCGTTATAAAAACCAGCAGGCTCAAACTTTTTTACTTTCCCTTCTCCTGAAGCAATTACATCCGTCAACGGCTTTATTTCCGGCATCACAGGCTCCTGGGGAACCGGATCGTACTTTTCATCCTCCTTCATATCCCGTTTGCGCTGTTCATTTTGCTCTTCATCTATCTTTACGGACTGCGCTATCCCTAACCGGTAAGAATCGAAAGTCCTTTTCTTTGCCGGATATCTTGGGTCTTTATCGTTGATCGGATACAATAATTCTTTCTTCAGCTTTCTCCCATGCTCCCCCTGCACACTAAAATGGTCAGAACTGAAATTTAAACATCGATCTGGATCAATCTTTTCATCCAGGAAAGGTTTCTGTCCCTTGACCATCACAATACACTGGTTTGACGGCAGACGGTAAAGCTCATCCTGGGTCATCAACGGTCTTTGGGTAGCATTATAGGAATGTTCTACTGTAGAACCGTCCAAGCCAAACATCCCCACGGTTTTTGATGCATGGACAGAGGTTTGCTCTGCCTGAATTGTTTTGATTCCCAATGCATTACTCATCCACTTCGTTGCCGACTTTTCTCCCTGTCCGCCGCTTCCGATAAACACAATCTGATGGACATTATCCATAATGTCCGCCGCTGCCTTATCGTAAAGGGTTTCTATCTGGTTGGGTGACTGGACAATCATGCAGGTAGAGAGATTGACAGAACGGAAAGTGGCAATCTTTTTATCGAAATCCGGGATCTTGCCCACATTTGCAAACTCATCCTGAAAAAACGTCACATGATGGGGAAGGTTCCCGTTAAATACATTCTGCGCCCGGTAATAAAGGCTTTCAAATAACTGGGTGTAAAGCAGAGAAATCAGAAAATTATAGGTACTGTTGGTTGTTGGGATAATGATATAAAATGCTGTTGGCCTGTCCCCTATGGTATCCATTTCCAGGGTATCTACGTTTGTCAGACGTTGAATATCTTTGGAAGCAAACAGCCGGACAGCGGTCTGTGCAGTAGAGATAATCGAACTCATTTCTTTCCCTGTAGCAGATACCTTCCTCCTCCAGACGATTGCCGGATGCTCCTCGCCCATCCGAGAGGTCTTCATCAAATGATCCAGCCAAACATCATAGCCAGACTGATAATTCTCATCCCCTTCCGAAAAGCCACACATATTTAGTAACTCTGATACAGTCGTAAAGTTCTGGTCACGGAAGGCAAACTCATAATAAACGGCATAGCAGATGGAATTAAGCAGGGATTTTGCACTGTTCATCCAATGAGGGTCGGAAGGGATTTTCCCGCCATTTGCATTCTCCACCACAGAATCCACCATAATCAAAAGGGAGTCTGCGCTTTGGATGTAGCGGAAGGGGTTATAGCAGTCAGAAAATCTCTGTTCATTGATATTGAATACCCGGATCTGATACCCATTGGCTTCTAAAAATCCAGCCGTATCCTGGCACAGTTCCCCTTTGGGATCAGTCAAAACAAAACTAATGGGCTTGCCATCCCTGGGATCGACCGGGAGGGAATAGATATTTGGTTTAACAAATCCTCTGGACTTTCCTTCCCCGGTTCCGCCAATTACCAGACAATTTAATGAGCCAAGTTTTGACAGCCAGGTGTTATAACTGATTTTTATGTTTTGGCTTAACAGGAGATTGCTTTCTCTACCCACTCTTCCCTGAACACTCTCTGAGCCTGCTGACTTCTGCCTTGTATTCCTGATTTTCATTTCTGTTTTCTTACTCCTTTTCTTGCGCTGCATCTACTGCTTTTTTACTTTCTATTTTTCATTTCCATTACTCCGCATTTTATCTGTTTTTTCAATTTCCCTGTTTCTATTTCCCATCCCCAATATTTTTGTTTTTCCTTCCGCTTATCCATCGAAAAATCCTTTGGCTAGAAGTTCCTGGTTTTGGCTTATCCAACTTAACCATTTTTTCCGCAAACTCATGTAAATCCAGAGAATAGATTGGCGTCGTATTATTTGCCAAAAAATTATTCCGTTCTTCTATTGTCTGGAAATCACTGGAACCATGCTCAATCCCTTTCATTTCTGCCCTGGGAAGTTCCCGCTTAGAAAATGCCATAAAAAAGATAAGGGCAAATATACACACTGCAAAATACAGCACATAATAATTCACATGGAAAAAATCAAATGGCGCTGCTTGCAGATGTTCCATCAACATTGTTGACCAATTATCCAGGTCAGCCCCTTTTTCAATAACTGCCGATAAATGCCCGCAAAAGAAAACCGTTATCCCTGCCATTACTGCGAAGGCAATTAACTTCTCCCCAATATCGGATTTGCCATTTCTCTTTTTTACCTCTGACATGACTTTATTCCTCCGTATCTGATTGCAAAACAGAACCATCCTCCTGATTTTCCAGTATAGCAATCTCTTCCTTCTCCAGCCTTATCGCATTCTTTTTTGCCAATACTTCTGTTTGGGCGACCATTTTTTTGCGGATTTCTTTCAGGACGTTATCACAAAACGGTTTTTCAATCGCCAGTGATACTTTCTTTTTTCCTGTAGTAATAATCATGCGGGAATCTTTTTCTTTAGCATTAATTGCCGTATTAATTCCCGACAGAATTTTTATATTTCCTTTAATTACTTTTAACGCAGCTTCCTGTGTATCCGTTTTTACAATCTTTGCCATGATCTTTCCCCTCTCCGACAAATGCTTCTCTGCTTGTTATGATTTTTAATCACATTCTTTATTTCCTTACCTTCCATGATTTTTCTGCTCCTGTTTCTCTGTTTTCCTCTCTGCTTCTTTGTCCTGCCGCTGTTCTTTAACAATCTGCCTTACATCCTCAATATCCGAAACCCGAAAAAGCTTTGCCACTGGTACATCTTTATGGATAATCCCAATCTTTCTTAAATTTTCCGTATCTTCCTTTCGAAAAATAACAATATAACTTCCATCCTGCTGCTTTCCTATCGCAAATTCCATTTTTCTATTTGCGGCTTCCCATTTTGCATCTTCTAACTTTTCCAGAGATTCTGCACGACAAAACAGGATTTCTTCCTTTTCATTTTTCTCCAGAAATTCAGAAACGGAAAGCTGCGGATTAAGATATAACGGCCTCCCTCGCTTTGCCAGATTTTCTGCTACCTGGTTTAAACACATGGCATCACAATCCCGAATTAAAATAACGGCCTGCTTCGTCTGCACATCCCGGATCGCATAATACATTAATCCAAGTTCTCTGGCAGCAGCATGAAACTCTGCCAGATGTTCCTCATCAAACCGAGCCGCCTTTATCGTTCCTCCTGCCTTTACGTATGCAGCAAACTGTTCCAAGACATGTTTCTGTCCCATACCTGATTTACCGGACAGTGTCGCCAACAATGCCTGAACCACATCATCCCACACTTCCATTGTCTTCTGTGAATACTCCATCCCTGCGTTTACTACCATCCTGTCTTCCATAAACCATTCCCTTTCTTTCCTTACCTTCTTTTCCTTGCTTTCTTCCCCTGCTTTCTGTAATTCTAAAACGGTGTGGACAGAGATTCCCGTTTTAAGAAATGGGATAACTATTTTTTGTGAATTAGCTTACCAGTGCAACACATCAGGGCAGTCTAAAAATCTTGCCCATACGGATACACAAAACCTGAAAATATTCATTATCGTTGAATTAATTTTTTTAACCAGGATATTTTCCAGAAAAATTTATCCTCGTATTCTCTATCTTTAAAACCCTTTCCACAGTAGGATAAATCAGAAAATAAAAAATTTGAATGAATTTAATTGACACTTTCTAAACTTAGCCAGTAATGACTGCGTGAAAAAATGCTATCACATTTTTCCACTACGTCCCCAGGTCGGGACACCCGAACCCTTTCGACAGCTTCGCCGTACCTGCCCTTGCGGGCTATCTTTTTTCCCGAAAGTTTACAAGAAATTTTCTCTTTTTTGTAACAAAATTTAAGGAGGTCTTCTATGCAGATATGCTACCGATGTGAAGAAAAAATAAATGAACGTTTAGAAAAAATGGCAAAGAAAAAAGGGGTAAGTAAGAATCACCTTATGGATGAAATCATTAAAAATCACCTAAACAACTCTTGGATTAGCTTCCATGAACCACCATCCAGATATATAGAAAGAGAAATGTTATCTGGCATCCAATATGCAAATGAATTATTGGCACAACTATTGGATGAGTTAAACCGTTTTCAAGACTATGCAGAAAATGAAGCAACTGCAAACACACTTATTGAATCTCTTCAACTTTTCCGCTTAGAAGCCATCGAATATTTACTGAATATTTCAAAAATATTGGAAACAATCCGCAAAAATACAATCGGTTTAACAAATCCAATACATTAAGGAAATTCCTGATAAATCATATACAGCAAAAAGAGATATGGGCAAAAGAAAACCATTCCATCCATATCTGTTTGTGCTGTGAAATATACACAGATTACGAGAATCTATTGTAGTAGAATGGAGAAAACTATGTCAAATTATGCTAATGGAACCGTATATGGAAAATACATTAAGGTGAAAAACGGAAGTGTTGGAGTAAAAAAATGTTCAGCCTATATAAATGACCCTGAAAAAATCCAATCACCTTATACAGAAAATAAAGCAGATACAGCCTATGCGAAAGATGCTATTCACTACCTCAAAAACGATGCAAAAGCAACCAATTCTTCCACCAAAAAGCATCTGGTATCCGGCCATAACTGCTGCCCTGATACTGCTGTCCAGGAATTTAACCTTATTGAAAAGTTATATCATGCACATAAAAGTGAAAAGCTTGCCCCAGGCCAAAAAGCAAACCAGGCATTCCATATCATTCTGAGTTACAAAGGAAGGGATACCGACCCGGAAATTATCCATGAAATGGGCTGTGAATTTGCAAGGCGGTTATGCGGTGATGAGTTTCAGGCACTAATCACGACACACCTGAATACCAATAATTATCACAACCATATCCTGGTCAATGCTTATGCATTAGACGGACGGCACAAGTTTAAAGACAGCTATCATGTTTATCAAAATTTCCGTCATATTGCCAATGAAATCAGCCTGGAATACGGCTTACCCGTGTTCGTTAATGAGGAAAAGGAAAAACCCTATAAAAGCTGGAAGGAATTTATTGCCACAAAAGAAGGCGAAAGCTGGAAGGAAAATATCATACATGACCTGAACGAAAGCATTTCCCTCGCCCATTCTTATGATGAAGTATTAAAACTTATGGAAGAAAAAGACTATGAGATTCAACATAATCCTAAAAGTATTACCTTTAAAAAAGACGAAGGTATGGTACGTGACCGCCGCCTGGGATATAGCTATACCTATGAAGGAATCTGCAATACTCTTGAAAAAAAGGACAAAGAAGAAAGCTATCAAAAAAGAGTTGAAGAATATACAAAAAATAAAGAAAAGTGCGTGGAAAAAACATCTTATCCTGTCATTTATATTTCCCATTATGACCGGTATGGAAAGCGCAGAAATTTCCTTATCCACATTTTGATAGCACTCAAAGAAAGTATTTCTCAGGCAATAAGTACAGCAGATATTTCCTTATCCCAAACCAGAGCCTTAGAAAATCTTGACTTAAAAAAGGCTAAAACACAACAAAAACTGTTAGATGAAGCTATAGAAATCGCTGACCAGTATGATATTTCAACGATGGAAATCCTGAATATGAAACTCCGGGAACTCCATGCCAAAAATACTCCTTACCAACGTGCAATTTTTAACCTGGAAGACTATCTGGACAATACGGGGAAGTTACAAGAGTTTATCAAAAAATATCGAGAGTTAGAACCTGTTCTTCTTTCTGAAAGCATTGATAAAAAGGATATTGTCTTTATTCCAGATTCTACAGTAATTGAGGAAAATCAGGCAAAATTAAATCCAATGAAAGCAAAGACCCGTTCTGATTTATTCCAGGCCATCCATAACTCCCGCTACCGATTAACAAGAAAATTTAAAACATTAACGGAAACACAGGCGCAGCAAATCATTAAAGCAATACGGAGCGAACAAACCGAAAACCTTCCAGATGGACTGAACTATGGGAAGAATCGAAGAAAAAGCACTACAAAAAACGAGAAATTTAACGACACAAATACTTCCATTTCTCCACCCAAAAGAAAACCTATAGAATTAAAAAAATATAGCAAGGAAACAAGACAAGCCATTCTGGAGTTTAAAGAAATTGCAGACATATTAGCTTCCTATGGCCTTACCAACCATAAAGAAATGGATGATTTTGAAAATAGTATTACAAAGAGTCTGGCAGAACTTGATCTACAAAAATCTGCAAGTAATGAAATCAATGTAGAAATCAAAAAACTATTTAAGTTAAAGAAAACGATTAAACAATTTTCAGCATCCATTTTTGTCCATCGCCCTTTTCCTTTACCTTCACAGAATAATATTTCTGCCGAAAAAACTACTTCATTTGTTGAATTAATATCTGGCAAAGACAAATACAGCACAAAATATGATATTCTTCTGTACATGAAAATTCGTCTTGCTAAACTTCCTGATATTTGCCCGAAAGAACTTAATTTAATGAAGATTCCAAATCCAGAAGAATACCGGTTTATTCACGACTTACAGTTAATTTATCCAGAAAAATCGGATATACGCTGTACAAGCCCTAAAGACATCCATTATCTAATATCGAAACTCAAATCAGAAAGATTTTTTGAAAAAGAAATACGAAAAGAATTAGAAAAAGAAATGAAGGAGAAGCAATAAGAACAAAACAACACTGGAAGAAATTAAACACCTTATCCATAAAAACAAACAAAAAAATGATGAAACTATTTCTGTAAATGCTTTTATTTTTTCTGCAGAAAAGAGGTCTCCGTTGTAACAGACCGGGTTTTTGC
>JAUNGD010000024.1 GCA_030524705.1 Lachnospiraceae bacterium | reverse complement strand
TGGGTATTCGCATGCATGCGCATCTCATGATTTCATAAAGGTATCAACTATATGAAAAGATGAAAAGGGGATGCCGGCCGCTGCTGACTTTTAGCTCATACATCCCCAAATAAAAATTCCGTGAAACCCAAGCATTTTAAGCTCTTGGATTATCACGGAATTTTTTATAATTTCTATATATGATACAAAGCTATCCCTTCAGTCCCCTGGACTGTCTGTCCATATCCTCGATGACGATATCATAGATCTCGCCCAGGCTCGAACAATACTCCAGAACCTTCCAGGGCTCATTTGTATGAAAGTGAATTTTAATCAGCTCTTCATCTCCCACGGCTAGAAGACAATCTCCTTTAAAATTTTCGGTAAAATAATCGCCGATCTCATCCTCGTCAAGATTTTCTCCTTCTATAAGAAGCTGTGTATCGTATTTAAATTCAAGCATATCCTTATCCCCCTTTGTCTTAAATCAAGTATCCATGTATGGCTTTCTGGCTCGTTGCTCGCGGTAATAAAGGGTGCTGTATTTTACAACACCCTCATTAAAGCCTTCTTTCGGAATCTACTTCAGCCGTTTTGTTCGGTTCGCCGCTGTGTTTTTATAATATGTCAGCTTAGCTGCCTTTGTGTTTCCCACCAGCTTTTTCAGCGAGCTATTGAACTGCGCTGAGCTGATCTTCGTAAATTTTGTCCCGGAGATTTTGTAACAACTGACCTTTCCGAATGCATTTTGTCTGTCTAGCACACGTTTATACTTACCGCCGCTGTACGCAAAATAGGTCTTTCCGCTGATTCCCGCAGCTCCGGTGTACGGAGTAGCCAGCAGTACGCCTTTTTTCTTATAATAGTATTTAAAATCATATAAATTGGAAATATCTTTTGAATAATCTGCGCTGAATACCGTCTTCATTTTTCCGCTTTTCCAGGTAAAGACCTTATACAGCGGTTTGGACGGCACATAATAGATCAGCTCCGGCACAGAGTCCTTATCCAGATATGCAACTGCGAACCTCGCGGAAGAGCCTTTTTGAGCCATATAGCTTTTATACGCCTTCATCGCTTTCGTCTTCTGGCTGGCTGCACTGGCATTTTGCGGAACCAACATTAACGCAAACAGCATAGCTACCAGCAACAAGCGTTTCATTTTCTTCATACTCATCATCCTCCCTTCTAAACTTTTATGCCTGCTTCGCAGGCACCGCCAAGAATATAAGTCCACGGATTGCTCCGTACTTCGTGCTTCCGCAATCCTACATTAAACTTGCCCGAAACCTCTACTCTACTTTTGAAAAAAGAATCCGGTCATTGTCCAGCTCTTTTCCTGTTCCGACGCTGAATTTCTCCAGCAGGCCATCCACAGTCAGCCCTGCTCTTTCCTCACCGCTGATATCCAACACGATTTTTCCGCTGTCCATCATCAGCGTCCGGTTCCCCAACTCCAATGCCGAGTGCATGTTATGGGTGATCATCAGGCAGGCAAGATGATTTTCTTCCACAATCTTTTTCGTCAGCTCAATCACTTTGTCCGCAGTTCCGGGATCCAGTGCCGCAGTATGCTCATCCAGCAGAAGGATCTTCGGCGGAATCAGCGTCGCCATCAAAAGCGTCAGCGCCTGTCTCTGCCCACCTGAGAGCAGTCCTACCGGCTGCTTCATCCGGTCCTCCAGCCCCATGTTCAACAGAGATAACTTTTCTTGAAACATCTTCCGTTCCTTGCTGCTGATCCTGGAAAAAATGGAATTTCGGTGTTTTGCCACCCGCAGGTATGCCAACGCAAGATTCTCTTCTATCGTCATATGCGGAGCCGTACCCTTCATGGGATCCTGGAACAAACGGCCGATCTGAACCGCCCTGCGGTACTCCGGTACATACGTAATGTCCGTATCGTCCAAAAATACACTTCCCTCATCCACGTAAAAGCTGCCGCCAATGCAGTTAAACAACGTCGATTTTCCAGCGCCGTTGCTGCCGATGATCGTTGCAAAATCACCGTCTTTCACTGTCAGGCTCACGTGATCCAGCGCTACCTTTTCATTGACAGTCCCTTCATTGAATACTTTTCTTATATTTGTCAGCTTCAGCATACGCCGCTTCCTCCTTTTCTGGCAGAAGCAGCCATCATTTTCTTTTTCTGGAATGCAATCTGTTTTTTCATATACGGAGATGCAATGGCTATCGCTACGATCACAGCGGATACCAGCTTCAGACATTCCGCCGGAATATGGAGCCGCAGCGCAATCGCAATTGCGAAACGATAGAGGCAGCTTCCTACGATAACGCCGACAATTCTTCTGAAAACACTGCTTTTTCCGATCAAGGTTTCTCCAATGATCAGGCTGGCCAATGCGATTGTAACCATACCGGTGCCGAGATTGATATCGCAGGTCTTCTGATACTGACCGATCAGGCAGCCGGAAAGTGCCGTCAAAGAGCCGGAAATACACAGCCCCACGGTAATCGTAAAGCTGGGATTAATGCTAGATGCCTTGACCATGTCTGCATTATCCCCCGTAGCCCTGACAGAAAGTCCGATCCGGGTTCCGAGAAACCATGCGATCGCCGCACATGCAATCACAACTATAATAATTGACACAATAAGCTTGTACCATGTACTTCCAAATAAATCCTTACATAGACTGTATACCGTCTCACATTTGAAAAGCGACAGGTTTGAAGAAAATCCCATCACCGCAAGATTCACAGTATACAATCCTGTATTGACAATAATTCCCGCCAGAATGGATTCCACTCCCAGCTTTGTCTGCAAAAATGCCATAACATAACCGGAGCAAACGCCTGCAGCCATGGCTGCAAATAACGCCAATACCGGATGCCCCATGATCGCAACCTGTGCTCCAACCGCACAGCCCAAGGTAAAGCATCCGTCTGTAGACAAATCGGCAATGTTTAAAATCGAATAGCTCAAAAACAGTGCCAATGCCACCAGCGCATAGATAAATCCAAGCTCCATCGCGCTGATGACTACCGGAAGTGACAACAATGATTCCATATTTTACTCCTTAACTACTTACTTTATTCATATACAGGATTCATGCAAGCATGAATCCTGTATACCTGGCTCACTTTATTCAAATTCTTCAGCCGTAACTGTTTCAATTACCTCTGTACACAGCTCTGCAAATCCGCTGTAATCCAGGCCGATTGCTTCTGCTGTTTCTGTATTGACGGTTGCAATACCATTATCAAAGGTCTGAACTGCTGTCGCTGCCGGATCCGCGCCCTGAAGAATCTCTACTACCATATCTGCCGTAGCTGTTCCAAGATTTGTGTAATCTACGCCGTAACCACAGAACGCCCCGTTCAGAGCGAAGGAATCAGCACCTGCATAGTGCGGAATACCTGCATCAATGAATTTCTCATAAATACCAAGCTCTGCCGTCATGATTGTATTGTCGGTCGGTGTAAATACTGCGTCAACGCCTGCCGCAATCAGGGCGTCGGCTGCCTGTGCAACCTCCGTGTTGTTTGTGCCCGTCTTTTCTACATATTCTACGCCTTTTTCTTTAAGATATGCCTTTGCATCCTCGATCGGCTGCTTGGAAGCATCCTCTGACTGACTGTACAGCAGTCCTACAGACTTGATATCTGGATTTGCCACAAACATCAGATCCAGAATTGCATTCGTATTCAGAGCGTCACTGGTTCCTGTAATATTTGCACCAGGAGCTTCCATGCTCTCGGCCAGTCCTGCTCCCACCGGATCAGATACTGCTGAAAAAACAACCGGAATCTGATTATCCTCGGTAGCCGTCTGCACGATCTGGGCTGCCGGCGTTGCAATCGGAACAATCACATCTACACCGTCTGCGATCAACTGCGTTGCAATCTGATTCAATGTCGTTGCGTCTGCCTGCCCGTTGTATACATTGCCTTCGTAGATGTATTTGTCCTCGCCCTCTTCGGATTTTGCATCCAGCTCCGCTTCAATCGCTGCTTCGATCTGATTCAGGGATGCATCGTCTACAAACTGGATAATACCAACCTTGTACTCTGCTGCCATTGCTGTTCCTGCCAACATAATAGATGCCATAACAGATGCCGTTACACTTGCCAATACTTTTCTCTTCATAATTTTGTTCTCCTTTTCTTTGTGCGGCCTCCGGCCTGATTTTGTTTTTTCAAAGGAGTAACCGGTGTTTATCTTTAAGTGATACGCGGTCGCGGGCTTCGCCGACTCCTCTCTACCGGAAGCCGTGCTGCTACCTCGACTCCGCCTTGCTCCGTCTCGGTCGCGGGCTTCGCCGACTCCTCTCCACCGGAAGCCGTGCTGCTACCTCGACTGCACTTCGTTCCGTCTCGGTCGCGGGCTTCGCCCTATGAATCCACCGCCCGGCAAATATGTCCGCAAGCGTCCATTTTGCCCTTCGGTGTCTTCGCACGGCTCATTGCCAACGCGCAAAAAACCGCCTCAGATTTTATCTGAGACGGTAATAATTTCTTATTATCGCGGTACCACTCACTTTGACGTAATGTCCACTTTCGCATGTACTGTCATACACTCCTGATTGATAACGGGTTCGGTTCCCGGCGACTCCTACTTCATATAATTTCTATTTCAGGCCGCCCTCAAAAGTCCATTCAGCAATCCGTTCCATACTGCAATCCCACCATCTGCAGCTCTCTGTGACTTCACAATGAATGCCTACTACTCTTTCTCATCGGTTTCATCCTTTGTTGTGTTAAAGTGTACCACTGACACGGACATTTGTCAACCGAAAATTTGCTGCAGTCTCGTACCAATATTTACAGTCCCATGCCGTTTATACAAACAGCGCCGCCGCCTGAATCACGATCTGCATAAACAGATTCGAATCATACAAATACCCCAGAAGCCGGCTGCTCTGCACCATATTCATCAGCTGCAGCCCTGTTTCTGTCGTTGACGCCATAGAGAGTACCAAAAAGAAGATCCAGATAAAAAACAGCGCCTGTAAAAGCCCCAGCATAAGTCCCAAAAGCCTGTTCAGGCCACCAATCAGCGGAATGTGCGATAAAATATCAAGCGCTGCGATTACCACCCGGAGGAATACCTGCACTACAATCACTGCAGCAATAAAAGATATCACATTCAGGATCACGGTTGCAATAAAGTTGACAATATACTCCTGGAAAGTGGACACTCCCAGACTCGCATACCCCTCTTTATTATTATAGTCCAGCAACATATCCTTGAACATCTCCGGCAGCGGCAGATTATCAATCAACTCTGTCTGCTGGCTTCGATTCAGCTGAATACTCTGCCCTGCGGTATTATCTCCAATATACTGGTCAATATACTGCTGAATATACTGTTCTTTATACTGTTCCAATTGTTCATCACTGAGGGTATCGATAACAGAGCTGTCATAGCCATTCTGCTCCATCAGACTTTTTATCTGATCTCTCCCCATGTTCCGGTATGCATCAGCCTGAGTTCCTGAATTTTCTCCTGTCAGAGAACTCATAACCTGCTGTTCCATCACCTGCTGACACTGTTTTACAATGTACTCATACACTGGAGTATTATTTTTCAAAAAATCTGTCATATACGGCAAAAACATAGAAACAAGAGCAATCGAAACCACAAAGGAAAGCATAGAAACAAGTTTCCTCACAAACCCTCTGCGATATCCCATAAATGCCAGTACTACCGTCAGAACAATAATAATAATCTCAAGTAAATTCATATCTCCTCCAAATTAAGCGGTTCAGCTTCGCCTCTGCCGGCCATATCCGCTAGCTGACCTTTATCCTGTCAAAGCTGTCCTGCGTAATGACCATATACTTCCTGAACTCTGAAAAATAAAATACATCAACAATTTCTTTTTCATATGCGGACGAGAACCTTTTTCTTCCGGAAGAAAGAAAGATATCGCAGTGATTATCACTATACATCAGAATCTGGCCATTTTGAATTTTTATTTTATCAAATTCCGCATCCATCTCTCTGGACGCCTTTTTTCTGCCACTGTAACTGTACAGCTCCATTCGGTACGGGTATTTCTCATCCGTACTCCGAAACAGGAAGCCAATCCTGCTTTCATCATGGAAGGTGCTGACAATCTCCTCCTCAAAGGCCACAGATGCGGACTGTTTTGGAACATCGCTGCCTTTAAATACCATAAATCCATTATCCGCAACAGCTACCGCTCTGGAATTATCTGTAAAATATACCTCTGGTATAACTGTTTCGGTGTAGCTCTCACTGTTCACGATATGATTATCTGCAGATTGTCCGGCGGCTCCGAAATGATAAAATACTACGCGGCTGTTAATGATTCCTTCCCTGATGCCAAGATAGGATACGGCCAGCTTCTGTCCGTCCGGAGACAAATCGATATCCAGAGGATACCCAGACTCTGCGACCGTGGTTTTATCATTCGCAATCGAGGTGCCGTCTGACTGATACAGATTGACCCAGGTAACATTTTCTTCCTGCAGTACTACTGCTACAACTCCCTGCTTCGAAACACGAACTTTGAGAATCGGAAGCAGCGTCTCAAAATTTCCCACAAGTCCGTCTTTGTTCACTACATAAACCTGATTGCCCTGCTGCTCCGCAACTGCCATCGTCTCGCCACAGACATCCGCAATCGGAGCCTGCATATTGTATGTAATGCTCCATTTCAGCTCATTTTTGCGGCTGACGCAGGAAACTCCGTCGGAATTGTACCGGTAAATATTTTTCCCGACTGCCTCATACTTACTTCCTGACGCCACTTCGTTCTCATACGAATCCACAATTACATAATCCGTAAACGTATACATTCTGTTATACAGTACAAAGCCCCCGATAGTAAGTACCGCAAGAACCAGAAGCACTATCCTTCTGCGAAATACCCATCTGCGGTTTCTCTCAAGCTTTTCCTTTAAATCACCTTCCGGCAAATCCTTTTTTGAGATATTGCCGGAAGATAATGGCCTTTCTTCTACCTGTATCTCATCTTCCTGTTCCGGGTCTTCTTCTATTCTTAAAAAATGAAGTTGTCTCAACAGATTCCCCGAAATATCTTTCCATTTATCTTTATTCATGTATCATACCTGCCGTCTGATTTCCCTGACTGCTTTCCTTTTCACAGTTACCCCAAATACCGTTTTTGCATATATTATTTTAGAGCCTGCGATACAGGAGAATCAAAATGCTCCCATATCCCAATAAAAGTTTGCCCTGATATGTTATCATAGCAGAATCTGCCCGCAAACGCAACCTGGCCTTAAATTTTCTTATCGCTCCTTAAATTTCCTTATCGTTCCGAAGAACAGCAGTTCCTATGGAAGCACAATTTTCTGACCAGGCATTATCATATTGGCATCTGCAATATTGTTGGCATCGCAGATCTCTTCTACCCGATCAAGGCTGCCGTAATATTTGCTGCATATGTTCGCCAGTGTATCCCCCTCTTTGATAACGTACGACGCCCGGATGGCTCTTGATGATGCTTCGCTGGCTTCAGATTCCGGCGTATCGGCACCCGTACTCCCCGTGTGTTCCATACCTGCTTCTTCTATGGCTGCGCTGTCCTGAGAGCCATTCGCGATTTCTGCATCTGCGATATCCTGCAGGCCATTTGTGCTTTCCATATTTGCCACATCCTGCAGACTATCTGTACTTTCTGCATTTGCCACACTCTGCGGATTATCCATATTTCCTGCATTTGCCACACTCTGCAGATTATCCGTGTTCTCTGCATCTACCGTGTCCTGCGGGCTGCTCTCATTTTCCACATTCGCTGCTTGCAGCAGGACGCCCGCGTTTCCGCCCGCCGGATCTTCTCCTGTCATCGCTCCACTCTCCTGCTCTTTCGCAATATAATTTGTTGCCGGCAGGCGTTCGCCTTCCTGCTGAATCTGATTTGACAATACTTCATATTCAGAAAATGTGCTATTACCCACATTCCGAATCTCATCAATCCGATTCACCACAATCGCTCCAATAACCAACACAGTCACTACGAAAAATGAACTGGCAAGTTTTAGCAGGCTGCCCGTTTTTTTCTCGCTTTTTTCCTTTACCTTCTCCCGAAAACTCTTGATTGCCCGATCTGGCAGGCTTTCCTTTTCAACACTGTCATCCTTAAATACCTCTGCAAGGTATTCCTGCATCTTCCGGTTCTGCTCATAAAATACAAAATATCCCTTTATTCTTCTGTACTGCTCACTTTCCTTCCAGAAAAGCGTCTCCTCCTGCTCCTGCAAATGATAAATTATCTGTCCGGATTCCGGTACCATCTCCGAGAGCATTTCAAGCTGTTTTGTCTGATATGCTCCGATGATACAGCAGCCCAGCACATCCCATCCCGGAAAATATTCCACCCGTTCCCGTTCCAGCGCTTCTTTCATCCTGCTTTTTGTCTCACGCTCCTGCTCCTCTTCCTGTATTTCGAAAGCTATTTCCAGAATCCCCCGAATAAACACATAAACGGCTTCTTCCGTCTCTTTCCGCTCCCCGAGAAAGATTCCCAGATATCCTGATTCCTCCTGTGGTTCCTTTTTTCGGATGTACGTCATGACATAATCTTCAATACAGATCTTTTCTTTTCCCTGAATGTCTCCTATCTGGCGTATGTTTTTCGGCAATGCCGTTTCTTTTTCCATACTCCTCTCACTCCTTTTGCCATGTTCACATAACCTTACCATATACTTTATGCAGAATTTAGTATTTCATGGACAAAAACTGATTTTTTCAAAAAATATTTTTTGTATACTTCCCATTCATCCTGGATACAATAAAAAGAATCGTTTCATACAGCCAGACATTTACACAAATATTTTCCGGAGGTTTCTTATGGATCGCCTTAAATCTCGTTTTTTATCAGTCCGCCTTTCAGGAACGGCTGGCGCCGATGTCCTGGACCCTCAACATCTTAAAAGGATACTCGCAGACTTTCCTGTTCAGAGTATCCCTCCCGTTATTTTATGTATTGGCACCGACCGCATTATTGGAGACTGTCTTGGACCGCTGGTAGGAACTATGCTTAATAAATCTGCCGGAAAACATCTGCCCATTTATGGAACGCTGCAGAACACCGTCCATGCCCTGAATCTGCCTGAGACAATTGTACAAATAAAAAAGAAGCATTCTGACCGCATTATCCTTGCGGTTGATGCTTCTCTCGGCGCTTATGAACATATTGGCGGGGTATTCGTGCGCCCGGGCCCCCTGCATCCGGGAGCTGGCGTCTGTAAAAACCTGCCGCAAATTGGCGATATTTCTATTACAGGTATTGCAAACAGCAAAAGCAGCCAGCCTTATCTTGATCTGCAGACTGCCCGGCTTTCTACAATCTCCTCCATGGCCGATATGATCTGCGGCTGCATACTTGAAGCATGTATGAACTGACGTACTGCAGAAACGCAGAATCCAGCCAACACAGCTATTTCTTATATAGATTTTGCGGTTCTGGCCTACAGAGTAGTTCTTCCTTCCAGTGCACGCAAAAGCGTAACCTCATCTATGTATTCCAGATCACCGCCCACCGGAACGCCGCTGGCAATACGGGTCACCTTGATCCCGGTGGGTTTGATCAGCTTACTGATATACATTGCCGTAGTCTCACCCTCCAGACTGGAATTTGTCGCGATGATGACCTCATTCACGTCTCCCTGAAGACGCTGCATCAGCTCCTTCAGCCGGATATCCCCCGGCCCTATCCCCAGCATCGGCGATATGGCCCCATGCAGTACATGATAAACGCCCTCGTATTTGCCAGTTTTCTCATAGGCCGCCAGATCCCTGGTGTTCTCAACCACCATGATAGTCTTTTTGTCTCTGGCCGGATTGCTGCAAATAGGACAGGTCTCCTGATCTGTCAGGGTAAAGCATTCTTTGCAGTACCGGATATTATTGCGGGCGTCCGTGATGGCATTCGTCAGCTGCTCCACCTGCTCCTTCGGCATGTGAACAATGTGAAAAGCCAGGCGCTGTGCGGATTTACCGCCAATGCCCGGCAAAGAAGAAAGCTGTTCGATCAGCTTTGACATCTGCCTTCCATAATAATCCATCAGAATCCAAAACCTCCCAATCCTCCAAGACCGCCTGTCAGTTTTGACATGGCAGAGGCAGCCGCCTCTTCCACCTGTCTCAGAGCCTCATTTGTTGCTGCAACGATCAGATCCTCCAGCATTTCAATATCATCAGGATCCACCACTTCCTCAGAAAGCTTCACCTTTGTCACTTCCTTTTTCCCGGAAATTGTCACCTCAACAGCTCCGCCTCCTGCGGATGATGTAAATTCCTTCTCTTCCAGTGCCTTCTGATTTTCCTCCATCTGCTTCTGCATCTTCTGTGCCTGCTTCATCAGATTATTCATGTTGCCCGGCATACCGCCCGGGAATCCTCCACGCTTTGCCATATTTTTTCCTCCATTATTGTTCTGGGTCTTATTGTATCAGTTTTAATCCTCAATTTCTATATCTGTATGAATAAATTCGTGAATTCTTTCCTCAATATTAATCGAAGAAAGATTTCCGCGCTGAATACCCTCATCCGCCGCCAAAACAAATCTGACCTCCACCTTTTTTCCGGTCCGGTCTGCTATTATCTGCTCCAGCTCCGCTTTTCGCTCCCTGTTATCAATATAACGCTCCGCAAGAAAATCTGCAAATACAACGTACAGTTTTCCGTCCTGTTCATCCTGCGCATTGAATTTCGGCTCTGCGGCTGCAAGAACTACCCGGAACATGCCGGTAGTCTCCGCAATAATGTTTTTCCACATAGCCCGAACCTGCCGCAGATCCTCCGGCGCTGCCTTCGGGTAATTCATCCCGGAAGGACCATTCGCCGCAAATCCCCCGGTTCCCGGCTGCGCCGCCGCTCCAGAATACGCCTCTGCCATATAATCCGCCGGTATATTTTCCGGATACGCCTCCGGCCCATAATCTGCCGGCATGCTCCCCGGGTACGCCCCCGGCCCATAATCTGCCGGCATATCTCCCGGATATGCGGCCGTCATTTTCTGGCCCTGCGCCATAGGATTGTTCGCAATTACGGCTCCTGTACTAATCTGCTCCATCCGCTTTTCCAGCTTTCGAATCCGTTCCACAAGGGAAATCTCATCCCGCTCCGCTTCAGGCTTACACAGCTTGATCAGGGCCAGCTCCAGCAGGACTCTCTTGTTCGTCGCATAGCGGATATTGTTTGCCAGCTCAGAGAAAATCCTTATAAAACGCATCAGCGTATCGCTGCGGATCATCCCGGCCTCTTCCTGAAGCTGCGCCAGATTTTCTGTCGAAACATCCAGTACATCCTCCATATCATCAGAGGCCTTCAAAAGCATAAGGTTACGCATATACCATGTGAAATCATTTACAAACTGCGTCAGGTCACGTCCCTGCATAATCAGTTTTTCCAGGGTACTGATCACTGCCACAAGATCCTCCTTCAGGATCTTTCTCAGCAGATCACTGAACACTTCCGTATCGACTGCTCCCAATACTTCCAGTACCTTATCATAGGTCAGCTTTTCTCCAAGATAAAAGGCAATGCACTGATCCAAAAGGCTTAAGGAATCCCGCAGCGAACCATCGCCCTTTTTGGCGATATAACGCAGCGCCCGCTCCTCTGCTTCAACCTGTTCCTGCTCCATCAGCTCTGCCAGACGCGCCTGTATCGTATCCTGGGAAATCCTGCGGAAATCATAACGCTGGCACCGTGAGAGAATCGTGATCGGAATTTTATGGGCCTCCGTGGTCGCCAGAATAAAAATGACATAAGAGGGCGGCTCTTCCAATGTCTTAAGCAGCGCATTGAAAGCTCCGATGGAAAGCATATGCACCTCATCAATAATATAGACCTTGTATTTTCCCTCCGCCGGAGAATAGGCTACCTCCTCCCGTATCTCCCGGATATTGTCTACACCATTGTTGGACGCAGCGTCTATCTCAATCACATTCATGGAGGATCCCGCCGCAATCGCCCGGCAGGATGCACATTCATTACAGGGATTGCCTTCTACCGGATGTTCGCAGTTGACTGCTTTAGCAAAAATCTTGGCAATCGTGGTTTTTCCGGTGCCCCTTGTACCGCAGAAAAGATATGCATGTCCGATACGGTCTGCCATGATCTGATTTCTGAGTGTTTTTACAATATGATCCTGTCCCTTCACATCCGCAAAGGAATCCGGCCTGAATTTCCGGTATAATGCAGTATAACCCATGCCATTTCCTCCTGTCATTCTGCCTGTGCTGCTTTTGCTGCGTATTGCAAAGTCCTGCGCTTCTGCTTTGCAGAACTTAGTGCCTGTGCGTAAAACGCAGGCGTCCTGTTATGCAGGCCGCCTGCGATACTTATCACACAGTATTGTTTATACCATCAAATCAATCACCGAAGCTGATACCCATAAGCTTCATCTCTGCAATGATCGGGTCCTTCGGAGATACTGTTTTCAGCTTTCCGGCTACGTCCTTCAGCGGCACCTTCTTCATCTTGCCGTTGACAATACCCACCATACAGCCATACTCTTCATTCATAATCAACTCTGCTGCCTTCACACCGATTCTTGTGGAAAGTACGCGGTCATACGGGCACGGACTTCCGCCTCGCTGTGTATGTCCCGGAACCGTGATACGCACTTCCGGACCATTTGCTGCCTTGATCTGCTCTGCCAGCTCATAAGCAACGGACGGATATTTCTTCTGCTCGATTTTCTTTTTGTACTCCTTCTTGCTCAGCTTCGCGTCTTCCTTCGAGATCGCGCCCTCTGCCACGGCGATCACCGTGAAGCCCTTGCCCGCCTTGGTTCTCTTGTCGATGGCAGCAATAACTTTCTTGATATCATAAGGAATCTCAGGAAGAAGAATAATGTCAGCGCCTCCTGCAATAGCTGAATACAAAGTCAGCCAGCCTACCTTGTGTCCCATAACCTCAACGATAAATACGCGGTTGTGTGAAGCCGCTGTCGTATGGATACAGTCGATCGCTTCTGTAGCAATGTTCACTGCACTGTAGAAACCAAAGGTCATATCGGTGCCCCAGATGTCATTATCAATCGTCTTCGGAAGATGAATGATATTCAGTCCTTCTTCACTGAGCAGATTGGCCGTCTTCTGGGTACCGTTTCCGCCAAGGATCACGAGACAATCCAGACGCAGCTTGTAATAATTCTGCTTCATAGCCTCAACCTTGTCAAGCCCCTTTTCATCCGGCTCACGCATCAGCTTAAACGGCTGCCTGGAAGAGCCGAGGATCGTTCCGCCCTTTGTCAGGATACCTGAAAAATCTCTGGAAGTCAGGAGACGGTAATCACCGTAAATCAGGCCCTTATATCCGTTCATAAATCCATAAACTTCCAGTTCGCTTATGTTGCTGGCTAACCCCTTTACTACACCTCGCATCGTCGCATTCAGTGCCTGACAGTCGCCGCCGCTTGTTAACAAACCCACCCTTTTCATTATAATCACGTCCTTTACACTTATTTACAGACAGGCTTTTTGTCTTTATCTGTATTGATAGAATAAGTATACCTCATTTTTCCTCTTATCACAACAAAAATAAAATACTCTTTTTATCCTATAAGCCGAAATCCGTCATATTATACTATACCTTGTCACAGCAATCCTGACAGAACACACTTATGTATTAAGAGATTCTGTCCGGGAGCTCTGCGCGAAGTACGGTATTGTACTGCAATTCGATCGCTACAGAATCGAAGGGCCATTTTTGTTTTTTTATTTTGCCGGGAAAAACCCTTCAAATATAAAAGCATCATAACACGTCCGGGCTTTCTCAAGCTGTTTCCGGGATCGAACCGTCCAGGCCGCACAGGGGCAGCCAAACAGCTTCCGGCAGATATTTTTTGATACTGCATTTCTATCGCGAATATCATAGGCAATAAAATCCGGCCTGCCCAGGAAATTAAACAGCAGACACCGTGCCGCCAGCTGCAGCGGATGATAGTTTCCCTCCTGGCGCTGAAAATTCATGGACAGCTGACCGCGGCAAACCTCCGGCCTGTGTCTGCGATACCACCACAACGCCCTGGGATGGAAGGATTCGATCACATATTCGCCGCGGTAATTTTTCAGATATTCGTCGGCTTTTTCGCAGATACGGCTATGCAGTCCTTTGTATTTCATCTCTACCAGAAGCGGGACCCTTCCATCCACCGCCTCCAGCACCTCACTGAATTTCGGAATATGCTCTTCTGTCCCATATATAGCGTAGGACTGCAGCTCCTCATACGTATAATCGCTGATTTCTCCCTCTGCGCTGCAGACTCTTTTTAAATCAAAATCATGAAATACCACTACCTCGTCATCTCTGGTAAGCTGGATATCCAGCTCGATCCCATAGCCTGCATTTACAGCCTTCCGAAATGCAGTCATGGAGTTTTCCGGCACACCGGCTTTTTTATTGTGCAGCCCTCTGTGCGCATAGAATACGCCTTTCATTTTATTTGCCCGCCGTCCTGTGCGCGGCATGATCGCAAACAGGTATATACCGGCCATCACCAGCAAAAATCCTGCCTCCTGTTTCATGAACTGTTCCTCTTTTCCTTTTCTTTTTCTTCTCTTTGCAGCCTGCCCTGTCTATACCACCGGCTTCAGGGAAAGCCCCCGCGAAGTGTAATCGTATGTCAAAAGCTTTCCATATCTGCCGACCTTCACCTTCTTCATTATACTGTTTTTTCTATTTCTTTTCAATATAAACGAACAGCGAAGAGCCTCACGCTCTCCGCTTCCTATCCATCACCTTACAGAAAACAACCGCCACTGCCGTACTCACCGCTGTCGCTATAATTCCCGGCACAACAATCGCCGTAGGGCTCACGCTCCCGTACTGGCTCCGGTAGGCGATCACATTCACCGGGATCAGCTGCAGCGATGAGATATTCAATATCAGAAACGTACACATCTCATTGCTGGCCGTGTTTAGATTCATGCTTGTTTTTGCACCGCTTCTCCGCTCCTTCTCCAGCTCTGCCAAACTTTCCATCGCCTTCAGCCCCGCCGGCGTGGCCGCCCACCCCAGGCCCAGGAAATTGGCGACGCAGTTCATTGTGATATGCTTGTTCGCCGGATGATCCTTGGGTATCCCGGGGAAGAGGAAATGGATCAGCGGCTGTATTTTCCTGGAAATCGTCTCGATCAGGCCGGAATCCCCGGCAATTTCCATAAGCCCCATCCACAGGCCCATCACTCCCAGCATAGTGATGCACAGCGTCACGGCCTCCTGCGCCGACGACAGCACTGCATCCGATACCGCGTCTATATTTCCCGTTATCGTACCGTAAACAACTCCGACTACAATCATAATGCCCCAGATATAATTCATGCAGCTTCCCATCCGCTCTGCTCTTTGCAGATGCCGACCAGTCATTGATACAGTATATTCACGGGGGCCAGAAGTTTTTCCTGTCATATACAGCCTGCGCCCTTCAAAGGTGCAGAATGCCGCTGTATCACGGCAGGATATGACCTGCTGCCAGATAGATCCGGTACCACTCCTCTCTGGTCAGCACAAGCTCCTCCGCCCTGCATATCTCCTGAAGCCTGGACAGCTTCATGGTTCCGCTTAAAATCTGCATTTTGGCCGGATGGCGGAAAATCCAGGCAGCCGCCACCGTTGTATTTGAGACTCCGTATTTTCCTGCGATTTCATCAATCACCTCATTCAGGGCAGCAAATTTAGAATTGCCCAAAAATACGCCCTCAAACATGCCGTACTGGAATGGCGACCAGGTCTGGATCGTGATTCCCTTCAGGCGGCAGTAATCCAGCACGCTTCCGTCCCGGTCCACGGCGCCTTCTGTCTCCATATTTACCTCCATGCCGTTTCTCACCATGTTCGAGTTTGTAATGCTGAGCTGAAGCTGGTCCACCAGCAGCTCCTGCCGGATATAGCTCGACAGCAGCTCGATCTGCATAGGCTTGTGATTGGAGACACCGAACCACCGCACCTTCCCGGCGGTCTGCAAAGCATCGAAGGCTTCCGCCACCTCCTCCGGCTCCATCAGCGCATCCGGGCGATGGATCAAAAATACATCCAGATATTCCGTATGAAGCCGCTGCAGCATCTGATCCACAGCTTTGATCAGATGCTCCTTCGAATTATCGTACATCACGCCGGGGCAGATGCCTGCCTTCGATTGAATTATCATATTTTCCCGCAAGCCTGGATTATCGTTAAGAACCTTTCCAAAAAGGCTTTCACAGTCTCCGCCGCCGTAAATATCCGCATGGTCGAAGAAATTCAATCCCATTTCCAGGGCGCCCTTCACGAAGCGGTCCGCTTCACTTTCCGTCAGCGCATTCATTCTCATGCACCCCACCGCTGTTCTGGATACCTCCATACTGCTTCTTCCCAATCTTATTTTGCTCATCGCTGTTCCTCCATCCTGTTATTTTAATCCTCTGCTTTTCCTTCCTGCACCCGGAGATATTCCAGGCATTTTTTTAATATCCCGAAAAATATATTTCGGCCTTAAGGTACTTATCTCCCATAAATCATACCATTCCTCAAAAATATATCCAACAGAAAATTTTCTGAAACAGCGGAGTATTTTTAAAATAAAAAAAACAGCCGGCAGGAAACGGAAAAGTCCAGAAAAGCTTTCTTTTGCTTTTTTGTTTCCTGCCGGCTATGTTTTTAATTTATTACTATACTAGAAATTCATCTTCGGAAATACCTTTTCCAGTGCAAAATAGCACTCGTCAAACACTTCCTTTACCGGGCCGTATTTCGTCACTGCATCTGGATTCGGTTCATGAACCGAATTGATTTCCAGGAACTGCTCCACTGCGTCGAAATCCTTGTAAATGCCGGCGCCTACTCCGCCGGTGACCGCCGCTCCCATCGAGCCTGCCTCCTCCAGCAGTGTCGGAACCAGAATTCTGGTGTTGTACACGTCGGCCATAATCTGGCGCCATACGCTTCCCTTGGCCCCGCCGCCGATCACTGTGATCTCATCAATCTCTACCTGCTTTCTCAGAATATTAAGAATAATATCCATGTTCATCGTCACGCCCTCCAGAACACTGCGCAGCAGATCTCCTCTGGTGTTTTCGGACTTCAGACCGAGAAATGCACCCTTGGCATCTACATTCCAGCGCGGCGCCCGCTCACCTAACAGATACGGCAGGAAGATGACGCCGTTTGATCCCACCGGAGCCTGTGCGATCTGCTCATTCATATAGTCATACGGTGATTTGCCGTGAAGCTTCGCATCGTACGTTTCCATTTTGCAGATCGTGTTTTTCAGCCAGTTGTACGCTCCCCCGGCGGTCTGCATGGTCCCGTTGGGCGCATAAAGCCCGGGAATGATATGGGCCCAGGTCACGGTACGCATTTCCTCATCAAAGATCGGCTTTTCTGTCGTAGTGGTGATCCAGGCAGAGGTTCCCATGCAGCTGTACGTTTTGCCCGGATGCACCGATCCGGTGCCCACATTCGCAGTCACGCCGTCGCCGCCGCCCAGTACCACCGGCGTGCCGACGGCCAGCCCCGTAATCCTGGAGGCTTCCTCTGTCACGCCTCCGGCTACGAAGGTGGAGGGCTTCAGCTCCGGCAGCTTGTCTCCGTCGATCCCTGCGTAGGAAATCAGCTCCTCGGACCATTTCAGATTGCACAGATCAAAGCATCCCATACTGTTGCCGTCGGAATACTCCGTATAAAATTTCCCGGTCAGGCGAAATACAATAAAATCCTTCGCGTTAAGCGTCTTGTATGTCTGCTCATAGATTTCCGGCTCGTTGTCCCTCACCCACATCAGCTTCTGCACTCCGTAGGATGGAGTATTTCTGTGGCCCACGATATGGTAAAAATCCTTCTGGCTGATATGCTCCTCGATCTGCGCCGACTGCTGCGTCGCCCGCTGGTCCGCCCAGATGATCGCCTTGCGAAGCGGATTGCCCTGCCGGTCGACACAAAGGCAGCCCATCATCTGGCCGCTGAAGCTCACCGCCCCGATCTCGGCCGCATCAATTCCGGTGCTCTCGATCAGATTTCTCGTGGTATGGCAAACGGCCTGCCACCAGTCCTCCGCATCCTGCTCCACCCAGGTGTTGTTAAAATAATGAGCATCGTAAGAATGAACCTGGCTTCCCACTAATTTTCCCCCTACAGTAAATAAGGTAGCCTTGTTTCCCGATGTCCCCAAATCATGTGCAAGTATGTATTTTGCCACTTCCTGTTCCTCCTTTTCCTCCCAATATGTCCTTATTTGTTTTTATGTACGTTTGTTGTAACATTCTAACTTTTGAGACGGTGTTTGTCAATCCCTGATACTGCCAAAAAGTATCCTCCGTTTCTGTGAAAAATGTCTAATCCCCTCTCTTGACAATATATCCTTCCGATATTATAATGTAGCTATGTTATGACATTGCAATGTAAGATGAAACTAAGTACAAACAAAGGCAATCGTATAAAGGAGGTATAACTTTTATGAACAACTTTAATTGGGACACCAGCTTCCTCGTTGATTTCAACCTAGAAACCGGATTTTCCCGGAGTGCTGAAACCACCAAACGTTATCTGTCACAGATGCGGGGGATGTTCTGTGATAAGAAAGCATTCGAAGAGATTCTCACCAAAGAAGATCCTCTGATTTACGAATTTCACGAGCTGGGGTGCCCGGAGCGCGCCGGGGACCTCGCCTTCGGGACAACCATTCTGTATCCCGGAAAGGTAGGCAATGAGTACTTTTTTACAAAGGGCCACTTCCACACCATCCTGGAGACTGCGGAAGTATACTACACCCTGAAGGGCGAAGGCTACATGGTAATGGAAAACCCGGAGGGTGATTGTATCGAGATGCCCCTCTCCCAGGGCCAGGCTGTCTATGTACCCCGCAGATATGCTCACCGTACAGTAAACACCGGAGAGACGCCTCTCGTTCTTTTCTACACCTTTGCCGCCGATGCCGGCCACGATTACGGCACCATCGAGACAAAGGGCTACCACAAATTAATCATCGAAAAGGACGGAAGGCCCACTGTCGCCAACAACCCGAACTGGAAAGACGTATGAAAACTATAATGACTGTACAGGGCCCCGTCTGCCCTGAAGAACTGGGATTTTGTCAATGCCATGAGCATCTTGCCATCAGCAAAGGAACCTCCTGGGAGAAAAGCCCCGTGCTCCTGATTGACGATCTGGAAAAGAGCACGCAGGAGGCGGCGCGGCTTATGAAAAGCGGCGGAGGGACTGTGGTGGACGCCCAGCCCGGGGGCTGCAACCGGATAGAAAAAAATCTTCTGGCGATTTCAAAAAAGACCGGGCTGAATATCGTTGCCTCCACAGGCTTCCATAAGCTCTGCTTTTACCCGGAGGGACACTGGCTGTTTACCCTGTCAGAGGATGAGCTTCGCGGTATCTTTATCCACGAGCTGACCGCCGGAATGTTCAGCAATATTGACACCGAATTTCATTCCGACTGCAGTTCGATCCGGGCTGGAATTGTAAAAATGGCGCTGGATACGGAGGGGCTGACGCCCATTTACCGGAAGCTGTTTGCCGCCGGAGCGGAGGCCGCCAGAGCCGCCGACGTTCCTGTCATGGTACATATCGAACAGGGCTCCGACCCCATCGCCCTTTTTCATTTTTTAAAGGAACGCAGGGTGCCGCCGAAACGAATGATTTTCTGCCATATGGACCGGGCCATACCGGATCTTGAGATCCACAAGCAGCTTCTGGCAGAAGGAATTTTTCTGGAATATGACACGATCGGACGATTCAAATATCACAGCGATCTCAGAGAAATCGAGATTTTTCAGACTATGCTGTCGGAGGGCTTCGGGGATCAGCTTCTCTTTTCGCTGGACACCACCCGGGCCAGGCTGAAATCCTACGAGGAGCAGGCCATCGGACTGGATTATCTGTTTACCTCCTTTCTGCCTCTGATGAGGCACTGCGGAATTGCGGAAGGACAGATAGAGAAAATTTCCCATAGCAATTTTGTAAGGGTCTTTACAGACGACCCTGTATGAAACTATTTACCGGCGCGATCAAGCATTCGCGTATTTTTACCAGATTGGAGAGCTTATTATGAATCAGAATGAATTGTTACTGCAGGTTGAAGAGAAAAAAATTGTTCCCGTGGTCAAGCTGGACCGGGCTTCTGACGCAAAGCCGCTTTGCGAAGCGCTCTGCCAGGGCGGACTTCCCGTGGCCGAGATTACCTTCCGCACCGACGCCGCCGAAGAATCCATCCGAATTGCTTCCAGGGAATTTCCTGATATGCTGATCGGTGCAGGCACCATCGTCAATACAGAGCAGGCCAAACGCGCCGTGGACGCCGGAGCCAGATTTCTCGTTTCCCCGGGATTTTCCAGAAGCGTCACCGAATGGGCAGTAGACAATCAGATCATGATCTTCCCCGGTACCTGTACACCCTCCGAGGTAATGTCAGCCATGGAATACGGGCTTCCGGTGGTAAAATTCTTCCCGGCAAGCCAGTACGGCGGCCTTGCCACAATCAAGGCTCTGGCTGCCCCCTTCCCCTCCATGCGTTTTATGCCCACCGGCGGCATCAACGCCGACAACATCAAGGAATACCTGAGCTTCAATAAAATCATTGCCTGCGGCGGCAGCTGGATGGTAAAAGACAGCTTCGTAAAGGAAGGTAATTTTGAAAAAATCAAAGAGCTCACTGCCCAGGCAGTTGCTTTATTGAAATAGGAGGAAAGATCATGAAAATTTTAGTAACTCCCACCTCCCTGCAGCCGGGCAAGAATGACGCTGCTCTGGCTCCTCTGCAGGCTTTTGCAGACGAGCTTGTGTTTAATCCCACCGGTAAACCGCTTGCAGAGGAGGATCTGATTCCTCTTTTGAAGGATTGCGACGGGTTTGTTGCCGGTCTGGATTCCATCACTGCAAGGGTAATGGAAGCCTGCCCCAATCTGAAGGTCATCTCCCGCTATGGCGCAGGGTATGACCGGGTGGATATCGAAGCGGCCAAAAGACTGGGCATCAAAGTCACCAACACCCCCGGCGTCAACGCCCAGGCAGTGGGTGAGCTGGCCTTCGGTCTGATCCTGGCCGCCGCCAGAAAAATTCCTTATCTGAATGCACAGACCAGAAACGGCGCATGGGTACGTTCCACAGGCATGGAGCTGAAGGGCAAAACCCTTGGCATTCTCGGCCTGGGAGCCATCGGTAAAGTCGTTGCGAACTGCGCCCAGGGCTTTGGCATGCATGTACTGGCCTACGACCCATACATCAACGAAGCATACTGCAAAGAGCATCAGATAGAAGCTGTGTCCTTTGAAGAGCTCATGAGCCGAGCCAATGTAGTCAGCCTGCATCTTCCATTGCTGGATTCCACTTATCACCTGATTGATGCAGAGGCCATCCGGCTTCTGCCTGATCAGGCGATCATCGTAAACGCTTCCCGGGGTGGAATCATCGACGAGGACGCGGCCTATGACGCACTGAGAACCGGAAAGCTGTCAGGACTTGCTCTGGATGCGTTTGAGACAGAGCCGCCGACAGACTCCAGATTATTTGAATTTGACAACGTCATCGCTACGCCGCATACCGGGGCACATACGAAAGAAGCAACCGACAATATGGCGCATGCCTCAATCCAGAATCTTATTGATCTTTTGTCCGGGAAGGACTGTCCCAGTATTGTCAACCGATAAGCAAGCCCTTCTTGTTTATACTCCAAAAGAGGCTGATGCAGATTTTATTTTCTGCATCAGCCTCTTCTCCTGAAGAAATCAATTTTTCTCTTATCCTCTGGCAATTTTACTGAGATTATCCAGGGTTTCCCCCTCAATCGGAATGTGGAACACCTCGGAAACCACCTGGGTCCAGCCATGGATGAAATAGGTCCATCCATCCTCGATCACCAGATTTTTCTCCTTCTGCTGGGCCTCCGCCTGATCCTTAAATACCAGATCGCCTCGGTAGTTAATCTCCCACACCAGGCTGTCCTGCGGGAACTGGCATGCGTCAGTCAGCGGGCTTCCCGGCCCGTCCTTCCCCAGTCCGGTCGCATTGACCACCAGCGAATGCGCCGGCAGCCTTCCCAGAGTCTCATCGTTTTTCTCCGGCACAGGATTTAAAATAAATTCAAATTCCACCTTTTCGTTCAGCCCTGACAGAATCCGCTTTGCCTCCTCCAGCCTCGGAAGACTTCGGTTGGCAATTATAATCTTCTTCGGAACATTATCGCCGAACTTTTTCTGTGTGAAATATACAGACATCGCAAGAGATGCCCCGCCCGCTCCCAGAAGCAGCACCTCGCCGCCGTTCTCCTTCCAGTAATTCTCCGGTACAAACGCCTCCAGTGCCAGGCCGCTGGAAATCGGGTCCTTGGCATGGGCGCAAAACCGGCCGTCCTTCTTTGAGATACAGGAGATTTCACCAAGCTGTAATGCAAAGGGATCAATATAATCAAACAGATCCTTGCAGCTGTTATACAAATCAATCTTGTGGGTAGTAACAAGCGCGCCCTGAGACAACGGATCGTTCTTAATAAACGAAACTGCCTCCCGGTAAGCCTCAGGAGCAGAATGCGGCTTGAAATCAATCCCTTTGATTACCGTATTTTCCAGGCCAAGCGCTTCTGCCCAGCGCGGAAATACCTTCATGATAGAAGAGCTGCCCGTCGTTACCCCTATAAAATATATTGTCGGCTGTACAGCCTTTTCATAATTTGCCATATCTGTTCTTTCCTTCCGGTTTTATTATGGTTTTATTATGGTTCTGTTATGGTTCCACCTTGAGCATACACAAAGTCGCCGGCATCTCGTGGGCCGTATTTACCTTGTCATCATCTGTTACCAGATCGAAACAGGAGATGATAATGTCGTCTCCCCATACGCACGGCTCGCCGGGCTGGTCCAGTTCTCCGTGAAGGCCGTCCGTATCCGGGCTTACGGCGATTCTGGTCACATTTCCCTGGGGATCCACCTTGCCGATGGCATTGGCGCTGAAATCTGCGATATAGATATTTCCGTATTTGTCCAGGGTCATACCGTCCGTGGATTTCAGCTGCTCAGGATTCTTGGCCCAGGGCTCATTGGAAACTACGTCTCCGTTCTCATCCAGAACCAGCTTGTAAATTTCACCGTCTCCGAAGTTGCCGATGTACAAATTGCCATCGGGGCCGAATACGATTCCATCCACGCCGTACTGGCACTTTGGATTCTGCGTCACAAAGGTGGCCACGATATTTTTATCCTCTAACGTATTCGTGATATGGATATTCTCGTCGTCTAAGTGGAAGCGGTATACGCAGCTCACCAGCTTGCCCTCCGGGCCCTCCACCTTGCTGAGCATGCTCTGGGTAATATACATATACTCTCCCTTGATCCGCAGGCCGTTGGGATGCTCCATGCCGTCGGCTACCGTAGTCACCTTCACGATCTCATCCCCATCCATACGCACCCGGAGGATCCTTCCCTGGAACTGCAGATCCGGGCGGTCCTCCAGCCATCCCTGATTGTCCACGATATAAAGATCCCGGTCCGGGCCGAAGCCGATTCCCATGGCTCTCGCCTCGTTGGTCGCAGGATTCAGCGGCACATCGAACCATTTTCGGATATTCCGGTCCTTGTCAATACGGCAGATACAGCTTGGCATAGAAAGATCTGCAAAATTCGGACACGCCAGAATCAGATCTCCGGTCACCTCGTCCGGCTCCAGGCCGTCCGGGGTACAAATATAATCAGGTAAAATCATAAATAATTTTGAAGTCTGCATCTTTTTCCTCCTTAAGATTTATTTGCTGAATAGTTGCATTCATTTTACAATTCTGCTCCTTGACGTACGGTCAACAGAAATTGCTACGGCTAATAAAATAATAATACCATAGACTACCTTCTGCCAGTACACATTTACGCCCACCATATTCATACCATTTTTAATAATGATAATAATGAAAACGCCCATAATCGACTTCAGCAGGCTTCCGGCTCCGCCCACCAGAGAGGTGCCGCCTGCCACGACTGCAGAAATACACATCAGCGTAAAGGACTCTCCCACCGTGGGAGCGGAGCTGGTGGCCTTCACCATCAGGAACATCGCCGCCAAAGCCGCGCAGAATCCGTTCATCGCAAATACGATAACCTTGTATTTATCCACCTTAATTCCGGCTATCCTTGCACAGCGCTCATTGCCGCCGATGGCAAAAATCCCCCGTCCAAATGCCGTTCTCGTCATAACAAAATGATAAATCACAATCACGGCCAGAGCAAGAATCAGAGGAAGGCCGATCGGGCCGATGGAGATTTTGTACCAGGCTGCCGACGCCTTCAGCGCCTTGGGAAGCTTCACCGGGAAGCTTGTAATCAGCAGCGCCGCCGAATCCCACACGGACATAAATGCCAGGGAAGCGATGAAGGAGGGCACCTTCAGCTTAACGTGGATCAATCCCAGCACAGTTCCGGCCACCGCACCGACTGCCAGTGTAATCAGCAGAGCCAGAAAAAAGCAGCCGAAGGGATTTTCTATTGAGGTATTGAACTGCTTCATCAGAGACAGGATCAGCACGTTCGCCATGGAGCACATAGAACCAAGCGAAAGGTCGATCGAGCCAAGGATCAGAATCGGCGTCATTCCGGCGGCCATCAGCATCAGCGGCGCCGAATCACTGAGCAGATTCACCAGGTTCATGGCACTGAGAAAATTCGGTTGCAGTATTGTAAATATAATCACCATCAGCACAATAACCAGAATCGTATAATTCTTTTTGAGAACATTTTTCCAGCTGACTGATTTTGCAGCATTATTTGTTTTTTCCATATGGCTGGTCCTCCCTACATCATAAGCGTTACTATGCTGACCTGGCTGGGCTTCTCTCCGGCGTCTGCCTGGAACTCTCCGGTGATCAGACCGTCCTTCATGACGATTACCCGGTTGCTCATACCTATGCACTCATCCATCGTATCTCCCAGCAGGATCACTGATTTTCCCTGAGCCACCACCTCGCGGGTCAGCGCATAGATCTCTTCCTTCGCGCCGACATCCACGCCTCGGGTCGGGTGATTCAGAATAATGATGTCCGCCTCGGAGGCCAGGGCCCTGGCAAATACGACCTTCTGCTGATTGCCGCCGGAAAGGGACATCATCTCCGCGTCCTTGCCCGTCGTCTTGATTCTCAGCTTCTGGATCCATGCATTTGCCTGATCGTCGATCTTTTTCTTTCGGACAATGCCGCGCTCCGACAGCAGCGGCGCATTCGAAAGTGCGATATTCTCCGCCACCGTCATACTGCGGACGATCCCCTCCGCATGGCGTTCCATCGGGATCATCAAAATGCCGTCCTGCAGCGCCTGCGACGGACTGCTGTAATTTACCCTCCGGCCTTTCACATGAAGCTCGCCGGAGGTGGGCTTCAGATCTCCGCAGACCACGGAGCAGATCTCTTCCTTTCCAGAACCTACCACGCCGCAGATGCCCAGGATCTCTCCCTTATGCAGCTTGATGTTACAGTGCTTGAACACGCCGGACAATCCCATATCCTTCGTTTCCAGAACGATTTCCTCATCCGGCTTTCTCTGCTGTGCAAGATGATAGTACTCCGTCGTCGTCTCGCGGCCCACCATCGCCGCATACAGCTTCTCCTCCGTGGCGTCCTTAATGTCCATATTTCCGGCGTTCTCACCGTCCTTGTATACATAGATGCGGTCAGAAATCTCCAGCACCTCGTCCAGATGATGGGATACAAACACTACCCCGTGTCCCTTGGCGGTCAGCTTCCGAATCTCGGTAAACAGATTCTGTACCTCCGCCTCATTCAGCACCGAGGTGGGCTCGTCCAGCAAAATAAGGCACTTCTGATTATCATGGCCGGACTTCGTCATGTTTACCACCTTTGCAATCTCCACCATCTGGCGGGTTGCAAAATTCAGGTCGATCACCTTGGTTCTCGGATTGATGTAACCGCAGTTGACCTCCTCCAGCACTCGTTTGGACTCCTCATATACCTTGCTCCAGTTCACAAATCCCAGATGCTTGAAGTCCTTCTCATGGCCGAAGAAAATATTCTGTCCCACCGAAAGATTCACGATCAGAGACTGCTCCTGAAATACCATACCTACGCCCGCCTTATTCGCTGCCATCGGATCCTCCGGCATGAACGGCTTGCCGTGCATAGTCATCTCACCGGAGGTCTGGGGCTGTACGCCGATGATTATTTTTAATAATGTAGATTTTCCTGCGCCGTTCTCTCCGACAAGGCCCACCACTTCACCCTCATGCACCTCCAGATCCACTCCCTTGAGTGCCTGCGTCCCATAAAAGGATTTCGTGATATTATTGGCGCTAAAAAGTAATTTTTTCTCCATTTATCCTGCCCTCCAGCGCATTTATTTAGAAATAACGGTAGCTCCCCGTTTTACTGTCAAGATTACTGCAACCAGGATGATCACACCCTGAATGCCTGTTTTTATGTTAGGATTCACACCCATCATGGTCAGGCCGTTGATCAGCACCGTCATGATTAAGGTTCCTACGATGGTATTGATCACGCCTCCCTTGCCTCCTGCAAGAGATGTTCCGCCGATTACCACCGCTGCCTGGGCCGGGAACATCAGGTCCTTTCCGATTCCCGCCTGGCCCTGCCCCAGACGGAGCAGACCGATCACACCGGCTATGCCGAAAAGAAGACCGGCAAGGGTGAATACTTTAATTTTTACAACGTCAACATTGATACCGACAGAGCGCGGAATCGTCTCATCCGTACCGACTGCGTAGATATGACGGCCGAACGGAGTAAACTCCTGAATATAGATGCAGACCACCAGCATGATCAGCGCCACCCAGGTAATAAACGGAATTCCCAGGAAGGAAGTCTTCGGAAGCGCCTTCAGCAGGGGATCCGTGATGGTCGCCGGCGTACCGCTGTAGGATATGTAGGCGATACCAATACATATATTCTGAAACGCAAAGGATACCATAAATGACGGAATCTTTAATTTTACATGGATTAAGCCAATCAAAAATCCGACGAAAACACTGCATAAAATTGCAATGATAATACCGAAAATGCCCAGATTGTTGCTGTTTAACGTATTTGCCACGAGAACGGATGCAATTGAGCCTGCCATACCCACCGTTCCGTCAATGGACAGGTCTATGCTGCCCAGCATGATAACAAAGGTCAGTCCCAGCGCCACCAGAAGCGGAATCGCCCACTGGTTCAGGATCGCCACCAGATTGGAAGCGCTGAAAAATGCCGTCCCCCGTGCGGCAGTAAACACAATGATCAGGGCCGCCAGCACCAGCACAGGCGCCCACTTGATTAATTTTTCCCTTCGATTTTCAGCCTTGATCTTATTGGCAAATTCCTCCTGAATCGTCAAGGCTGCCTGATTTTCTTTTGCCATACCCTATCTCCAATCTTTACTAATTGTGCTTCTTTTTATCCGCACAGATGCTGTTATTTACAGAATGGGGACGGATCATTCTCCATCCCCATCACAGTATTACCAGTATGGTTTTTGTAACCTGCCTGATTTCAATTAGTCAGCCTTGCACCAGAAAATCTGAGAGAAGTCAAACTCCGGAGATGCGTCAACAAACTCTGCCTTGTACTCTTCTACGTTTTCTGCCGTAACAAGTGTAGCCGGCGTAGCGAACTCTCTGTACTCAAGCGGAAGCTCTTCCGGGTCGATCAGTCCAGCCCATGCTGCGTAGCAGATAGCCAGTGTGTAGCCGCCCTGCAGATATCCGTTAGAGGATACGGTTGCCGTAGCGTTGCCTGCTGCGATCGCCTCAACGATATCTGTATTTGCGTCGATTCCTGTAACACCTACCTTGCCAAGAAGTCCTGCGCCGTCCAGTGCCTGCATAGCGCCTGTCGCCATGTTGTCGTTTGCACACCAGATACCGCCAACCTCTGGATACTGGCTCAGCCATGTCTCTACCAGAGTAAGAGCCTCTGTGGTATTCCAGTTACCTGTATCCTCTGCTACTACCTCGATGTCCGGGTACTCTTCCAGAGCTGCGTCGAAGCCTGCTCTACGGTTGTTTGCACAGGTGTTGCCGAGAAGTCCTTCTACTACGAATACCTGTCCTGATCCGCCCATGGACTCAAACAGAGCCGTCGCGGTAGCCTTGCCGTTTACAAAATCATCCGGTGATGTGTGGATTACCCAGTTCGGATTGTAATCCTCTACGGTATCCTCATCCTCACGGTTCCATGCAGTTCCGATGTATCCGCCGGACTCTGCCATAGCCTCAACCAGTGCGGTACAGATCGCAGACTCGTTCGGGTCAGCATATGCAATGGCATTGCCGTTTGCCTTAGCGGAGAACTGCTTCATGTTGTTGATTTCCTCATCGTTTGATCCGCCGGAATCAAGAACCTGCGCCTCATACTTCTGTCCGATGCTGTCCAGATACTCACAGAACATATCCATGCCGAGCTTAATCGTATTGATGTACGGATTCTCAAGACCGCGGACGGAAACTGCTACAGAAAGTGTCGTGTCCAGCTTTTCCTGCGGAATCTGTGCCGGATCAATCGTAAAGCTGCTCAGATCCTCGGACGCCATTGCCGTAGCGCTAAATGTACCAACCGCCATTGCAGCTGTCATTAACATTGCGGTGAATTTTTTCATTTTCATGTTCATACCTCCCAATTTTTCGTTTTTTGTAATATCACTACATTGCTACATAACTACAAACATAGTATAGCTTTTGCGTGAACACTTGTCAATTATTTTTACTATTTTTGATATTTTATCCAATTTATTTCGCTTGTTTTTGTGCATTATGTATAGGCCGGATTCCAGGTGCGTCTTATTTGTTCTTTTGGTCATAGTAGTAATGACCCAGTGCGTCCGCCGCAAAAATAATATCCATAACGGATTCCGGCGTTACCGGCGCAGGCTGCGCGGCCCAATAGGAATTCTTCACAGAAGACTCTGCGATGATCCGCACGTTCTCCTCCGTGGCCTCCACCTTCACATCCTCAAGTGTGATGGGAAGACCCACGCTCATACAGAAATTCATCACCTCGTCGATCAGCTCCACCGGAGCGTTCTCCGCCACCAGCTCGCAGATCGTACCGAACGCCACCTGCTCGCCGTGCAGCATACGCCCTGCAGTGGGAACCGCCGTGATGCCCTCCTGTACAGAATGAGCCGCCGCACATCCGGTATTTTCAAAGCCCAGGCCGCTCATCAGGGTATTTACCTCAATGATGGTCTCCAGCGCCTCTGTGACACAGTGACGCTCCGCTGCAAGCTTTGCCTTCAGCCCGTTGGCAATCAGCATGTCATAGCATGCCTGCGCAATGACCATAGCTGTTTTCGTCCTTCGGAACTCACCGGCTTCCCCTGCGATATAGTTCGCACTGTCCGAAGCCTGGTTTGCCTTTGCCTCAAATACCGTCGCCAGCGCGTCTCCCATGCCGGACACCAGAAAGCGTACCGGAGCGTCTGCAATGATCCTGCTGTCGATCAGCACAATATCTGGATTTTTGATGTAGTGGCGCGCGTGAGAATGCTCCCCGTTTGGTTTGTAAATAACCGAAAGTGAGCTGGTGGGCGCATCCGTAGAGGCAGACGTCGGGGACACAATCACCGGAACATGCAGATCATCCGCTACTGCCTTGGCGGTATCCAGCGTCTTGCCTCCGCCGATGCCGACGATGACGGAGGGCTGAATCGTCCTGGCAATCGCGGTCTTTTCCGCAATCTGCTCCTCCGAAACCTCCGTGTTAAATACGACGGTCTTGAACACCCCCGGCCGTCCCTCATACAGCCTGCTCAGCTTTTCCGTCAGGGTATCATAGAAAAACTGATCAATCACCGCGAATACATTTTCACCGAACATCGACGTGTATTTCGGCAGATTCTCCAGCTCCCCCGGTCCCTGAATATACCGTCCCGGCGATCCCCATGACATAGTTGTAGTTTTCAGGTTATTAGCCATTTTACCTCCTCCTTTTTATTTCGTAGTAATGTTACAACATAATAACATCATATCTTACTTTTGTCAAGAAACAGAATTCCCCTGCGCGCCGGCACACGCCTAAAACAGATGAAATTCCGGCAAATTAAAGAAAAATAATATTTTTTTAATTAGGGGTAGAAATTTTAAATAAGGTCTGCTATAATACGCTTAAGTTTAATGTCACTACATTATGCTGTAATTACATAATGAACTGTAAAAACAAACTGTGTCAGACGTGTTTTACACTATTATTCAGGAGGTATGCATACTATGAAAACATTTGTAGTAAACAAAGATTTCTCAACTGAAATCAGAGAGATCCCGAAACCACGCTACAGCTCCAAACAGGCTCTGGTAAAGACCATCGCCTGCGGCATGTGCGGTACAGACGTAAAGCTCCTTCACGGGACGTTCAAAGGCTTCCCGGAGTCTGTTTATCCGATTATGCTGGGTCATGAGGGTGTGGGAGAGGTTGTCGAAGTCGGCAGCGAGGTTACCACATTCAAAATCGGCGACAAGGTAATTCTTCCCTTTGTTGATCCCGACGAAGAGCTTTATCCGGGACTTGGCTCCGGTTGGGGAGCCCTCAGCGAGTACGCAGTCGTATGCGACCCGGCTGCATATCCAGAGGGAGAAGCTCCGCTGTGCGCTTATGCACAGACCGTTCTCTCCGAAGATCTGGATCCGGTAGACGCTGTTATGATCGTTACCTTCCGGGAGGTATTGAGCAACATCCGTTACTTCGGCATCAAGCCAGGGGATTCCGTAGTAGTTTACGGCTGCGGCCCTGTCGGCTCTACCTTCATCAAATTCCTGAGCCTGTGCGGCGTGAAGGACATCGTTGCGGTGGATATTATTGACGAGAAGCTGGAGAGCGTAAAGACCAACGGCGCTACGCATATCATCAACAGCCAGAAGCAGGATGTCACAGAAACAGTCCGGGGGCTGTTCCCGGAGGGCGTAGATTTCGTCGTAGACGCCATCGGCGCTCCGTTTGTTGTCAACGCTGCCATGCCGCTGATCAAAGACCGCGGCACGGTTCTCTGCTACGGCGTCCCGCCTGTAGAACAGATTACCATTGACTTCAGCAAAGCAGATTACAACTGGCGCGTCATTTATCAGCAGATGCCGAGAAAGGACGAAGAAGGCGCCGCTCACGAACAGGTTATGGAATGGATCAACAGCGGACAGCTTGTCATCAAAGACTTCATTTCTGATTACTTCAAGTTCGAAGATTCGGTGGAGGCCTTCAACAAGCTGCTCGACCGTCAGATCTCCAAAAAGGGTATTATTGTTTTCTAACCTTCTCTTAGTTGAAATCCCCGGCAGGACACACGCCGGGGATTTTTTTGCCGCGCCGGGCACATCAAGGTCTTTCCTGCAACAAAAAAACAGGAGAAACCCAAATGGCTTCTCCTGTCCGTTACGCAAAAACTATTTTAAATATATTTCCAGCTCACACTCTCTCGCTCTGATCCGCTCCGCAGCTTATTCCGGAAGATCCATCATTGCCATGGTTGCCGGCATATCATGGGCTGTATTTACCTTGGAATCGTCTGTTACATTGTCAAAGCAGGAAAGGATCAATTTGCCATTCCAAACGATCGGCTCGCCCGGCTGATCCAGCTCGCCGTCCAGACCGTCCGAATCCGGGCTGGCTGCAATTCTGGTCACTTTGCCGTCCGGCGTTACCCTTGCAACTGCATTGGCAGAAAAGTCTGCAATATACAGGCTGCCATCCTCATCCATAAACATACCGTCGGTGGTTCTTAAGTTCTCAGGATCCTTGGCATAGGATGTAACCTCTTTTACAGAGCCATCCTCGTTAAAGGAAATCTTCTCTACCTCGCCGTCGCCGAAATCGCCAACCAGAAGGTTGCCTTCCTGGTCAAACTCGATACCGTCCAGACCGTACTGGCAGTCAGGATTGTCTGTGATAAAGGTCTGCAGCAGATTTTCGTCCTCCAGCGTATTGGTTACCTGAATACCCTCCGCATCACACGGGAATTTATAAACGCCGCTCACCAGATGGCCGGAGCCGTCCTCCGCCTCAATCGGAGTAAGACTGCTCATGGTCATGTACACGTATCCATCCCGAACCCGGATGCCGTTCGGATGCTCCATGCCGGTGGCAATCTCAGTACAGGTCGCCAGCTCTCCGTTTTCATCAAACGTAATCTTCAGCAAACGTCCCTGATTCATGGTCAGCTCTTCACCGGTCCAGGGCTGGTTATCCACCAGATACATGTTCCACTCATCGTCAAAGGCCACGCCCATCGGATTCGCACGGCCGGTCGCTTCATTCACCGGAACATCAAACCATTTCGTGATATTTTTGTCCTGATCAATTTTCAGCACACAGCCGGGCACGGAGGTATCCGCAAAATTCGGTACTGTCAGGATCAGATTTCCTTCTTTATCAATCGTCATACTGTCCGGTACATTAACCATATCCTCTGGAAGCTCCAAAAACAGCTCCGTCACATTTATAATGCTTTCATCATCTGTTTCCGCCGGTTTTGCACCCGTCTCTTTTGCAGACACGGTCTGCACCCCTGCTAACATAGCAACCATGGCTGTTCCCAAAGCCATCGTTTTCCACATATTGCGTTTTCTCATAGTACGCCTCCTTTTAAATACATTACTACATAGTTATATTATTATGTCATAACATTTATAGTTCCAAGTATAAACCACTCTTGCCGTTTCGTCAACTGGTTTCTGCATTTTTATATCCTATGACACAAAAAAACACAGGTTTGGCAAATATCGCTGCAAAACCTGCGTTTCGGCTAAACACGGCCGCTCATTTTGTACGGCTACTGTGTATCGACATATACATTAATTCTGAAGCTGCTCATATCTCCGCGGTAACGGGCGATGGAGTATTCCAGCGGGACATTGTCCTTATTAAAGCCCACGGTATAGGCAAGCTGCACCGGAGCGCCCTTACGGATATGCAGATACTGCGCGTCCCTGCTGGTGGCTTCCACGGCCTCAATCACACGCGTCGCACTGTATATTCTGGTCTCATCCCGGGCAGACAGGCTGTCATAAAGAGAAAGCTTGCTGAAATCGTAATCCTGGACAAAGGAACACTTATCAAAGGGCAAATAGGTTTCCACCGTAACCACCGGCTCCTTATCCCCGAAACGTCTGCGGAGCAGTAAAAGTACCTGGTCTCCCTCCTGAAGCTGGAGATTCTCAGCAACCTCCTTGGAAGCCCTCGTGGTCTTGTAATCAATAACCTCCGTGCTCGGCTCCATGCCGATCCGGTTCATCTGCTCTGCAAAGGTCTCCAGGCGCTGCAGAAAATCCTGCTTGATCTTCTGCCGGGCAATAAAGGTTCCCTTGCTTTTTACCCGGTACAGCCATCCCTCCTGCACCAGCTCCGTAATTGCCTGGCGAACCGTAGTCCTGCTGATATCAAATCGCTCACTCATTTCCTTTTCTGTCGGTATCAGACTGTCTACTTCATATTTTCCACTTTTAATCTCTTCTACGATCAATTCCTTTAGCTGAAAATATAACGGAATCGGAACATGCTTATCAAGCTCTTTATTTTCTAAAAACATAATTCACCTCACAATTTAGTTCTTCATAACGTTCTTTGTCACAACAACACTACATAATCGCCACTAAATTATACCATATCTTTTTTTTGATGCAAGCCAAAATCTGTTGTTTTTTGTATTCTATTCCATACAAATATGCTTGGTTATGCATATTCCTTCGCAAGGGCCCTGCTTTCATACGAATTTTTATACAAAAGCAAGGTGAAAAAAAAGGATGAAACAGGCTTCCTTTTTCAGTAAGAAAATCCCGTTTCATCCGCATGGCAGTCCACCGTGTTTTTAAATCTTTCCCTGCGCCCTGAGCTTTTTCATATTCATATAACCATCCAGAGTGACAACCAGTACCAGTATCACGCCAACCACAACATTTTGCAGCTCTGGACTCATCTGAAGAAGATTAAACATGTTTGTGAGCAGTGACATAAAGATCACGCCCAGTACAGCTCCGATCACAGAGCCCTTGCCGCCGGCAAAGCTTCCGCCTCCGATGACACAGGCAATGAAACAGGTCATATGAATTCCTTCCCCCATATACTGGGTGGGCTTATGTATGTATGCAGAACGGAAAATTGCTGCAATCGCAGTGAGCACGCCTGTCGCTGCGTAAGCCAGAAACAGAATCCGTCTGTCGTTAAATCCGATCAGCTTTGCGGCCTCCTTGTTGCCTCCCACAAAGTACAGCCGCTTTCCTCCCGACGCATATTTCAGGAAAATACTGAACGCGAGAATCATCACCAGCAGCACCCAGGTCATCACGTACAGGCCGCCGAATTCCCCTTCTCCGAGAAAAATATACGTATCGTCAAAGGACTGCAGCGTCCGCACCTCGTTCCAGAGAAGCATGGCCGCTCCGTATCCCACGTACTGCATACCCAGCGTGGCGATCAGGGCATTAATCCCCAAAATAGAGACCAGGAAGCCATTGATACAGCCCATGATCAGGCCGATCCCCAGGGTCAGAAGAATCACCACCGGTACCGGCAGGCCCATCATGGTGAATTTTCCCGCCGCAATCGCACAGAGCAGCATGATGGATCCCACCGACATGTCAAAATATCCGCAGATCAGCAAAAACATCATTCCAAAAGCAATCATGGCGGTGGGCACAAAGCTTACCTGCAGGGAATGAAGATTTCTGGGATCCCAGAAAATGTCGCTTTTGACCGTAAGCACAATCACCAGGAAGATACACAGAAAAGCGGCAATCGACTCGTTTTTCTTTACAATTTTTTTGATAATACTCTGCTGCATGCTCCTGCCCCCTTACGCTTTTCTGGCCGTAATCCGAATATCTGCGATAATTGCCAGAATCAGGATCACTCCTAAAATAATCTGTTGCACATAGGAATCAATTCGATATGCAGTCATTCCGTTTCTCAGTGTATAGATGAACAGCAGTCCCAGCATAGATCTCACCATACTGCCGCGGCCGCCGAAGATGCTGGCGCCGCCGATGACCGCCGCTGTGATCATCGTTACCTCCAGGTTGCTGCCGACGGTTACGTTCGGCGCTTTTACACGGCAGGTCATCAGCGCTCCGCCGAAGGTCGAAAGCATTGCAGATACGGCAAAGCAGATGATTTTTACCCGGTTTGCCCTGATGCCGTACAGAACCGTCGTTTCCATATTATGTCCCACATAATACATCTGCTTGAAAAACCTTGATTTATTCAGCAGAATTTCCAGGATGACCGCTACCGCCAGCATCAGCACAATGACCCAGGAGATATTGCCGATCTTGTTCATCACGAAGCTGCGGCTTTCCCTCGGGAGCTGACGTCCCGTCATCCTTGTAATCATCATCCAGTTATAGCCCTTCACCGCCAGCATGACGCCGATGGTCACCATCATGGAATTCAGGCGGAATTTTGTAATCAGATACCCGGAAATAAATCCGATCACCCCTGCAATCACCATGGCAAGCAAAATAGCCGGTCCTGCAGACATATTGTAGGTGTTGCAGAAAATTCCCATCAGTGTTCCGCCGAAGCAGAACATGGAACCTACGGACATATCCAGCTCTCCCATGATAATTAAAAAGGTAAATCCGATAATCGCGAAGAAATCTACTGATACATCGAAAACGATCGAATGGATATTGTTAAAATTCAGGAAGGTACTTCTGGTCAGGGACAAAAAGACAAACAATATCAGCGTCAGATATACGATCGTCCAACCGCCAAAATCAAATTTCTTTTTTTCCTGCTCATTCAGCTTGCGCCCCGTTGCTGCTGTACTCATCAGGCTTCCTCTCCTTTCCCAGACACTCCCACTGCCGCATACCGCATAAGTGTCTGCTCAGTAAATTCACTGCACTCTACTTCACCCACAATGGTGTTGTCCCTCATAATCTTAATCCGGTCAGAAAGCCTCATCAGCTCGGGAAGCTCTGAGCTGAATACGATGACTCCCACACCCTTTTTGGCGATTTCCAGCAGGAATTTGTGAATTTCTTCCTTCGCACCCACGTCAATGCCCCGGGTAGGTTCATTGACGATCACCACCTCCGGCTCCGGCGCCAGACAGGCCGACATCATGACCTTCTGCTGGTTTCCGCCGCTCAGCTTCCTTGGCTTGGTGCTGAGGGAGGGAAGCGCAATCGAAAACTTTTTGATATATTCCGTGGAAATTTTCTTTAGTTCTTTATTATTAATAAATCCCAGCCTGTTGGAGACCTTTCCTAAAATAGGAAGAGAAACGTTATCCGTCACCGGCATATCCAGCAGCAACCCCGCCACCTTCCGGTTGTTGTTCAGGTACATCACCTGCTTATCCACCATATGCTTCGGTGTGACCTTATTCAGCTTTTCTCCCTTTACATAAATGTCTCCGCTGTCCTTACGTTCCAATCCATACATCATACGCGACAGCTTCGTAACGCCGGAGCCCTCCAGGCCAAAGATCCCCAGAATTTCCCCCTTGTGAAGCTGCAGGTTCGACGGATTCAATGCATGCGCCTTGGCAAGATTCTTTACTTCAAAGACCACCTCTTCATTATGTATCACATCCTGCGGCTTTTTGATCGAATACAGCGTCAGATCCCGGCCCACCATATTGTTGATCAGGTCATTTTCCGTAAGATTTTCATCATTCAGCAAGGTTGTCACATACTGCCCGTCGCGCATAATGGTGACGCGGTCCGAAATTCTCATAATCTCCTTGAGACGGTGGGAAATATAAATGATCGTCATTCCCTCCGCCTTCAGCCGTTCAAGAATTTCCATCAGACGGTCGGCCTCCTCATCATTCAGACCCGAGGTAGGCTCATCCAGAATAATAACCTTGGGATTCGCCACGATACAGCGGATAATCTCGATCATCTGCTGTCCCGCCAGCGTTACGCCGCCCATCTGTTCCTCGGGATTGACCGTTTTCAATCCGAACCGTTCGAGCTGCTTTCCTGTTTCCCGGTATAATTCTTTGTAATCAATTCTCCCGCCCTTTTTAAAGCTATGACTGGGATAAATATTCTCTGCCACCGTCATATTTTCAAAAACGGCCAGCTCCTGGTGTACCATACGGACTCCCATGGCCTGAGCCGCCGACGGAGTATACGTCTTCACCTGTTCTCCGTCCAGGGTAATTGTCCCGGAATCCGGAGTTTCCTCACCCATAATAATCTTTACCAGGGTACTTTTTCCGGCTCCGTTTTCTCCCAGAATCGTATGAATCTCCCCTTGCTCAATAGAGAAAGATACATCGGTCAGTGCTTTTACCACACCGTATGCTTTGGTTATATTATTAATTTTCAGGTACTCCGTGTTCTTTCCGGACATTTTCATTCACTCCATTTTTGAAAAGAAAACTGCGAAAAATTCGCAGTTTTCTTTTATAATCCCTGCACAGCCGTTTCGGACCCGGAACGCAGCTCCTTCTGCGTTTCTGTCCTGCTGCTGCTATTTACAATATCCTGAGCTAAGCAGTCGATTTCATCAGCCCTGCCAGTTGTCTGCACCAAAATCGCCCAGTGCATCATGGTAGAAGTTATCTACGTTATCCTGATTGATTACTACATTACCTGTGTAGATGGTCAGCGGCCATACGTCAATACCGGAAGCCTCGTTGTCAGCACTTACCGGAACATCAGCGAAGCCGTACTCTGTAGCGTTCACAAGAAGAGCCACCGCCATGTCGGTCATAGCTGCCGTTCTGTTTGTCAGAGAAGCCTGAATGTAGCCGTCCTTGATGTAGTCGAGCATAGCGTCCTCACGGTCAGCACATACAACGGTGATGCTGCCCGGCTCCATTCCAAGCTCTTCCATAGCGCCTGCAATACCGCCGCCGCAGGCAGAATCAAGACCAACAAATGCATCTACATCTGGATTTGCGCTGAGCAGATCCTTAGCGGCCTGAAGTGAGGTAGCTGCGTCGCACTCGCCGTCCTGGTCTCCTACGATCTCCCAGTTCGTGTCAGCCAGAACCTCTTTCAGTCCTTCAAACTTCTGGTCGATATTTGTGGAACCCCAGTTTCCGATTACGAGAAGCTTACCGGAATCTCCTGCCAGGTTGATCAGCTCCTGTGCTGTCTCACGTCCTGCGTCCACATTATCAAGGCCGATATACAGATCGCCCTTCTCTCCGCTCTCTGCCTCAACCAGGATGATCGGAATACCTGCTTCCTGAGCCTTCAGGATACCAGGATTCATTGCTGCATCCCATGCTGCGGTAATGATACCGTCTGGATTGCTGGGGATGATCTGCTCCAGTGCTGCACATGTGGTTTCTGCGTCCCAGTCATTTGCACCCTGAGCGATAATCTTAACGTCGTACTTTTCAGCGGCATACTGAAGACCCTTGATCATGTCAATACTGTACGGCTGTCCAAGACCTGCTGCCACATAGTAAAAGGTCTTCTGCTCACCCTCTTCTGCCATTACCGGCATTGCCATTGCTCCTACCATTGCCACTGCAACAGTTGCTGCTAATGCTTTTTTAAAGTTCATAATACATCCTCCTTTAATAAATTTTAAAATGTTATGACATAGCTTTTATCAGTTTTTTGCAATCTCGCTTAAGTGTTCCAGCACCTCTCCTTCGATCGGCGTATGGAATACCTCTGACACAACCTGAGTCCAGCCATGGATAAAATAGGTCCAGCCGTCCTCAATAAAAAGATTTTTCTCTTCCTTCTGCGCCATTGCCTGATCCTTGAACACCAGATCGCCTCGGTAATTGATCTCCCATACCAGACTGTCCTTGGGGAACTGACAGTGATCGGTCAGGGGGCTTCCGGGGCCGTCCTTTCCAAGTCCGGTGGCGTTCACCACCAGAGAATGCGGAGGCAGGCAGGCCAGCGTCCTGTCATTTTCTTCGGGGGTCGGATTCAAAACAAATTCAAACTCTGTTTTTTCATTCAGACCATCCAGAATCCGCTTGGCTTCCTCCAGCCTCGGCAGGCTGCGGTTTGCAATAATAATTTTCTTCGGCACATTATCTCCGAACTTTTTCTGGGTAAAATACACGGACATTGCCAGGGACGCGCCGCCGGCTCCCATCAGAAGAACCTCTCCGCCGTGCTCCTTCCAGTAATTCTCCGGTACAAACGCCTCCAGCGCCAACCCACTGGAAATCGGATCCTTCGCATGAGCGCGGAAGGCTCCCTCCGCTTTGGAAATGCAGGAAATCTCACCCAGCTGCGTCGCAAAAGGATCTATGTAATCGAATAAATCCTTACAGCTGTTATACAGGTCAATCTTGTGGGTGGTTACCAACGCTCCAAGAGACAACGGGTCCTCCTTGATGAATGTAACTGCTTCCCGGTAAGCCTGCGGGTCTGAATGGGGCTTGAAATCAATCCCCTTGATCACCGCATCCTTCAGCTCCAGGGCCTTTGCCCACCGCGGAAAAACCTTCATAATGGAAGAACTGCCCGTAGTCACACCAATGAAATAAATTGTTGGCTGTGTAGCTTTTTCATACTTGCACATGTTCACCATTCCTTTAATGTTTTTATATACCTTTGTCATGACATTATAATATTACATTATTATGCTTTTGTCAAGCTGGTTTTTCCTCCTCTGGGAAAAATTCACGTTTTCAGCCCGCATCCCTGTGAAAAATATCCCATTATATCCAAAAAATCCGAAAGGCCCGTTCCGCGCTTGATTTCCGCAAACAGTCAGTCTATAATACCATCAAACTGCAAAACAGTACTAAAACTAAGTTTTCAATAGAGGAAGGATAACTGATTATGTCAATTGAAGATTATAAGAAAGCTTACCGGGCCGGAAAAAAGGACTACCAGAACAGAATGATGCGCGGCGAACGTCCCACCCTCCAGGTACTGGAAGATCTTCTTCCGCCAAAAGACTCTTTATCCATGGTATCGCTGGGCCTTGTTCAGGTTCCGATCGAGCAGATCGTCGGAACGAGATATGAAGGCCGGAGCAGCGCATTTTCCGGCAACTATATGCCGATACTGACAGAAAATACAGAATTTGCGAGAAAATGGGCCAATCTGAGCACTGCTCTGGAGGAGCAGGGGGTCCGGGATCCCATCAAGGTCTATGAATATATGAATAAATTTTACGTGGAGGAAGGGAATAAGCGCGTCAGCGTCATGAAATATTTTGAGGCGATTTCGATTCCCGGCAACGTTACCCGTATCATTCCGAAGCGTACCGACGAACCGGAAAACAAAATTTATTATGAATTTCTGGATTTTTATAAGCTGTCCAAAATCAATTATATCTGGTTCACCAAGGAGGGCAGCTTTACAAAGCTTCAGAAGGCCGTGGGTAAGCAGGCCGATGAAGAATGGACGGAGGAGGAGCTGATGGATTTCAACTCCACCTACTCCCGTTTCGTATCCGCCTACCGCGCCAACGGCGGCGACAAGCTGAAAAGCACGCCGGGCGACGCCTTCCTGGCCTTTATTACGCTTTATGGATATAAAGCTCTGAACGATACCACCGCCATGGATCTGGCAAAGCTGGTGGAAAAGAGCTGGGAGGAGTTCAAGCTCCTGGAAAAGGACGATGAAATTGACCTGAAAATGGATCCCACCACAGAAAAGAAGCCTCTGATCAGCCGCATCCTTTCCAGCGGCCCTTCAAAGCTCAAGATTGCATTTATTTATGCAAAGACCGCGGTTTCCTCCGCCTGGACGTATGCCCATGAGCTGGGACGGCTTCACCTGGATCAGGCCTTCCCGGATGAGGTGACAACGGTCTGCTACGACAATATCACGCTGGAGACCATCGACGGCTGTCTGCAGAGGGCCATTGACGAGGGCTGCAACCTGATTTTCACGACAACGCCCTCCTTTGCGCCGGCCAGCGTCAAGGCCGCCATCGCGAACCCGGGCGTGCGGATTTTAAACTGTTCTCTGAATACCTCGCACCGCTATATCCGAACCTATTATGCCCGGATGCATGAGGCAAAGTTCCTGATGGGAGCCATCGCCGGCGCCATGGCAGAGAACAACAGGCTCTTATATATAGAAGATTATCCGCTGTTCGGCAGCATCGCCAATATCAACGCTTTCGCTCTGGGCGCCAGAATGATCAACCCCCGGGCGCAAGTATATCTGGAATGGTCCTCCATGAAGGACATTGATATTTCAGAGCGCATCCGGGAAATCGAACCGGCCTGTATCTCAGGAAAGGATATGGTGATACCCGAGGAGGCCTCCCGCTACTTCGGCATCTACCACATGGATAACGGCCAGCCCCGCAACCTTGCTATGCCGCTGTGTCACTGGGGCAAATTTTATGAAAAGCTGATCCGAACGATCATGGACGGCACCTGGAAATACGACGACAATTCAGGCAAGGCCATCAACTACTGGTGGGGCATGTCTGCCGGAGTGGTGGACGTCGTCTGCTCACAGAACCTGCCCATCGGCACGAAGCGTCTCGTCGACCTGCTGAAGCATACCATCAGCGCAGGTGAATTCAATCCGTTTTCCGGTATTATTTATTCTCAGACCGGAATTATTAAGGGAGACCCGGAGCACACCCTCTCCCCGGAGGAAATCATGACCATGGACTGGCTTGCCGAAAATATCTTCGGCTCTATTCCGCAGGCTACGCAGCTTACAGAACACGCAAAGCCTGTACTTTCACAGCAGGGACTTGCAAGCGTTAAGAACGATTAAAGACGAAAGGTTTTAGACTGATATGCGAATCATGGCGATTGCGGATGAGGAATCCTCTTATTTATGGGATCATTTTGACAGAAAGAAGATGGAAGGAATTGACCTGATCATTTCCTGCGGAGACCTGAATCCTCATTATCTCTCTTTTTTGACCACCCTGACCTCCATACCCGTTTTATATGTACACGGCAACCATGATGAAAAATACGAAACGGTGCCTCCCGAGGGCTGCATCTGCATCGACGATACCATCTACGTCCATGAAGGAGTTCGCATCCTGGGGCTGGGCGGTTCCATGCGCTACCGCCCGGGAGATCATCAATATACGGAGCTGGAAATGCGCCGGAGAGTTACAAAGCTCTGGTTCCAGCTTCTCCGGCACCGGGGCTTTGACATTCTCGTCACCCACGCCCCGGCATATCAGCTCAATGACGGCCGCGATCTTCCGCATCAGGGATTTAAAGAGTTTATCCGGCTGATGGAAAAATACAAGCCGAAATATTTTCTGCACGGCCACGTGCATTTGTCCTATGGCCGTGCATATAAACGGTATGACAGATACATGGATACACATGTCATCAATGCGTATGAACGATTTGTGTTTGATTATGAAGACGAGATGCCCAGTACGCTGCGGTACGGGATACCAAGCGTGTACGATCTACAGCAAAATGCGGAAAAGTGAATCCTGATGGTAATTATAGATTTTCAAGAGCATCTTTTATAGAATTGCTCATAAAGGATTCCTTTTCTTACATTTTTGCTTATAAATTTCTTTCAAATCATCAACGGCCATTTCAACATCAAAAGTATGGAAACCAAGCCAACATTCACTCATTGTTTTAGCATCAGCCATTTTATATATTTCATGACTATATTCACCTGTGTAGTAATGCCAATAGCGATAGGTATACCCTATCCAGTACATTATTTCTGAAGAATAAACTGTGCCAGCCTTTTTGAGCCCTTTCACTTCATCGTTTAATTCATCAAGAATATATTCCTCTCCCGCCCATTGTAAGCGATCATATACGTCATCAAGGGCGGCAGCGGTTTTACTGTTCATAAAAGATTCTATAAACGATGGACAATCTAATTCGGTTTTCAAAGCAAGTTCAAATAACCGGCCTTGTATATCGCAAAGTTGACGCTTCTCAAGTGTGAAATTCTCCATTTTATTCACCTGCCTTTAATATTTCATCAAAGAACCGACCGTCACGACGATATTTCCGGCAAATTTCATCTGCCATTGCAACGCCTTTAGAACGGTTGGCCTCACTTTCTTGTTTCAGCTTGTTCCGATCATGATCGGTGAGTGCTTGTTCATCAAGAATTTCTATTTTTTCGCAGGCCTTTTCTGTTAAAGCTACGTATTGTTTACCGAGTTTCAATGCCGAAAGGCTGTGAACAAGTGCTATATCAGTAATTTCTCCATTGAAAAAACGATCCAGGACAACGAACATTCTATCATTAGCAATATAGCCAATAATCATGTCACAGTCTTTGCTTAAATTTGCAAAACGATTATAGATAGTTGAATGTTTTACAGATTCCATTTTGCCTCGATTGTATGCGACTAACAATGCCCAGTCTAATCCCACTTCTACATTAAGAATTTTGAGCTCTGATAGATTGACACTTAACGTATATATTCTGGCATCAGGAAAATTGCAAATTAAAGTAAGAGGCTGAGTCCGATCAGTTCCCATGTAAAATCCTTTTCCAAAATCGCAGCGCTCCCGGCTTATAGGGGCAATGGCACCATGTATTCCTGATTTTGATCCATGATAAAGAGTTACGATTTCATTAGTTCTAATAATATGGTTTCCTTCAAATTGAGAAAAATCAATTTCACTGTTAGCACATAAATTTTTGATTGCGTTTACTGCAATTTGCGACGGCTCGCAGCGTCCCCTTTCCCAGCGGTTGACCGTTGCAAAGCTTACGCCTAATACCTCAGCTAACTCCCTCTGGCTCAAATTTAGATAGGAACGAATTTCCTTGATAATTTCAGAGCTTTTCACGGTTGCCCCCTTTGAGTTGTGATATAACATTTGAACAATTTAATTATAACATATGAAACACCAGAATACAATGTACTGTACCCAGTCACAGCAGCAATTTTTGCAGCTCTGCTACTCCACAATGGCAGGAAAATTGTCGTTTGACTTGAATGTTAAAATGCGTTGCTTGCAGCAACGGGCAGCTCCGCTTACAATAATGACAACAACTGAAAGAAAGGAGGCGCCCCCAATGCTCAACGAAAATATAAAAGCAATCAGAAAATCAAAAGGACTTTCGCAGCAAGAGCTTGCCGTCAAGCTGAATGTGGTACGACAAACGGTATCTAAATGGGAGCAAGGATTGTCCGTTCCCGATTCTGATATGTTGATCTCCATATCGGAAGCTCTTGAAACACCTGTGAGCACGTTGCTTGGAGAAACCGTCATTGAGCCGGAAGCTGATGACTTAAAGTCTATTTCCGCAAAACTGGAGGTAATAAACCTGCAGCTTGCACAAAGAAAAACCACAAGAAAAAGATTTTTGCATTGGCTTCTTATCTCATTGTGCGCAGCCATAGCAGCAATTTTTGCAGCCCTGTTTATATTAGAAAGTCCTTATTTGGGCTGGGATTATAGTAATCCTGAAACCGCAGTTCTCGGAGTTGGTTTTCACGCATTTGAGTGGTTGTTTATCAGATCAGCACCAATCGTCCTCATAGCGGCAATAGTCGGAGTTTTTTTGACACGGAAGAAAATGTGAAACGCTCTGGCAAAACCAGCAGTAGGGGGTGGCGGCCAAAAGTGCTGCCGCTCCTTTTTACCGCTTCTTGCCCCTGCACCAATGCTCATGTGCGATAAAGTAACACACAAGAATTTGATAGGCAGCAGCCCTGCTATTCCGTCACTTAGAGTATAATTATCATTGGCAAAAATAAAAGGAAGAGGCCGAAACCTCTTC
>JAUNGD010000110.1 GCA_030524705.1 Lachnospiraceae bacterium | reverse complement strand
AGGCGTATGATAAATCGTGTATGAAAAAATTTGCCAATGTTTACTTGACAGTAACACAGTACTTTTATAGCAAAAACGGTACTTCACAAAAGGGCGGTACTCTGATACAATATAAATCAGAGTATCGCCTTTTCCTGTTTTGAGCAGAAAGGAGCCTAAAATGGCAGGAAAAGGACAGACTACCAAAAGAAAAGACAAAGACAGAATCGTTCTTCGGACAGGAGAGGGACAGCGTCCCAATGGAACCTATGAATACCGCTGGACTGACAAGAGTGGAACACGACGTAGGGTTTATGCTAAAACTTTGGAATTGCTTCGAGAAAAAGAAGAAGAAATCCAGAAAGACAAATGTGATGGCATTAAGGCAGAAGCCCGTTATGTGACGGTCAATGATGTATTTGATATGTGGCGGCAGTTGAAGCGTGGATTGAAAGATAATACGTTTCAAAATTACCAGTATATGTATAACATGTTTGTGCGTCCTGATTTTGGAAAGACGAGAGTATCTTCTCTAAAGAAATCGGATGTGAAGCGGTTTTATAATACGCTGGCTGATGAACGGGGGTTACAGGCATCCACGATTGACAGTGTGCATACCGTTCTGCATCAGGTATTGGATATGGCGGTGGATGATGCGTATCTTCGTGTCAATCCCTCTGACAACGTGCTGAAAGAGTTGAAGCAATCTCACATTTTCAAGACAGAAAAGCGCAGAGGACTGACGAAACCAGAGCAGGAACTTCTTCTGGATTTTCTTCAAAAGAATCACACCTATAATCATTGGTATCCAATTATTGCGGTGATGATAGGAACTGGGCTGCGAGTAGGAGAAGTGACCGGACTCCGTTGGTGTGATATTGATTTGGAAGAGGGGCTAGTGGATGTAAACCATACGCTTGTCTATTATGACCACCGGGAAACCGAGGGGAAAAAGGGGTGCTATTTCAATGTGAATACTACCAAAACAAAAGCTGGCACACGTCAGGTACCGATGCTGGATTTTGTGCGGGAGGCATTTATCCAAGAACGAGAGTATCAGGAAGCAAACGATATTCATTGTGAGGTAACGATTGACGGCTATACGGATTTTATCTTTGTGAATCGTTTCGGAGCTACACAGCATCAGGGAACCTTGAACAAAGCGATCCGCCGCATTATCCGGGATTGCAACGATGAAGTGCTTTTGCGGGAAGAAGCAGAGCCAGTGTTACTGCCGCACTTTAGCTGTCACTCTCTGCGGCATACATTCACAACCCGGATGTGTGAAGCCGGAGTTAATATTAAGGTTATTCAGGATGCGTTGGGACACGCCGACATTTCAACCACGTTGAATATCTATGCCGATGTTACGAAAGAATTGAAAAAGACGAATTTGCGGGGCTGGATTTGTATTTTAAGAAAAGTCCACAGCAAAATATCGCGTCCCCGGCACTTTAAGCCATTTAAGCCAAAAGTTAAGCCAACCGGAACAAGGCTGGCAAAGGCTTAAGTAGATTTATGAAATCAGAAAGCATTGAATATGGCAGTAAAGTGAGGTTATACAGGCTAAGGCAGACTTATAAATTGGGTGAATTGGAAATCCCGACGCTTAAATCCGCAGGAAAATAAAAGGCAGAAAATGATGAAAAGCAGAGGAGATTGCCTGCGGGCAGTCTCCTTTTTACAGCTCTGCAGGACCGCGCTGTTGTACGGACGGCGGGCTGTTTTTCAGGAAAAACAATGGAGGAGCCCATGGAACTAAGACATATCCGCTATTTTCTTGCGGTGGCCAACGAATTGAATTTCACCCAGGCCGCGGCGAAACTCTGTATTGCACAGCCGCCCCTCAGCCGTCAGATCCAGGATCTGGAAAAGGAGCTGGGGGTGAAGCTGTTTATCCGAAAGCCCCACGGGCTGCAGCTCACCGAGGAAGGAATGCGTTTTCAGCAGTATGCGGTTCAGGTGCTGGATCTGGTGGAGAAATCCACCGAGGACATTCGAAAAATGAACAAAGGGCTGCAGGGGACTCTGTATCTGGCCACCGTCGAGGGCCGGGCCCCGCGGCTGTTTTCTGAATGGATAGCGGGATTCAACAAAATGTATCCCCATGTGCAGTACAATCTCTGGAACGGCAATTCCGATGATGTGGCGTACCGTGTGACGCAGGATCTGTGCGATCTGGCTATTATCATGGAGCCCTACAATGCGGAGGGAATGAACGCGCTTCATGTATATAAGGAACCCTGGATCGCCATGATTCCGGCGCAGCATCCCCTGGCGCAGGAGCCGGGAAGCAGCATCGAGCTGAAAAAGCTGGCGCCCTACGATCTGATCATTCCGTCCCGGAAATCCAGGCTGCAGGAGATCAGCCGGTGGTTTGAGATGTCCGGCACCCAGCCCGTTGTGCGCTGCAGGATCGCGCATATGATGAATGCGTATGAGCTGACGGAGCAGGGGGTGGGGATCACGCTTTATCCGGCTGCGGCGGGGGAAATGTCGGAGCGGCGGAATATCTGTATCAAAAAAATCGTAGATCCCGAGGTGACGGCTTCCTACGTTCTGATCTGGAATAAAAACAGACAGCTTCCCCTGGTGGCCCGGGAATTTTTGGATTATGTGAAACAGCTTTTATAATAAGGAGAAAAGGGATAGCAGAGAATAGTTGCCGAGTGCGCCATACACGGACATTTGAAAAAATACGGCGAACAAAGCCTTGACTTTTCAGAGGAAGCGAAGTATTATGTTTGAGGTACGCAATGAGAAGTAGAGAATAACAGGTATAACAGGAGGATGAAACAATGTATTCACTTGATGAAGTTCGGCGCGTAGATTCTGAAATTGCTGACGCGATCGTGGCTGAGCAGGAGAGACAGAACAGCCATATTGAGTTGATCGCATCTGAAAACTGGGTATCAAAGGCTGTGATGGCAGCAATGGGCAGCCCGCTTACAAATAAATATGCAGAAGGTTATCCGGGAAAACGGTATTACGGCGGATGTGAATGTGTCGACGTAGTGGAGGAGCTTGCCAGAAACCGGGCGATGGAGCTGTTTGGCTGCACCTATGCGAATGTTCAGCCGCACTCCGGCGCACAGGCAAACATGGCTGTGTTCTTTGCACTTTTGAAGCCGGGTGATACGGTGATGGGGATGAATCTGGCTCACGGCGGACATCTGACCCACGGAAGCCCTGCAAATCTTTCAGGAGCATATTTTCATGTCGTTCCGTACGGTGTGAATGACGAAGGTTTCATTGATTACGATAAGGTGCGCGAAATTGCGCTGGAGTGCCGTCCGAAGCTGATCGTGGCGGGGGCAAGTGCATACGCCAGAGTCATTGATTTCAAAAGGTTTCGTGAGATTGCGGATGAGGTCGGCGCATATTTGATGGTGGATATGGCTCATATTGCAGGTCTGGTAGCTGCGGGTGTTCATCCGAGCCCGGTTCCGTATGCACACGTGACAACGACCACCACGCATAAGACTCTGCGGGGACCGAGAGGCGGACTGATCCTCTCCAGCGCAGAATTTGCAAAGGAGGCAAACTTCAACAAGGCAATTTTCCCGGGTACGCAGGGCGGACCGCTGATGCATGTGATCGCGGCGAAGGCCGTATGCTTCAAGGAAGCGCTTCAGCCGGAATACAAAGAGTATCAGGAGAATGTGGCGAAGAATGCAAAGGCTCTCTGCAGCGGCCTGATGAACCGCGGCATCAAGATCGTATCCGGCGGTACGGACAATCATCTGATGCTGGTAGACCTTACGAGTGTCGGAAGGACTGGTAAGGAAGTGGAGAAGCTGCTGGACAGCGTAAATATTACCTGCAACAAGAACACGATCCCGAACGATCCGCAGTCTGCATTTGTGACCAGCGGAGTAAGACTTGGTACGCCGGCAGTTACCTCCAGGGGAATGAACACCGAGGATATGGATGTCATTGCCGAGGCGATTGCAGCTATGCTGAAGAATGAGCCGGGCTGCGAGGAAAAGGCGAAAACGCTGGTGAAGTCCCTGACGGACAAGTACCCGCTGCTGTAATAAAATAAAATGTATAAAAACAGGATGCCGGCGGCATCTTGTTTTTTTATTGTGCAGGAAATCCGCAGGGCTTCGGCTTTTTATGCAAAGCCGGCCCCGTTTTGCGTCAGAGTGAATTGTGAAAAATTCGTGTCTTCATTAAGTATTAAGAAAAAATCACTTTCTTTTAAATTAAGATGTGGTATATTGGTAAAGTAAATTATTCTGTTCGAAGGGAAGTATAGTGATGAAAAAAGCTTTAGTTACCGTATTGATTCTTGGCCTCCTGGGAGCAGGGGGATACGGCGTGTATCACCACTTTTTTGAAAATACAGGTGAGACAGAGCGGGTTTCTTCCGATGCGGAAAATGCCGTGTATGTAGACCAGATATCTGCGATTACCGGATTTGGAAGCGGCAACGGACTGGTCAACCGTTTTGGAGGAGAGATAAAGCCCCAGGCGACTCTTGAGGTGAAGCTGGAGAACGACCGCACCGTTAAAGAATGCTTTGTCAAAGAGGGCGACGAGGTGAAGGAAGGACAGAGGCTGTTTGTCTATGATACACAGGATGACGAAGACAAGCTGGCACAGGCGGAAATTGATATCGAAAAGGCTGAAGGGGATATAGAGGTAGCAGAAAAGTCAATTAAATCCTATGAGAAGGACAAGGCGAATGCCACCAACTCAGACGATCAGCTTATGGCTACGTCGGGTATCCTGTCCGCACAAAATGACATTAAAAAAAGTGAGTATGAGATTAAATCTAAGAAGCTGGAGATGGAAAAGCTGCGCCAGTCGATTGCCAATGCCACAGTGACTGCAGAGATGGCTGGCATTGTCCAGAAAATTTCAGATTCTTCCAGTTCTGATGCTTATTCTTATGGTTACGGCAGTTCAGGGAACGAAAATGTATATATAACGATTCTTGCGGCCGGGGATTTCAGGGTAAAGGGCAAGATCAATGAGCAGAATCTGGGGCAGATCGATGTTGGTACAGAGATGATCGTATATTCCCGGGTGGACAGCTCTCTGACCTGGAAGGGCGTAGTTTCAGAGGTGAATACAGATAATAAAGAGGAAGAAAATTCTGACAATATGTATTATTACAGTGGCATGTCTTCGGATTCAGGTTCCTCCAATTATGCATTTTACGTAGATCTGGAAAATTCGGAAGGATTGATCCTGGGACAGCATGTATATATGGAGCCGGATGAAGGACAGAATGACAAGAAGGATGGTCTGTGGCTGGAGGATTACTATATCATGCAGGAGGATGGCAAGGCATACGTATGGATGGCGAACGCTTCCAATGTTATTGAAAAACATGAGATTACTCTTGGAGAATATGATGAAGAGCTGATGAAATATGAGGTGACCGATGGACTGGGAGCAGAGGATTACATTGCCTATCCGACAGAGATGGTGGAAGAAGGCGTACCGGTCATCTACAACGATTTTTCAGATGGCCAGAATGCTATGGACATGGGCGATGATCCGGCCGCCTGGGAAGGCATGGACGGCATGGGGAACGATGAAGAAATGGGCATGGAAGAGGATGTCTCTTTTGGTGAAGATATATCAGATCCCGGAGCCGGGATGTTTGGCCTGAATGAGGATATGCCGGAAGATATGATGGGCCCGGATGGAGAAGAGATTTACGATGCGGATGAAGAAAATTAATGCAGGGGAGGGTTTTCTGTGATCCTGAAACTTGATCATATTTATAAAGATTATATCCAGGGCAAAATGACCGTCCCGGTTTTGAAGGATGTCAGCCTTCATGTTGACAGAGGGGAATATGTGGCGATTATGGGACCTTCCGGTTCCGGTAAGTCGACGCTGATGAATATTGTCGGCTGCCTCGACCGGCCGACTTCCGGTGCATATGAGCTGGCGGGTCAGGATGTTCTTACTCTGAATGATAAACAGCTGGCAGGAGTACGTCTGCACAATATTGGGTTCGTATTCCAGAATTTTCAGCTTCTTCCGCGCATGTCAGCGCTGGATAATGTTGCTTTGCCCCTGATCTATGCGGGCATCCGCAAGCGGACACGCAGGGAAAGGGCAAGAGAGGCACTGATCCGTGTAGGGTTGGAAGACCGCGTGAACTTCAACCCGACACAGCTTTCAGGCGGTCAGAAACAGAGAGTGGCAATCGCCCGGGCGATGGTGAACAAGCCTGATATTCTGTTGGCGGATGAACCGACGGGAGCTTTGGATTCCAAGTCCAGCAAGCAGGTCATGGAGCTGTTTCAGAAGCTGAATGATGAAGGCGTTACAGTTATTATGATCACGCATGACAGTACGATCGCCGGTTATGCGAAACGGGTGGTTACGATATTTGACGGTGAACTTTCAGAACAGAAAGGGGAGGAAGCCAGGTGAAACTGAAAACAGCAGTGATCAGTGTAGTGGTATCGGCGGCTTTGGTGGCAGGGGCCGGATATGGAGCGTATTATGCGCTTCAGGGAAATAAAAGCCCTGTGGAGGTTGTGCCGGTTTCCAATGTGAATACAGGATACTGGGGCGGTATGTCCGAATCCATTTTCGGCAGTGTCACGTCTCAGGTGGCGCAGACTGTACAGTTGAACGAAGAATACAGTATTGATAAGGTTTACGTGAAGGCCGGTGATGAGGTCAGAGAAGGAGATCCGTTGTTTTCCTATGATATGACATTACAGGAACTGGAACTTGAGATGGGCCGGATATCCCTGCAGACGCAGGAACTGACGATGACGAAGCTTGAGAAAGATCTGGAAAAGCTGAAAAAGACAACGGCTACGGCGTCTCTTGAGGGACACGACCGTACGATGACGGCAGTCTCACAGGAAGATACTGTGATTGACGAGCCGTCGGGAGATTTCAGCCAGAATAATACAGGCAATACAGAACAGGCGGATGATATACCGGGGAATGCAGGTACTGACAATACCGCAGGAACAGCGGGTTCAGGAACACCGGGCGGCAGCGGGGATTCAGGCGCTTCCGGAGCTGGAGAGAATGTGGGAGGCGAAGCCGGCCTGGGAGGAATCCAGATTGAAGATGTACAGGAAATGACAGCTTCGTCTGATCATACGGATCAGGAGCTGACGATTGTGGACAGTGTGGTCAGGTATGAGCAGCTTGTACTGGTAATTGATTCACTGTTCCGGTCATATGGTGATGAACTCAGGACAGATGAGATTGGCAGTGCGGTGGAGGATGCCGTCACGTATTATCGGAAGAACCTGGCAGAGGAAAAGGTTTCTTCTGTGGTGAATGAAGACGGATCATCCGCAGAGGTACGTGAATATGTGGTGAAGGATGAGGTCAGAGCGGCTTTAGGTGAAGAAGAAGCGGCAAAGTTGGAAGTATTCAGCCAGAAGCTGGAGGAGTACCAGCTTGTGTATGTGGAGATGCTGATTCAGGAGACTGTCCGGGAGACTGCTGCGGATAGCTCTGAGCTTTCCGGGGCGTTGGAGAAGATACAGGATTCATATGACCTTTTGTCCGAAAAACAGCAGCAAAGGGTTGAAAATGTTGATGCATGGCGGGTGCTGAAAGAAAAGGTTCAGGAGATGCCGCAGAATGAAGAACGACCGGAAGCTGGTGAAGATGAGACATCCCAGGAAACACAGCAGGGTGAAAGCCAGCCGGAGGCCGGAGCAGGTGAGACGTCCCAGGAGATACAGCAGGGCGAAAGCCAGCCG
>JAUNGD010000023.1 GCA_030524705.1 Lachnospiraceae bacterium | reverse complement strand
TAGCAGCGAAAAGCCTTTGAAAAAGGCGGGCTGCGGACTGGATGGCTGAATAGTTACCACTTTTAACACTCAGTCAGAAAATGAATCGGGTTTTCTCTTATGCTGATCCCTTTTCCTGCCAGTTCCTGGGCCAGCTGGGGGAATTTACTGTTAACTCGGATCAGTACGGCCTTCTGATTAAAAAATGCTGTCTTCTCAAAGGGAAAGCGGATCACCTGGGGATACTGGAAGCCAACCCCCAGCTCCAGAATACAGAGCCTGCGGTTCAGCGTACACTGCAGCCATTTCGTATATTTCTCCCACTGAGGAAGGTAGCCCTCCTCCATGTAGCCGGAGTGCGCCACCGTATGGAACTGCAGCGGCCTCCCGCATTCCGGGCAGACAGCCAGGCTCTCATCCTGCGTCTTCAGTACGGCGTCCCTGATCTCCCCCGCCGGAACGATATGCTCACCGCACTGCAGCCTTCCCATACTCCCGCAGGGCGCCACGACCAGATCCCTTTCCAGGGAAGAGCGGTAAATCAGATCGTCCGTATTCATCGTCACCGCAAAATACGGTTTTGCCCCGATCAACTCCCGCAGTCTGTTATATGCGGCAATCACCTCGTGCTCCTCCGGGATCGACTCATAAAACCGGCTTTTGAGACACTCCTCCTGGAATGAAGCTCCATGTTTGTCTGTTACCGTTTCCTTCTCTTGTTCTGAAGATGAGCTTTCGCCCCTGTCTTCTGCTTCTGGATTCACCCAGACCGGAGAAAATTCCTCACCGATTCCCACCAAAATCATTTCTGCATCTTTTATCGCATCTAAAGCCTTCTGTTCCATATCCTCCATCTCCTGTCTCTCTTGCTGAAAACAGATCCTTTAAAATCTGATCCGCCGTTTTATCTCTGTATTTTTCCGGATCGGTCATAACCGCATTCCCCGAAATATCCCACCGCATCCGGGCGTAATCCGTCAGATATGCGTTTCCCTTTGCACAGCTCGGGTACTTTTCATGCCATTTGGGGAAATATTTCTTCATATAATATTCTGCAAGCTTTACGGCCCGGCTGCAGGCTCTCCCGCTTCTGTCCGGCGTTCCGGCCAGCTGAACTCCCGGCGGACTGGAATGCAGCAATACGACGCTTCCGTCACAGCACGCTCCCACCGCCATCCAAACGTGTCCCGGCGCGCTCATAATATCGCCGGCTCTGTGATTTTTCACCTCATCCCGGGCCGTATACGTTCCCCAGCCCCTGGCAGCAAAATCCGCGGCCATTTTTTCCGCCGGCATCACGTATCCGTCTTTCCCGTCCTCCGTGTTCCTGATATTGTAAATGCACCATCCGATATACCCGGAGCAATCCAGGCCCTTCGAAATCTGATAGCAGGTCTTTCTGTAATCATACCCACTGTTCTGCTTTTGAAAAAATCTTTTCCATTCCGGGCTGACTCCAATCCGCCGCGCGTCCGCTCCGGCTCCCGTGTCTGCTTCATTCCATCCGCCGCCCCACACATACATAGTAGAACCCACCGGCTCAAGCCCGGTGAGGAGCAACTCCTTTAATGTAGATTTCATTTTATGGACTCTTTTTCCCGCTTCTTCTCTTTCTTTTATTCTGTTTGAAGCCGTATTATGCATATTCTTATTGCCGTCTGTCGGAGCTGTATTATGCATATTTTATCGAATCTGAAAATCTCTGTCAACCAGATGCCGGCTGATAACACAGCGATTTGCAGCATCCCCGGCGCAGCTATTTTTGTGAAATAAGCAAACTGTTTTACAAATTATTTGCCTCTTTTTTGTATCTGTGCTAGACTGTCCTTGTATAAATAGAATTTCATGTTATAGGGGGAAAGCATACAAATGAACGACAATTTCAATCAGGACTTCGATTACGACAGCGCTGAAGAACGCCGCCGTATCCGGCGTCAGAAGAGAAAACGTCAGGTGGCTATCCAACGGGCCGTTTTCCTGATCGTTTTCGTGCTCATCATCGGCGCAGCGGTATTTATCGGCTCAAAAACCTTTTTGAGCCGCAATGATTCACCGCAGGCTGGCTCTTCTTCCGTCAATAACACGCAGACGGGCAGCCAGACAGAGACAAACGCACCAATCCAGACAGAAACGCCTGCCGCAGAGCCAGTGACCGAATCCGAAGCGGAAACTTCGGCTCCGGCTGCTCCAGTGGCTGCAGACAGCTCTGTTTTGGAGCAAGCCAGACTCATGGCGATGGGTTATGACTACGACGGAGCCATCGAGCTTCTGAAGACAGTGCCATCCTACGAAGCAGATCCTGAAATCACTGCCGCCATCAGTGATTTTGAGGCGACAAAGGCCTCCTGCGTGGCCGTAGACGTCAACACCGTACCTCATATTTTTTATCACTCACTTTTAAATGATACGGACCGTGCATTTAACGTTTCTGTCCTCGGCCAGGGAGCCGTTGACGGTATGAACGCCTGGATGACTACCATTGAAGAATTTGACAAGATCACCCAGACCATGTATGACAACGGATACGTCTTCGTGCGTCTCCGGGATCTCGTGGTAGAATCCACCGATGAAAATGGCAATGTCTCATTCACTCCAAATACGAACCTGCTGCTTCCGCCGGGCAAAAAAGCAGTGGTACTCTCCGTGGATGATCTGAGCTATTACCATTCCTACGAGCCTGCCGGTTTTCCTGACAAGCTCATTCTGGATGAAAACGGCGATGTAAAATGTCATTATGTCACGGCCGACGGTACTGAGCAGGTCGGAGATTTCGATGTTGTGCCGCGTCTCAACACCTTCCTGAAGGAGCATCCCGACGGCGCCTATAAAGGAGCCCGGGGCCTGATTGCCTTAACAGGCTACAACGGCGTTTTCGGTTACCGCACCGATTCCGACTATGAGACTCGTCAGAATCTCCTGGCCGATCAGAGCAAGTGGCTGGAGGAACACCCGGATTTCAACCGTCAGACCGAGATTGACGAAGCGATAACGATTGCAAATGCCCTCAAAGAAGACGGATGGGAATTTGCAAGCCATACCTGGGGACACTTAAGCGTCACCGGAAAAACAGTCGATGAACTGCGTATCGACAACGAAAAGTGGGTTAACAATGTTCAGAACATTGTCGGACCGGTGGATACCATTATCTTTGCCCACGGTAATGACATTGGCGACTGGCAGGGATACAGCAGCGACAACGAAAAATATGCATATTTCAAGAGCGCCGGCTACAATTTCTTCTGCAACGTAGACAGCTCCCAGCCCTATTGGGTACAGATTACCAGCGATTACGTGCGACAGGGGCGTATCGACCTGGACGGCTACCTTCTTTACAAATCCAGCCAGGGCGGTACAACGGTTCTTGACAATATGTTTCTCGCCTCACAGGTGTTTGATTCCAGACGTCCAACACCGGTGGTTGCAAATGGAGAGTCATAACGCCATAGCATCAGCAGACAGACAATATATCGAATCCGAATACACCGATCTTCCGATGTATTCGGATTTTTTTGCGTGGGAGTGTCCAAAGTATACTTTTGTTCTATCCCGGGAATAAATTAAATAAAACAGGGGATTCTTTAATATATGAACAATTTAATGGAGGACTAAACATGCCAGAAACACAGAAGGCGTATAAGGAAATCAGTCAAAACCGGGATGCTATGACTCAGCTTCTGCCGATTCAGGACAGCTTTGATCTGATTCAGCGGGATATTAAAATCGGCGGCAGAGACGCTTCCCTTTACTTTCTCGACGGAATGCTGAAGGACGAATCCATGCTCAAGATCATGGACACTTTGCTGAAAATACAGGATACGGAAATGCCCCAGGACGCCACGGGCTTCTCCCAGGAATGTATTCCCTATACTGAGGTTGACATTTACGGCGACTTCGACCAGATCATCCGAAACGTACTGTCCGGTATCCTCGTTCTTTTTATTGACGGATATGAGGCGGGAATCGCCATCGACTGCCGGACCTATCCGGTACGCGGCGTGGAGGAGCCGGAAAAGGACAAATCCCTGCGGGGCTCAAAGGACGGCTTTGTGGAGACAGTGGTCTTCGATACGGCCCTCATCCGAAGGCGGATCCGCGATCCAAACCTTGTCATGGAAATGCTGGAGGTGGGAAGCTCCTCCCGCTCAGACGTGGTACTTTGCTACATGAAAAATCTTGTCAATCCAGACCTGCTTGCAAATGTCCGCAAAAAAATACAGGCCGTCAACACGACAGACCTGTGCATGAACCAGCAAAGCCTTGCCGAGGCTCTGATCGGCTCCAGGTGGTACAATCCGTTTCCGAAATTCAAATTTTCAGAACGGCCTGACACAGCGGCGGCCTGCATCATGGAAGGAAAGGTGGCAATCCTCGTCGACAATTCCCCGGCGGCCATGATTCTGCCCACCTCCATTCTGGACATGATCGAGGAGGCAAACGACTATTATTTTCCGGCATGGACCTCCCTGTATCTGAAGCTGTCCCGGATCATCATTCTTTTTCTGACCGTATTCATGACTCCGGTATTCCTTCTGCTGATGGATTACCCGCAGTGGATCCCTCCGGCCCTGGACTTCATAGCCGTAAAGGATATTGTCAATATTCCTCTGGTCTACCAGCTCTTGATTCTGGAGCTTGCCATCGACGGGCTAAGGCTGGCGGCGCTGAATACCCCGAATATGCTGAGTACTCCCTTCAGTGTCTTTGCCGGCCTTGTCCTGGGAGAATTTTCTGTCAATTCCGGCTGGTTCAATTCCGAGGTCATGCTATACATGGCCTTCGTAGCCATCGCCAACTATACACAGCCCAATTTTGAGCTCGGCTACGCAGTCAAATTCATGCGGATCATGCTTCTGATCCTTACCGCCGCCTTCGGCTGGATCGGCTTCCTGATCGGCTGCGCCATTTTAATCCTGCTACTTTGTACAAACCGCACGCTTTCCGGCAGGAATTATCTGAACATTAAGCTGAACTGATCAAAAACTGCCAGACAAAATCGGGTCAAAACACATTTCTCATAAGAACAGCGCTGTGTCAATCCCAGCCTTCCAGAAAAGAACGAATCACCGGGATGTTCTGGAAATATAGGGCTGACACAGCGCCGTTTTTAGCTTATTCTGTCATATGCGCTCCGCCGTAGCGGATATACTGTTTGCTGTCCATGACCAGCGTATGCATCGGCGAAAAGCTTTCCGCGATCTTGCGGATGCTTTGCTCATTCTGCTCCGTCTGCCCGGAAATGCAATCCGTCAGATAGATTACTTTGCACCCGAGGTCGATTGCCTCCATCAGGGTTGCTAGAACACAGCACTCTGCGACAACGCCGCCAAGAAGAATGTGCTCTGCCCGGGAAGCAAGCTGTACAAGCTCTGGAATCTTAAACGAGGAGTACACATTCTTATCATATACCGGATATTTTGAGGTGTACGGCTGCAGTTCCTTTATTATTTCATTCAGATAACGATTGCCATTGATTTCCGCATACTCCTCATTGTACTGCCTCCAGGCTCCCGCCGGATGCTCCGGCGCCGTAAAACGGGTAAACACCGTCTGCTCTATGATCCCGGTCTCCAGCAGCCCCCGGATGTTCTCTGCCGCCCTGAGCATGGAGGGACACTGCCATTCCTCCCCCGGCCTGTAAACATTCTGCATATCAATCACAAGAAGAAGATCCTTTCGCTTCACTGCTTCAATTCCTCCATACAGATTCTTTTTGTACCTTTATTTTCTTATCTTCTGCGCAAATCTTTTCTTTATTCCTGACGCAAATTTTTTCAAAAACAGATCGAAAAGCAGATTTACAGCACCGCCAGACGCAATGCCTCAAGCGCTGTCAATATCTCATTTTTCTCTCCGTCTGCGGTTGCCGCCTCTCCATCCTTATAAGAAGAGATTCCCTCTCCAATATTCCTTTTCCATTCCACGACCACATTCAGAATACTTGCGGCCCGGATGCCTCTAAGAGCGCTGACTGCAAAAATAGCGGCCGTTTCCATATCGGAAGCCAGAATCCCTTTGCCCGAATAAAACTCATCCAGCCTCGGCTTTTGCCGCAGGTACAGCGCGTCATGGCATCTCGTCGCCCCCACCGTCCAGGGAATTTGCAGCGCTTTCGCGGCTGTCACACAGCATTGCCGCAAAGCGTCATCTCCACAGGAAAAACAGATCGCCTCCATATCCCCGGCAGCGCCATCCCTGGTCCCGGCAATGCCAGCCTTTGTCCCGGCAGCGCCATCAAGAGAATAGTCCAGGCTTGCATAACGGAAATAATCGAGATAGGTCTGACTTGTACCGTCATCACATACTGCCCGGTCGCAGATGACAAGCTGTCCCAGGGACAGTTCTTGCTGAAGTGCGCCGCAGCTCCCGATGCGGATAATATTTTTGATCCCAATATTCGCCAGCTCCTCCACACAGATTGCCGCCGACGGACCGCCCATCCCAGTAGAAATCGCTAAAATCCGGGAACCCTTATACGTTCCGGTAATACTTTTGTACTCCCGGCTGAATGCTTCCTCCCGGACGTCCGTGAGAAATTCCGCAATCGCATCCACCCTGGCCGGGTCGCCGGGGAGAATGGCCGATACCGCTTTGATTCCCGCATCTAATTGAATATGAGGCATTTTATCCATAGTGCTTCCTCCTGTTCCTGCCGCTTTTATTTTTTTCTCTTCTGTTCCTGCTATCCTTCTTTATGCTCGCTGCTCCATCTGACCGGACACTGGCTATTTTCTCTTTTCATCCAGCTGTATCCCCGCCAGCGCTGCCGCAAATGCATTGTTCACCGGCTCGGCGGCTTCTTTTTGCTGCTTTTTCATATAGGCTGCCACATCGCGTTTTGTCACGCCGGCGCCCTCCTTTTTCCTCCGCTCCTTGAATTTTTCAAGGCGCTCCCGGTACCCGCAGGCACAGAAAAAGGTGGCATCCGCTCCGCTTCCCGACATCTCCATCCGCTTGTGGCAGACAGGACAGCGCGCATTGGAAGTCCGGGATACCGTCTCCCGATATCCGCAGTTCCGGTCCTGACAAACCAAAAGCTTCGCATTTTTTCCATTGACAGCCAAAAGCCGCTTCCCGCAATTCGGACACTTTTTATTCGTCATATTTTCATGACGGTACGTTCCCTCCTGGGTCTGAATCTCCTGCAGCAGCTCCAGCGTATAGCTGCGGATTTCCTTCATGAACTTATCCCGTCTTATATCGCCGGAAGCAATACGCGCCAGCTTCATCTCCCAGTCCGCCGTCATCTCCGGCTTTTTCAGATCCTCCGGCACAAGCTGAAGGAGCTGTCTCCCCTTCGCCGTAAGATATATTTCCTGGCCTCTTTTTTCCATCAGAAAGCTTCCAAAAAGCTTATCAATAATATCTGCCCTTGTTGCCACTGTCCCGAGACCTCCGGTCTCCGTCAGCGTCTTTGCCCGGCTGCGGTCGCCGCTTTCCATGTACCGCACCGGATTTTCCATTGCCGACAAAAGCGTGGCCTCCTGAAAACGTGCCGGCGGCTTTGTTTTCCCCTCCTTGCAGGTTACAGACCGGACCGACAGCCTTTGCCCCTGTGCCACAGCAGGAAGTATCTGCTCCCGCAAATCCTCCTCCTGCTCCTCACCGTCTTCAGTGATCTCACCGTAGGCATCCTTCCACCCGGAAGAAAGAACTGTTTTTCCCCGGGCCGCCAGCTCGATTTTTTCACCCGCACATTCGGCAGTCAGCACCGTCTCTTCATATTCAAAGGGCGGGTACAGCACCGCAAGAAAACGCCGTACCACAAGATCATAAATCCGCCGCTCGTCAATGGTCATATGGGATAATTCAGGCACCTCCTCCGTGGGGATGATGGCGTGATGATCAGAGACCTTAGCATTATTTACGAAGGGCAGGCTCCCTGTAAAATTCTTATTTTTTACCTTTGCGGCAATCGCCTTATACGGGCCGACTCCGCAGGAATCAATACGTTCCTTCAAGGTTGGAACAATATCCGACGTCAGATACCTGGAATCCGTTCTCGGATACGTCAAAACCTTATGATTTTCATACAGACGCTGCATAATATTCAGCGTCTCTTTTGCCGAATATCCAAAACGCCTGCTGCCGTCTCTCTGAAGCTCTGTCAGATCATAAAGCAACGGAGCGTACGTTTTCTTCTTTTTCTTTTCTACCCTTGTGATGATCAGCGTACCGTTCTGCAATGCCTGCTTTACAGAATCGGCACGATCTTTGGCAAAGGTACGGTAGCTGCCGGAGGCGCCGTCCCTCCACTGAAAACGGATCACCGGACCGCCGGAGGCGCCGCCCGTCGATTTCACTCCGGCTCCTGTACTGCCGCCGGATGAACGTACCTGCGCCTCTGCCGTCAGAGTATAGTACGTCTGCGGCTGAAACCTCCGAATCTCCTCCTCCCGCTTTGCGATCATCGCCAAAGTCGGCGTCTGCACCCGGCCGCAGGAGAGCTGTGCATTGTATTTACAGGTCAGCGCCCTTGTCGCGTTAATTCCCACCAGCCAGTCGGCCTCCGCCCTAGAAACCGCCGCCCGGAACAGATTTTCATATTCCTTTGCATCCTTCAGATTCGCAAATCCCTCCCGGATCGCCCTATCCGTTACAGAGGATATCCAGAGACGGCGGCAGGGCTTGCGGCAGCCCGCTTTCTGCAAAATCCATCGGGCAACAAGCTCTCCTTCCCGTCCGGCGTCTGTAGCAATCACCACATCCTTCACATCATTTCGTCCCAGCAGCGTCTGCACCCTCCGGTATTGCTTTGAGGTCTGTCCAATGACCACCGTCAGCAGCTTTTCCGGCATGATCGGAAGATCCTCTGCCTTCCATTCCTTATACTTTTTATCATAGCCCTCAGGGTCCTGCAGCTCTACAAGATGCCCCAGCCCCCAGGTGACAACATAATCCTTTCCCTCGATATATCCGTCTGATTTCTGCTGACAGTGAAGTACCCGGGCAATATCCCGGCCCACTGACGGCTTTTCAGCCAAAACTAATGTCTTCATAATACTTCGTCCTCATCTTATTTTTACATTTTATTATTTACATTTTATTGCTTAAATTTTCTTACTTATCATTTGTTATTTGATCAAAGCCATTGTAACACACCCCGAAAATAAACTCGACTGTTTTTTAGCTTGCCCTGGAAATCTTTCCACGGTATACTGAAAGCATTCCATGCGTTTTGCATGCAGAATTACCAAAGACAGCATCCATGGACTTTACACACTGACATCATGAGAAACGGAGAAATATATGAGTAATATTAAACTTGTCGTCACTGACCTTGACTTTACTGCGCTGAGAAACGACCGTACTGTTTCCGACTACACTGCAGAGGTGTTTTCACGCTGTCGTTCCTTTGGAATACAGACCTCCATCGCCACCGCCCGCTTTTTCTTCGGCGCCAAACCCTTTATGGAAAAGCTTCAGACCGACTACGCCATCACCAATGACGGCACCATGGTCTACCGCGGGCAAGAATTCTGGTTCGGTACATCCCTGGGCTTGGAAAGAACCACATTTCTCATCCAGGAGCTGAAAAAGGCAGACCCTTCCGTCCGCCTTTCTGTCTCTACAAGAAATGGAGTTTTCCGAAACTTTTCACAGGTTGACTACCTGACCGCACCGTACTCCCAGTTTGAAGTCGTAGACTTCAATAATAGTTTTCAGGAAAATGCCTACAAAATCGTGGCTGAACCCACTGACCCAGCGCCGTTACAGGCCATCGCCCAAAAGGCTGACTGCAAGCTGCTGCGCTACCGCGGAGAAAACCGCTACACCTTTCTTCTGGAAAATACCGGAAAGCTTTCTGCTCTGCGCTCCCTGGCAGAGCACCTTGGCCTTTCCATGTCTGAGGTAGCGGTTTTCGGCGACGACCAGAATGATCTCGAAATGATCCGGGGCTGCGGCCTTGGCATCGCTGTGGCAAATGCGATTCCCGAAGTGTTAAGCGCCGCAAAGGACCGTGCGCGCAGCAATGAGGAGGACGGAGTGGCAAGGTATATTGAGGAGCATTTTTTCTCACGCTCTCCTGATTAACAGCACAGATACATCATTCACGTTCGTCCCGGTTGCCCCCGTGATAATCAGGCCGTTTGTTTTTTCCAGCGCATGATACGCATCATTTTCCTGCAGGACCTGATAAATTTCAACTCCCATTTCACTTAGCTGCTGCTTTGTCCTGCCGTCACAATATCCGCCTGCCGCATCCGTAGGTCCGTCGGTGCCATCGCTTCCTACGCTGAACACTGCCGTATCTTCCAGCCCGGATATTTGCTCTGCTGCTGCTAAAGCAAGCTCCTGATTACGTCCGCCCTTTCCACCGCCGGTTAAATGGACAACGGTCTCTCCTCCGGCAATAAAAGCAAGGCTTTTCTCTGTATTCTGATGGCTCTTTGCAATTGCTCCGAGAAATGCCCCCGCTTCCCTGGCCTCGCAGGACAACTGGTCTGTCAGTATCATCGGTTCGTACCCCAGACGCTCACTGGCTGCCGCCGCTGCCCGGCACAGATTGCGGACACTGCCCGTAATCACAGTTTCTACATTTGTCAGTGTTTTCGGCGTTTCTTTCTGCATAAGCTCCTGGGCCTGCTTACTCAGCTTCAGTTTATATTTTTGAATAATTCCTACGGCCTGCCTGGAAGTACTTGTATCCGGATATGCCGGGCCAGACGCAATCATATCCAGCGGATCGCCCAAGACATCGCTCAAAACAATACTGTAGACCTTCGCCGGTTCACATATTTTTGCAAACCTGCCTCCTTTTACCGCCGAAAGCCGTTTCCGAACCGTATTCATTTCCGTAATGTCCGCTCCACAGGCAAGCAGCTGCTTTGTGATGCCGGCAAGCTCCTCCCCTGAGACCAGAGGGCTTTCAAACAATGCGGAACCACCTCCGGAGAGCAGGAAAATCACTGTGTCCCGTTCCGTCAGATTCTCCACCAGTTTCAGAGCCGCTCTCGTTCCCCGGAAGGAATTTTCATCCGGTACCGGATGTCCTGCTTCATAACATTCTATCTGGTCTATTTTTCCTTTTACATGATCATATTTTGTCACACAAACGCCGGCCTTTAGCCTGTCCTGCAGGATGTCAGCGGCCTTCTTCGCCATCTGCCAGGCTGCTTTGCCTGCAGAGACAACATACAGGTCTCCATCTCCAAACTCTTTATCCTTCAATGCCTGCGCCACCGCTTCATCCGGCAAAACCTCCCGCAGCGCTTCTTTAATTATTATTTCTGCATCCTTTCTCAATATCAACTTCCTTCCTCCTTATCGCCGCCCCATTCTCCTTAAACAAAAAGCCGAATGTATAAACACTCAGCTTTCTCTTCTTACTCCTGAGGATTTTCTGACAATTATCTCCGGCTGCAAAACAATGGTTTTCTTCTTTCCGTCCGGTTCATCAAGCCTGCCTCTGAAAATATCCACCGCATTCCTCACCATATCTTCCATTGGAATACTAATTGTCGTTACGTCAATTCCCGGTAAGCTCATAATAGTCGGATTGTCATTTGTCACTATCGCAAGATCCTCCGGCACTCTGATGCCGAATTCCGCACAGACCTTCAAAAGTCCGAGTACCATACTATTGCCGCAGACAAACACTCCTGTAGGTATGGGGCTGCCCTCTTTTCTCAGTCTGTTGAAAAATTCTCTGGTCGCATATTCTGCAGATTCCATACTCTGCTGGCACACAATGACTCTGTCCTCGCCCAGTTCTATTCCATGCCCGAGAAGCGTCTGCTGAAAACCTTCCCAGCGCAATTGGCATGAAATGCTTTCATACATGGGACCCGCAAGAATACAAAGATTTTCATGATTAAGTCCCAACAGATGATTGGCTGCGATAACCCCAACCATATAATCATTCTGAATAACCTGATCCGACTGAAAGTCAAATGTCCGGTTCAATTGGATCACCGGGCATTTTGCCTCCTGCAAAGACTGGCTCAGCTCCGATGACTTTGACAGAACAGAAATGAACAGCCCTGCAAAATCAAACAGTTTATTAATCTCTGCCAGATAGCTTTCCTGTTGCTCCCCATTCGTAGATGCACTAATCACAAAAGGAATATATTCATATTTTCTCAATTCTCTTTGAAAAGCAACTGCCATGGAGGAATAGTACTGGTTCGATAACTCCTGCACAATAATCCCAACCACATTTGACCTTCCCCTGACCAGACTCCTTGCCGTCTCACTCGGAACGTATCCCGTTTTTTTTATGATTTCTTTTATTTCTGCCCGTTTCGCTTTATTTACTCCAGGCCGGCCCGTCAATACCCTGGAGACAGACGATACAGAAACATTTGCCATTTTCGCAATATCCTGAATTGTAATATCTGCCACGTTGCAAAACCAATTCACGCTTGGGACGTGAATCCCTTTCTGAAATTATTCTTTTGAGTTATTTTGTATCCGAAATCCTTCCCTTCTGGAAATGGCCTTCCGGAACACTTTATTCTTCTCTGTCTTCCGCTCTGAAATCTTCCTTTTTATAAGCAGATTATACCATGATTATCCTTTTTTTTCTATTTATTTCAGTTCAATTTTGCCAAACAGCAGATATTTTATCTTTCGCGCTATCTTTCGTCTTCCGGTGTATAGTTGCCTTCCAACAGATAGTGAATCACCTCATTTTCATCCTCTTCTCTGTCAAATTCCAGTTCCATCCCCTCAATAGGATCTCCGTGAAAGAGTGCGGAGAATGCTACATACTGTGTAAGCTTTGATTTCAGGTTCAACCGGTCCCCTTCCGGAGTTACAAGATAAATATTGCCGCTGCATTTATCCAACACAGCAAAAAATCCGCGTACATCTCTTATATATTCAAATTTCATAAGCTGCTCCTTTTCATACCGCTATCCTCTTTTATACGCTCCGCTCACGATCGTTGCAGCCGGACGGAAAATCTCTTTTTGATACCGTTCAGCCAGATTATTCAAAATGCTGATCAGCTCCTCCGGCTCAAATCTCTGAATATAATCCACCGGCCCCTGCATATTATAACCCAGCACCATCGCCGTATCGCATTCTTCCAGCGTACACACACCCTCCTCCCAGAGCTTACACGCTTCATTCGCCTGAATCATATTCGGAATATCCGGATTATAACGCCCTGTATATTTTGTCCTGTCAATCTCCGGGCGTCCCTTCTGCGGCCATACGTAATATCCCTTCCCGGTCTTTTTGCCAAGTTCCTGCCTCTGCATCAACGATTTGGCATACAAAGACGGCTCGTACTCCGGAGAAAGATGCTCATGATAGTAATCCTGGCAGGCAGAGGTCACATCCACACCGGTATAGTCAGCCAGCTCCATCGGGCCCATTTTCTGTCCATTCTTCATCATAGACAAGTCGATATCCTCCGGAGTGAAGCCATCCTGATCCAGACACAGGCCGTTATACACAACGACAGGCGCTACAATCCGGTTTGCAATAAAACCGGGAGTATCTTTCTTCGCCAGAACCACCGTTTTTCCTATTTTTCTGGCATACGCACATGCAAATTCTGCCGTCTCATCGGAGGTCTTATCCCCCCGGATAACCTCCACCAGCTTCATCAGAACCGCCGGATTGAAATAATGGATTCCCACCATGTTTTCCGGTTTTTTCACATTCTCTGCCAGCATAGTAATGCTCATTGTCGAGGAATTTGTCGCAATTACCGACGTTTCTCTGCAGCCGTCTGAGATCTGGTTCAATGTAGATCTTTTTATTTCCACAACCTCCGGCACAGCTTCCACGATCAGTTCCGCCTCTGCCACCGCTTCCTGAATTGACACGTATCCACTGATTCCGCTGCTTTTGATGGCAGCAACAAGCCCACTGTCTATTTTTCCCTTTGCCTCCAGCTTTTCCAGGCTGGTAAAAATACGGTTTATCCCACGTTCCACATATTCCTGCTTAATATCGCAGAGATTTACGTGATAGCCCGCCATCAGTGCACACTGTGCAATCCCATGTCCCATATCCCCGGCACCGATCACGGCTACTGTCTTCAATTCATCCAGTTTCATTTTCTTCCTTCCTTATATTAATACTGGGAAAAAGAGAACCTTTTTCCCAGCAGATCTTTTTGTTAACGGATCAGCATTTTGTAAAATACATGGAGATACCCTGTCCTCCACCGATGCACATGCTGATCATTGCGTCTTTTTTGTCCGTCCTGAGCAATTCATACAGTACCTTAACCGCCAGTATGCAGCCGGTTGCTCCTATAGGATGGCCGATGGAAATACCGCCCCCATAAATATTGACCTTCTCGGGATCCAGGCCCAGATCTCTTCTCACTGCATATGCCTGACTTGCAAAAGCTTCGTTAATCTCAAACATATCAATTGCCTTCAGATCCAGATTCAGCTTCTTCGCCAGCTTCTCGCTGGAAAGCTTCGGCGCATATCCCATAATTTCTGCTTCCAGTCCTGCAACCGCATAACCTTCAATTTTCAGCTTCGGTACAACGCCTAATTCCTCTGCCTTTTCTCTTGACATTACAACCACTGCTGCTGCCCCGTCATTCAGACTGGAGGAGTTTCCTGCCGTCACCGTTCCTCCGCTGACAAACGCCGGCCGAAGCTTCGCCAGCTTCTCCATACTCTGTCCATCCCTGGGGCCCTCGTCCGTATCAAACACCGTGACGTTACCCTTACGGTCCTTCAGCTCCACCGGCAAAATCTCATCCACAAATTTTCCCGCTTTGATCGCCGCCACCGCACGTCTATGGCTTTCCAGTGCAAACGCATCCTGTTCTTCCCTGGACACATGGAACTGACTGGCAACGTTCTCTGCCGTCGTACCATTGTGGGAATTATTCAAAGGCCAGGTAAGAATGTCAATCACACCATCCTCAAAGGATTTATGCCCCATTCTCGCTCCCCATCTTGCATCCTTCACATAATAAGGAAGCTGGCTGATGTTCTCCGCACCCGCAGCAACAACAACATCTGCATATCCTGTCTGAATTTCCATTACGGCATCTGCGATTGCCTGCAGTCCGGAACCACACTGCCGATTGACAGAATAAGCGGTGGTTTCCTTCGGCATCCCCGCCGCCAGACTGATCGCCCGGGCTACGAAACCGCACTCTGCAATCTGTCCAACCTGACCGACAATTACTTCATCTACGTCCTCCGGTTTGATTCCTGCTCTGTTTACAGCCTCTTTTACCACCATCGCACCCATGTCAATGGCGCTTACTGACTTCAGGCTTCCGCCATAGGAGCCTACCGGAAGACGAACGCCTGAAACAATTACTACATCCTTAAACTCACTCATAATATCCTCCATATAAATCTGTACATTTTTATTTTTTTATACGATCATTCCGCCGCCGCAATTGATTACTTCTGACGTAATATAAGAAGCCTCATCAGAAGCAAGGAAAGCTACCAGATTGCCAACATCAGATGGTTTTCCGGCATACCCCATCGGAACTCTTGCGATCATGCTGTCCCATGCGGCCCCATCATTTACTTCCTTCAGCCTGCAGGTCATATCCGTCTCAATAAAGCCAGGGCAGATAGCATTGCAGGTAATACCCTTCTTTGCGTTCTCCCGGGCCGCCGTCTTTGTCAGGCCGACAACACCCGCCTTAGATGCGGCATAATTTGCCTGTCCAATATTTCCAAGCCAGCTTCCGGATGAAATATTAATAATTCTTCCGTAATTTTTCGTTCTCATATATTTAATTGCTTCCTGTGTGCAATAGAAGGTACCGGTAAGATTAACAGAGATAACAAGATCCCAATTTTCTTTCGGCATTTTGTGCAGCATACCATCGCGGTTGATACCTGCATTGTTTACCATGATGTCCAGCGTTCCATATGTGTCAATTGCAAACTGAACAAGGCCCTGAACCTCTTCCTGATTCGAAATATTTACTTTATAAGACACTGCTGTACCACCGTTTTCTGTAATCTCCTTCACTGCATCTGCTGCGTCGATCATATCGGCGATAACTACCTTTGCGCCCTCCTGTGCCAGTTTTACGGCAATTCCTTTTCCAAGACCGCGGCTCGCACCTGTGACAATTGCTACTTTTCCTTTCAATCTCATTGCATTTTCCTCCTCATATTATATGATCTTTTTATCCCGCCCTTTTCCGGCAAGTATTTCTTTATTAAACGCCCAAATATGCGGCTCTTACTGCATCATTATGCATCAGTTCCTCTGCACTTCCCGAAAGAACGATTCTTCCATTTTCCAGTACATATCCTCTGTCCGCGATTGAGAGTGCCTGCATCAGATTCTGTTCAACCAGAAGAATCGATACTCCCTGCTCCGCCACCCCGGCAATGATTTCAAACATTTCTTCTACGATGATCGGAGCCAGCCCCAGAGACGGCTCATCCAGCATCAGAAGCTTTGGAGAACTCATCAGCGACCTGGCGATTGCAAGCATCTGCTGCTGTCCTCCGCTTAAAGAGCCTGCAAGCTGATTCTGCCGTTCTCTCAGAATCGGATACATATTAAAGGATTTCTCAATGTTTTCATCCACCTTGTCCCTTGCTTCCTTAATATAGGCACCCATACGGAGATTATCGATGACAGAAAGTGTTCCAAGAATTCCGCGCCCCTGAGGAATCTGTCCGATTCCCAGAGAAGCTCTCTCATGCGCTTTCGTTTTAAGAAGATCCTTCCCCATATATGTTACCGTTCCGGATTCTACCTTTTCCAGACCGGACAGAATACGAAGTAAAGTTGTCTTGCCCGCTCCATTAGAGCCAACCAGAGAAACCACCTCGCCCGCCTCCATCTCCAGGCTTACATCAAATAATACATGAAGGTCTCCATATCCTGCATTGACCTTATCAACCTTTAGCATGCTTGCCATTTGCTGCACCTCCCAGATAAGCTTCTATTACATCCTGCCGTTTCAGTACCTCCTGCGGAACGCCTTCGCAGAGCACCCTTCCTTCATTCATCACGACCACACGATGGCAAAGGCTCGCCACTGCCTTCATGACATGTTCAATAAACAAAATGGAAATTCCTTCACTGTTCAGCTTTCTGACCATCTGCAGGCTGGATTCCATCTCGGAAGGATTCAGGCCGCCCATAACCTCATCCATCATGATAATCTTCGGATCCAGCGTCAGAAGTCTTGCCATATCCATCCATTTACGTTTTTCTATCGGGAGTTTTGAACTCAGCATATAGGCAAGAGGAGTCAGTTCCATTCGTTCCAATATCTCTTCTGTTTTCTGCCTCGCCTCCGCATATGTGCGATTCTGCAGCGCAATCGAAAATATATTGTCATACACATTCAAATTGCCAAAGGGCTTGGGAGTCTGAAACGTTCTTGTGATGCCCATTTTGGCTCTCTCTGTAATGCCCACCGACACAGGAATCAGTTTTCCATCGTAAATGACTTCTCCCTTGTCCAGTTTGCATGTATTCGTAATCAAATTTACTGTAGTAGATTTTCCGCATCCGTTCGGCCCGATCAGACCAAGTATCTCCCCTTTTTTAATCTCAAAGCTTACATCCTGTACTGCTTTGATACCTCCAAAAGAAATTGCCAGATGCTTTACTTCCAGAATCGCATCGCTCATTGCTTCCCCTCCTTTCCGACTGCACTCTTCTCTTTTGACTTATTTGCCCCAGGGAAAAAGGAAATCAATCCTTTCGGCCGGAAGATAACGACAAGGACAAGTGCAAGTCCATAAATGCACTGGCTCAGTCCTCCAATATTGGAAAACCAGGAATTCAAAAGCTGCGTCAGAATATTTACAACAAACGCTCCCAAAACCGGCCCCCAAAGTGTACCAATTCCTCCGATGATCGCTCCAATACCGATTTTTACCGAAAAATCAAGGGAACAGATAGAAGGCGGATCAATAAAGGTAAGGAAAAATCCATAAAAGGTTCCGACAGCCGCAGCGATCACGGCACTGATCTGGAATGTATGAAGCTTTACTTTAAAGGAATCAATGCCCAGCGATATCGCAGCATCCTCATCGCCCTTGATTGCTCCCAGATAATATCCATTTTTTGAATGTTCAAACCAGGCAGTAAATGCAATAACAATTGCAAGCAGCGCCAGCATTATGTAATAAAAAGGGATATCGTCATAAAACATCAGGTTAAAGAAATTTGCTCCCTTGAATGGAACACTGTAACCGGAAGCGCCGCCGGTAAGACTTCCCCAATATTGAATGATGATCCGGACGATCTCTGCAAAAGCAATGGTCGACAGAGAAAAGAACGGACCTCTCAGGCGAAAGGTTCCAAGACCGATCAGCGTCGCCAGCAAAAATGCCAGAGCCATTCCTACAAACATGGAAAGAAACGGCGTCACGTTAAATTTTTTGAACAGAATCATACTGGAATAAGCGCCCATTGCAACAAATACCGCATGGCACCAGGATATCTGTGCTCCATAGCCCCCAATCATATTCCATGCAACGCCAAGGCTTGCAAACACAAAACAATAAACCAGCGTCGTTATCACGTAATTGTTTTTTACAAATAACGGTATCAGCAGCAAAATGACTGTGAGAACCGCAATCGTGATATTTTTCGGAGTAAGTCGAATTCTTTCTTTCATGCTACCCTTCCTTTCTTTCCGAAAATGCCCTGCGGACGGACATACAGGATAATCAGAAATACTGCAAAGATGCCTGCCGGTCCCAGGTTTGCACTGATCAGTGTTCCTACCAGCGCCTCCACTACGCCGACGATCACACCTCCGAGCAATGCTCCCGGAATACTTCCCATTCCTCCAAGGACAACGATCATAAGTCCTGTTGTTTTCAATACACTTCCGACAGAGGGATAAATCGTATAAATCGGCGTGAGCAGCAGTCCGGCTACGCCAGCCAGTATCACGCTGAGTACAAACGCCACCGTAAATGCTACTTTCGTATTAATGCCCAATATCTGTGCGACCTCCGGCTTTTCAGATGTCGCTCTCATTGCTCTCCCCATATACGTCTTCTGCATGAACAACCAGGTGATAAAAATGAGAAGACAGGCTGCCAGAAACGCAATCAATCTTGGGAGACTTGCTGAATAGCTTCCGAAGGTTACAGATGAGGTTTTGATGTCAGACGGAACGCTGACAGGTGTTGCTGAAAAAATAATCTGAGAAAGGTTGATCAGGAAATAAGAAAGTCCAACCGTTACCATAATGTACGTCGTAGAATCCCTTCCGATAATCCTCTCTATGACCAGTTTGTAAACTACAAATCCAAATACCGACATGGCTATCACCACCAGAGGAATCAGCGCATAGCAGTTCCAGCCAGTCAAGCCATAAAGCAAATAGGTAAAATACATACCCAGCATCAGGAATTCACCATTTGCAAAATTAATCATTTTCATAACGCCATATACAATGGTCAGTCCAACGGCAACAACTGCATATACGCCTCCGTTCAAAATACCGTTGATAATGGCCTGGATTATTTTCCATGTCATAATGCAATCCTCCTTTGTAACTGTCCAGAACCAGAATACAAAACCGTTTGTGCTTTCTGCCCTGGCTCTAAACAGTTACAGTATTTGTAATTAAGTGGAGGAGTCCCACCGAAGTGTTCCTCCTCCGATTGGCAGTAAACTTTTATGTATTCAAATCATCCCGCATCTCTTTGCCGACTACTCTACTGCAACGAACCCATTCTCTCCTGCCAGATTTTCCGGGAAAATCGTATGTGGTCTGTATGTTCCGTCGTCATCCTTCTGCCACTGAACAATAACCGGAGAAGCATCCGTATTTGCACCATTTTCATCAAATGCAAGCATCCCTGTCTTTCCGCCCTGTACAGTAGGAATAGAAAGGTTGCGGATCGTATCTGCAAGCACTGCTCCATCTGTTGTACCTGCCTCTTCCAGTGCCTGGGCAATAATATAAACGTGATTAAAGGTACCTGCACTGTGTTCTGACATAAAATATCCATATTTTTCTTCAAATCCAGACGCAACATCTGCAAAATCACCGGAGAATGAAGTAGAATCCCAATTCAAAGATGCAACAGAGAGAACACCGTCTACTGCGTCTCCAAGCTCCTCAGCAAAGGACGGATACAGGAAACCGGCGCCTCCGCCAAGAATCAGCGGATGATAATCCATGGAGCTCATCGTATTAAAAATCAGCTTTGCATCCTGTGTAAATGCCACCGGAAGAACGATTTCTGCACCGGAAGCCTTCAGGTTTGTAATCAGAGAAGAAACGTCAGAGCCGTTTGCCGGAAAAGATTCTTCAAATACAACCTCAAGCCCTGCTTCCTGCGCCAGCTCCAGATTTCCTGCCGCTGTAGAAATACCATAGTCCGTATCTTCATAGATGATACCTACTTTTGAGATATTGTAATCATAATTTTCATTCATATACTGAATAAATTCAATCTGTGTCTGACCAAATACATTCGGAACAGGCTGGAAAGTAAAGCTATATCCCTGCTCCGGAATATTGGAAGATACACCGTTCTGTACATATGGAATCTGATTTTTCTCAAAAACACTTCCCATCGCAATCGTATATCCGCTTCCGCCGGCTCCAACCGCACCTACTATATCCGGGTTTTCAGACAGAACCCGTTCTGCAACCGCCTTTGCCTGTGCTGAATCAGAAAGCGTATCTCCCTGGATATACTCCAGTTTTGCACCGCCTAATGACTGAATTCCTCCTTTTTCATTGATCCAGTCAATTGCAAACTGTGCACCGTCTCCATCGAGAATACCTGTGTCCGCGTTAGCTCCTGAATAATTGAACAGGCCCGCAATCTTAATTGTCTCCGCTTCCTCAGCCATGGCAGTTACCCCCATTGTCCCCATTACCATAGCTGCCGTTGCTGTAAGCGCGATTCCTCTCTTCATTAAGTTTTTCATAAATCCTTCTCCTTTCTTTTTTATATTTCTAAGTAATTACGATCTTATTTTTGTAATCACTTATTGATACGTTAAGACTTCCTGTCCACACTGTTCTAATCTTCAAACACCGCTTCCCTCTTTTCATAAAATGCCCGCATACATTCCTCTCTTTCCGGTGTTCCCAGCAGTTCGTCCGTATAAGTAGTCTCCATCCGGAACAAATCTTCAGATCTATGGTCATAGCATCTCCTGGTACATTCTTTAAACAGCTTTACTGCTTTCGGCGGCTGTCTGCGTATTTTTTCCGCGGCCTGCTGCACCCGCCTGTCAAGATCCCCCAAAGGACATACCTGCGTAACCGCGCCATAGCGATACAGCTCGTCCGCATAAATGCGGTCTCCGGTCAGACATATGTTGTACAATACCTTTTCCGGCAGGTCATTCATCGCAAAACTGGAACCAGCTATTACTCCCAGGGAAACCTCCGGCAGGCTGAACCATGCACGTTCATTTGCTATTACCAGATCGCAGGCCAATGCAATCAACATTCCCGAACCGATTGCATATCCCTGTACCCGTGCAATGACAGGTACCGAACAATTTCTGATCGCCATAACAGCAGATCCTACAATTTCCTGATATTCTGAGTGATTCTCTCTGGTATGGGCAGCGATTTCATCTACATCATTGCCCCCGATAAATCCTTTTCCCACAGTCTCCAAAATAATGCATCTGGTTTCTTTTTGTCTGCCTGTCTCGTCAAAGATGCGTGCCATTTCCCTGTATGCCTCCGCATTCATGGCATTTACCGGCGGCCGTTCAAAAACAATACGTGCAATTCCATTTTTTGTCTCTGTACGAAAATACATCTTTCCTCACTTTCTTCTTTTCACTCAGCTTTTATAATTTGGTTCCCTTTTTTCAAGAAAGGCGTTAACTGCCTCCTGCTTTTCCGGCAGTCCGAACAGCCGTCCCGTATATGCATCCTCTAACTTAAATTTCCTTCTGTGCTCGTTGTTGCAATGCTGGTTCAGCAGCTCCTTCATGCAGGTCACCGTATTAGGAGGAAGTTTTGCGATATTTCCCGCTATTTCCATCGTTTCCTCCATAAGTTTGTCTCTGGAAACAACTCGATTGACTGCTCCAAAATTCAACATTTCCTTCGCCCCAAGAGGCTTGCCTGTCAGACAGATATATCTGGCTGCGCATTCCGGAAGCATTTTAAGCGCATATCCGACGCCTGAAATAACTGCAAGTGTAATTTCCGGAAGTGCAAAGTAGGCATCCTCGGAAGCTACCACCATATCGCAGCAGGCCGCAAATACAAAACCTGCCCCAAGCGCGTAGCCCTGAACGGCTCCGATTACCGGGTGCCTGCAATCACAGATACTTTCAAATGCATCGATCAGCCTCTGCTGATATGCAGCATGTCCCTCCGGCGTGTGGGTCTTCAGCTCCTTAATATCATTTCCTGCCATAAATCCTTTGCCCTCCGTGCAAAGTACGACAGCGCTGATATCCGACCTTTGATCCAGTTCCCGGAAGATTCTTGTGAATTCATCGTAGTCCCGGCTGTCAGTCGCGTTAACCGGCGGGTTTGAGTAAGCAACCACCGCCACCCGGTTTTCTATCCTTACATCAATTTTTCCCATCATCCATTCCCTTCTGACGCCGTTTCTCTGGCAAGGCGTGTCACTGCCTCACCTTCGATAACCTTCACTCCGTCCTGATTAATGCAATCTGTTTCCATAAGGACTTTACCCTTTCCCAGCTTTTCTTTACAGGTAACCACCGCTCTTATCGTATCTCCCAGATGCACCGGAGCCAGGAACTTTACACTCTGTGAGATGTAAATTGAAGTTGGAAATGCATTCGTCAAGGCTGTAGAAATCAGACCCGAGACCAGCGCACCATGTGCGATTCTCTGTCCAAACTGGCTCTTCTTTGCGAACTCATCGCTGACATGCATCGGATTGCAATCTCCGGATACTGCTGAAAATAAAAGTACATCCGCCGCCGTAATGGTCTTCTCAAAACTGTTTGAATCACCAATCTGCAATTGGCTGTATGTATAAGATGGCATCTCTATCCTCCTGACTTTCCATTTTTCTGAACTAAAATCGTTTTCTGTTTTTGATTATATTATCCCTTTTGTTTTTTGCAAATACTCAATATGTAACAATTTTTCTTTTTATTTTTTGTATATTTCTTCCATATTTTAAATATTTTTCTCAATTTTTAGTTGCTTTTCCCCATATTTATACCATTATTTTTATTTATTATTTTTAGTATAACGTTTTCATATTAAGCAAAAAAGATTTCTTATCCTTTACAAAGATATCTTTTCAATCCAAAGGCTCCCTCAGAATTATAGATTTCCGTCGGAATCACCTTCAAATTCTCACTGATCAGCGGTTTGTATTCCATCAAATCTAATATCTGCGTCTGCAAATTGATACCGTTTGCAATTTCTGTCAGCATCAGCCCTTCCGGTGTCAATTCAAAAACTGCCCTTTCAGTCACATAATGCATCTTCTGCCCTTTTCTGCGGGCAATTTGCCCGTTATAAGAAATCTGCTGAAGTCTGTCTACGAATTTAATCAGGCTCCCTTCCTTCAAAATCGTAACCTTTCCTCCCTCGAAGGAGCATTCCAATCCTTTCCCAGTGAATGTGGAGCAGAAAACCACATGCTTTGCATTCGTTGTAATATCAATAAATCCGCCTGCTCCGGTGGGATTCGGCCCAAGACGCGTCGCATTGACACTGCCTTCCGCATTTACCTGCCCGGCTCCCATAAACGTGACATCAACTCCCTGTCCATTATAAAAATCAAACTGATCGTCGTGTCGCATCAGCGCAAAATTATTCTTTGCGATACCAAAATCAATGCCCCCCATAGGTACACCGCCGTAAATCCCGGATTCAACTGTTATCGTTACATCCTCTGCAATCCCCTCTTCTGCAATAATCGGCCCTACCACATCATTCGGAATCCCTGTTCCAACGTTCAGGATATCATTTTCAGAGAGTTCCATCATAGCGCGCCGCCCAATCACCTTGCGCACAGTAAGCGGAAGGACATCATCTGCCTCAGAAGGTGTACGTATATTCCCACAGTATGCTGGATTGAAATAAAAGCTGTGTGTCTGCCTGTGGTCTTCCTCCGGATCCGGGCATATTACCGCTGCATCAATGAATACGCCGGGAACTGTTACCTGTTTGCAGTGAATGCTTCCCGCCGCAACCTTATATTTTGCCTGTGCAATAACCTTTCCGCCGAATTTTTTGCAGGCCATCACTGCAGAAAACACCTCCAGATTCATTGCCTCTTCTTCCGTAGACAAATTGCCGTTCTCGTCAATCCTGGTTCCCCGGATGATACAATAATCAATCGGAATCGGATTGTAACGCAGATACTCCTCATTCCCAATGGTTACTACATCTATCAGATCCGGTGCATCTTTTGTAATCTCATTCATCTTCCCGCCGTCCAGTCTCGGATCAATGAAAGTGCCAAGCCCTACCTTCGTTATCTTGCCTGGCTCTCCGCCTGCCATGCTCCGGTAAAGCTGAGCAAACTGTCCCTGAGGAAAATTGTAAGCAAGAAGCTTATTTTCTGAAATCAGCTTCATGATTTTTGGCTGAAGCCCCCAATGCCCTCCAATAATTCTCCCAAGCATTCCTTCATGGGCAAAGTGCTGAATTCCCCGGTCCCTGTCGCTCTGTCCGCAGGAATGCATAAGCGTCAGATTTTTCGGTTCTCCTGTTTCCAGATATCGTTTTTCCAATGCCTTCAAAATCGTCTCTGAAGAAGAAACAAGCGTCATTCCAATCGTAGCGATTGTCTTATTGCTTTCAATCATCCCCGCAGCTTCTTCTCCCGTTACAAATACTGGTTTTCTCATAATTTCCCGCCTTTCTGAATTTTTTACTCTTTTTCTTTCAGCATTTCCCGTATCTTTCTTTTGTTCACCTTACCATTTGGCGTCAGAGGGATTTGCTCCACAAACATAATTTTTGTCGGCACCTTGTATTTTGCCATCCGTTCCTTCAGATACTCCTGAATCTCTTTTTCTTCCAATGCATAACCAGGAGCGCATTTCACCATTGCTGCCGCTGTTTCTCCGTACAGACTGTCCGGGATCCCCACAACCGCCGCCTCCTCAATCCCTTCCATCAGGTACAGCTCATTTTCCACATCATAGCTGCAGATTTTTTCCCCGCCCCGATTAATAATATCCTTAATGCGATCCACGAGATAAATATAACCATCCTCCGTAAAATAGCCCAGATCTCCTGTCGCAAGCCACCCCTCTTCGTCCAGAGCCTTTGTACTCAGTTTATAATATTCCCTGATCACCACGCTGCCCTTTAGCTGTACTTCTCCCGTTTCTCCGGCTCCTTTCTCTTTTCCTGATTCATCCACGATCCGGAAAACAGTACCCGGTATCGGTATTCCGGAGGATCCGATTTTGTCACTTACCGCCGCATCATCCGGAAAAACAGTCGCCGGTGACGACGTCTCGGTCAGGCCGTATACTGTGTGAAATACCATTTGCGGAAGCCACTCATGCAGTGCCCTGATTTTTTCTTTCGGCATGTTGCTGCTTCCGCAGGCAAAGGCTCTCAGAGACGGCAGCTTTGGAAAGCTTTCCTTTTTCTGCAAGAGCATTGAAAAAACAGTTGGGGCGCCATGAATAAAGGTAAGCCGGTTGTCCCTCACGCATCGAAGCACCCGGTCCGCGTCGAAGATCCGATGCAGATATACCTCTCCTCCCGAACACAAAAACAGTCCCAAAATAGCAATCAGCCCTGTCACATGATAAATTGGTACTGCAATGATGCTTTTATCTTCCGGAGTGATGTCCAAAAGCTTCTGATACGTAAAAATTGCATGCATTACATTGAAATTAGTCAGCACCGCGCCCTTGCTCATGGACGTGGTCCCCGACGTAAACATCAACACTGCCGGATCCTCCGGCCTTGCATGGCATGCCACATGCTCTTCAGGAGTTCCAAAAGAAGCAAGCAGTTTTCCAAATCCATAGGTTTGGACGCTTCCATCTGAAACAAGCACCTTTGTCCCCTTCTTCTCCAGCGGCAGCAGCCATTCGGCAAACTTCCGGTCACAAATCACCATACTGCAATCCGACTTTTCCATCAGAGAAAGAACTTCTTTCTGTTTAAACTTACTGGGAAGCGGCAGTACCATGACCCCGATTTTTATCAAGGCCACAAACGCTACACAAAACTCCCGGCAATTGAACATCATTAATGCCACATGATCCCCCGGCGACACCTTCTCTTCCAGCATCATAAAATCCGCAAACTCATCCGTAAGTTTTAGAAATTCCCGAAATGTAACTTTCGTCCCATCATCATCTGTTATACATACTTTTTCAGGATACCGCCGTGCCATTTCTTTCATCCCCAGATATAAATTATCCGGAAGATCGCGGTAAGTCGTGTACGTTTTTCCGCAGTACACTCTTTCTTCCATGTTTAGCCCGAGTCTTTCTTTCCACAATTCATTCCCGTCAAACACGAACCTATTCCCTCCTTAATTTCTCTATACATCGTTTACGTTCCGGCTCACAGAACTGATAACGTTATCGCTTTCTTTTATGTTATTTCCCATTCTTCCATAAGTCAATTGTCATTTTTGCAAAATAATTCGCGATATTTTTATGATATTTTCACAATTAAAATCTTTTTTTCGCCTTTTTATTGACATTCTCCACTCATCATGTTAGGATTTTTTCGAATGAAATTGTTTTCACTTTTGTAATTTACCAATGTACAATCATTTACAAGCTAAGATTTCAAAAAAATTTTTCAGCAGATTCATTTTTTATGGAGGATTCAATATGGAAGGTATTTTAAAAGGAATTCGTATTCTTGATTTGGGACGATTTATTTCTGCTCCCTTCTGCGGAATGCTTCTTGCAGATATGGGTGCTGAGGTTATAAAAATCGAACGTGTCGGCGCCGGTGAAGATGGCCGAAGACTGGGACCGTATAAAGACGGCATCAGTGTTTACGTCACCGCTTTCAACCGAAATAAAAAGGGCATCACCATTAATTTTCGAACCGATGAAGGAAAAGCGCTTTTCCGGGAGCTCATTGCGCAGTCTGATGTCATTATCGAAAACTTCCGTCCTGGAACAATGTCAAAAATGGGATTTGACTACGAAACCTGCAAAGAAATCAACCCACGCATTATCATGTCCTCTATTTCCGGATTCGGACAAAGCGGACGTTATTCTCACAAAGCAGCTTTCGACGGCATTGCTGCAGCAATGAGCGGCATGTATGCAATAAACTTTACCGAAAGCGGGCCGCGTCCCACCGGAATCCCACTGGGCGACCATATATCCGGCATATATAACGCACTCGCTATTATGATGGCGCTATATGACCGTGAAAAAACCGGCCAGGGCCAATGCATTGATACCGCCATGGTAGACTGCCTCTTCTCTGTATTCGAGACACGTCTCCCGGGCTTCGCTCTTAACGGCGTCGATATCGGTGTGGTTCCAAAATATGACACAGGAGACCCGCTTGCCTGCCCTTCTAACGTTTATCAGTGCACGAACGGTTATGTGTGTCTTCATGCCGGAACCGATCCGAATTATAAACGATTTGCAGAAGTGACTCAGGATCCAGAGCTGCTTAATGAAAAGTATATGGTCATCGAAAACCGAATGGCTGATTATTTTACCGTGGATCGCCTTGCAGCAAAATGGTTCGCACAGCATACTGTGGAAGAGGCCGACCAGCTGCTGACCGATGCCGGAGTGCCCTGCGGAATCGTGTTTAATCTCGACCGTATCCTGCACGATCCAAATTCTCTGGAACGTGAAATGGTCGTCTATACAGAAGTACCGGGATTGGGTAAAGTCCCCTTTGTAGGCAGCCCGCTCAAGCTTGCCACCCGCCCCATTGTCAATCGTGAACGCGCACCATTAATTGGGGAAAACAACGAGGAAATCTTCAAGGGTCTTCTCCACAAAACAGATGAAGAACTTGCCAGACTGAAAGAAAGCGGAGTAATCTAAAACGGAAGGAGGCATCGCAATGGTCAAAGAAACACATACCACCTCTGGACAGATTTCCCGGACAGAAAATTCAAAAAAAGTAGAGGATTCTGTTGTCGAGCAGGCACATCTGCTGTTTCCTGCTTATTTGAATAGCTCTCACCGTCTGTTCGGCGGACAGCTTATGATGTGGATTGACGAAGTGGCCGGTATCGTAGCGCGAAGACATTGTGAGACAAGAATAACCACGGCTGCCGTAGACAATCTTCAATTCAAAGAAGGCGCCAAAGCCGGAGAAGTCATCGTACTGGTGGGACGCATGACATACGTGGGAAGTACCTCCATGGAGGTCAGAGTCGATACCTATGTAGAAGGAATGGACGGTATCCGAAAGTCGATCAACCGGGCATATGTGGTGGAGGTTGCCGTCGACGAAAATATGACTCCCGTCCCGGTTCCGCGGCTGGAACTACATACGCCCGAACAATTCGCTGAATGGGAAAACGGCGAAAAACGGTACAATTTTCGAAAAAAACGTCGGCAAGAAGGTTTCTGACATCTAGGCGAAAATCCCATGGTAATCCAACGCTTAAAAAGCTTGGATTTCACGGGATTTTCTTATTTGGGGATATCACAGGCTAAAAACTGATATTAACTGAGGTTCCCAGTCTATTGTCTTAAAAGGTCATATTTTACTGACTTTGCTTCACACACCGGCATCTTTAAACAGTACTTTTTCCATATAAATTTCCTGCGCCATAAAAGCAGCTCCGACAACGCTGTTATCTTTCTCTGGTACACGCATCAAATGCAAATCAGAATACAGGTTCACATGCAGCAGTTCCTCTACTTTTCCTTCTACCAGCTTAAATAATTCCGGGAAATCATAGATGATAGCACCGCCCACCAATATATATTCTGTGTTATACATATACACAAGATTTCGAATCAGCAGTGCCAAATGATCTGCCTGCCGCTCAACAAACTTTATTGCCCATTCCTCTTCTCTGGCAAAAGACTCATAAATCTGGAAAATATTCTCTACATAATTTCCTTCTTCCTGGCACTGTTCAATCCAACTAACTTTTGTCAAATATGTCTGAATACAGCCTCTCTGCCCACAGTCACAGCGTCTTCCTCCCGGCTGCACAATAATGTGTCCGACTTCACCCGAAGCATTGTTTGAACCTCTCACCAAAACGCCTCCGTACATTACGGCTGAGCCGACTCCCATTCCTACGGACAAATATGTAACATCCTCGTGGGCAATATCTTTATGACGGTGTGATAATCCCACCAGGGACGCCTTCATATCATTATCTACAAATACAGGCTGCTCAAATATATCATTTGCCATTTTTCCAAGCTCCACGTTTAGCCATTGAAACTGCGGTGCAAAAAATACCTTACCAGTTTGATAATCCACATTTCCGATACAGGAAATACCGATTGATTTCACTAATTTGCTGTCTACTCCGGCTTTCTTACATGCATTCAAAAAAAGCTCTTTTGCCGTCATTAAAATCTCCTCTGGAGCATATGGACGTCTATCCAATTCCCGGCGTTCTGTTGAGATAATCTCATCATCAAAATCTAAAAGACAAACATCCACATAATCTGAGTCAATCGAAATACCCGCCGTCAATAACGCATCTGGCACTACCTGCAGTTGAAATCCATTTCGCCCCACCGTACCCGTGGCAACAGCCTCTGCCTGTCTGACCAACCCCAGGTTCATAAGGTAATCTGTAATCCTGGTTATGCTGGTAGCACTCATTTTTGTTATCTTGGCAATCCCTGCTCTGGAAATATTGTTTTCCTGATTATCCCGTATGAGATTTAAGACAAGCTTACAATTATTATCTTTAATATTAATTTGTTTTTGAACGGTACGGTACTTCAAACTTCTCCTCCTCCCCCGCATTTAGCCTTTTTCCTGATTTTACCATAACCAGGCACTATGTACAAATTCTTTCCTCAGAAAATGTATTTTTCTAATCCAGGAGTAGATTATTTGTCTGTTCCCTGGAAAGGCCATAGGGTCCAGGGAAGTTTTGTATATAGATTTTTTATAGCAATCAAATCCTGATATGTAGCTCCCGGTGTCAATGCAATGATCTGTTTTTTAGCCAGCTTAACTAGATCCGGGAACTGATATGCCTGTTTTACCACAATAATATCGTAATCTTCCGCACAAAAATTACCGACCTCACACTGATCCACATCGGTAAATGAATCTGCTACTTCACATATAGTAATATCTATATCGCCTACCTCCACTGTTATCAAACCGCCTGCCGTAGTATTTCTCGAATTCCTCATCGGTGCATAAATCAATGTCTCCCCTTTTGCCTTTATCTTCCCTTTAATCGGCACTGGCTGCGACCATTGGTCAACACCTGTTCCCAGCATAATTTCAAATTCACTGCCGATCTCTTTATCCTTTAGTACATTGTATGCATTCTTATCATAAATTGTTGAAATTAATACCTTTTTCCCATGAAGATCTTTCCGTTCAAGAAACAGTTTCAAAAAGAAAGTATTCATTCCAGTAGCTCCCGCCGTCGTATTGTCACCAGAATCAGAAATGACCACCGGAGACTCTGCACAATCACAAGCCATGTCTATTGCCACTTCCGGTTTTACCAACTCTCCCTCAAAGCGAAATTCATGTCTCCTGTCATAAACTTCTTCGGCAGTCTTTCTGGCAATGTCCATCATACGATCGTAATCCTCGGGATTTCTCGGTACGATCACGACTGCAGGATATGTATTTTCTGTATTTGCAGAATGCATTGAGATAAAAAAGGATGCACACGCAACTTCTTTATCTGCCTCCATCTGTTTGAAATGTGCAATAACCGAACGAAGGGGTTCATCCCTGGTCAGGGCCGTATCCCCACAAAGGAGCATCGGAAGCCGTACAAAGGCCGGTTTTATTCTAACCTTACGCTCTGCAAAATCCACCAAAGCCTCCGCCGTTACCCTGTACGTATCCTGCTGGTCCACATGCGGCGCCGTGTGATATGCCCGTACAATGTTTGCATAGTCTGCAATGTCCGGCGAAAGATTTCCATGAGGATCCATACCTATTGCAATCGGTATATCATATCCGACTGCCTGCCGAATTTTCCTCAGCATAAATAATTCGCCGCATCCAATGTTTTCAACATATATTGCCCCATGCAATTGAAGCCAAATACCGCTGATATTCTCTTCCGCCTTTATCTGCTCCACGATCATATCCACATAATACCGATATGCATCTTCTTCAATCACGCCAGAAGACATCCATCCCGCAAACGTACAAGGCACAACCTCGGCACCGGCTTCCAGAAACGTATTTACAGCTCCCGGAAAACAATCCAGTAGCTCCTTTCCTTGAACTACGATAAAATCCTCTTTTTTTGTAAGAATCGGATTAAATGTATTCGATTCATGATAAAATCCTGCTACTAAAAATTTCATAATGCTTGCCTCCCTTTACAAATTATATTTTTTTATTTCTGTTTTCCAGATACCTGTCTGTAATGACGATAACCAGAAGAATTCCTCCTTTTATCAGGTTCTGTACATTTACGTATATATTAAACATACTCATAATATTAAAAATCAAATTCATCAGAACGATTCCGGACAATGTTTTTATCATTCCGCCTTTTCCACCAGATATTGAAGTACCACCAATTACGATCATCGGAAGAACAGAAGGCATTGCATCTTCTCCCACAGACGGAGAGCCTGAACACATTCGGATAGCCAGAAGAATCCCTCCCACGCCTGCCATGAAAGAACAAAACGTCAAAGAAAGGCACTTATATTTCTCTACATTTAATCCGTAGGCTGCTGCAACCTCCGGTGCGCCTCCCACAGCGTACATATTTCTTCCTACCTGTGTTCTTTTCAAAAATAGCTCTAAAATTAACACACATAACAATAAAAATAAAAACAATACCGGTATGTGTGCGATCTGAAGTCTCCCTATTTTTGCAATTGTATCTGACATAATTCCAACAGGAGCTTCTCCGGATACCGCCAACGCAATTCCCCGCACCGTTACCATTACAGCAACAGAGACCATAAAAGCCGGCAGCTTTTTATATGCAACAAAATATCCGTCTACCAGTCCAAAAACAGCAGCTCCTGCTAAAGCGAGCACCATGGATACTACAATCGGAAGAGACTTCATACATACCGCAAAAGTAACACTGGAAAAAGCCATAACTGCGCCAATTGAAATATTGATCTCTCCTGTTATCAATGTCATTGTCAAGCCAAGTGCAATGACACCGTATGTAACCATAGAAGTTAAAATTCCTTCTATATTGTTCACTGTTAAAAATGCAGGTTTAAACAAAGGGACTATCAAAAATGCTACGATACAAATAATCCAAATTCTATATTGATTCATCAACTTTTTTGCCAATACCATACTCGTCCCTCCTACAGCCTCTTTAAACGATTTGTATACAAGGTAAGTAACAATATAGTACCTTTAAAGATTGTCTGAACTACAGTGCTTATATTCATGATATTCATAATATTTGTCAGCAATCCCAGGATCAAAACCCCCGTAAGCGTTTTTACAATGCTTCCTCTCATTCCGCCTTCCCGGTTACCTCCTATAATCGCTGCCGTTGCAGCATCCACTTCATAGCCATATCCAGTGGAGGGCGACGCGACTCCGGTTCTTGCCGTCAGCATAACGGCTGCAATACCTGCACATAATCCAGTTACCGCAAAAGAAAATATTTTTATATTATGTGCATTAATTCCTGACATGTAGACCGCTACACGATTGCTTCCGCTCAGCTTAATCTTCCTTCCAAGAGCTGTTTTCTGAAGAATAAATTCTAATATAAGCATTACAGAAAACATGATAACAATCAAAACCGGAATACCCAAAATTGTTCCTTTGCCAATCACCCGGTAGGCTTTTACAGTGCTATCACAATAAATATTGAAGCCTTCGCTGTATGTATACGCACAGCTCGATGCTACCAGCATCGTTCCCAGCGTCGTTAAAAAGGAGTCGCTGTTATTCCCTTTTATAATTTTTATCAGTAGTCCATTAAAGATACCGAAAGCTAAACCGATCAGAATAGAAACCAGAACTGCCAGCAGTGTATTTTGGGTAGCATTTAACGTCCCGACCGCAACAACAGCGCAAATTGATATAATAGAACCGATCGACAGGTCAAAACCATCTGCAAGAATTACGATTGTAAATCCGGCAGCCAGTACTCCATTAATACTTACCTGTTTCAATACATTTGAAATATTATTCCATGAGAAAAAATTATCTGTAAAAAGAACCCCAAATAATACCAAAAGAATTAACAGAACCCAATTTAGATTTTCAAGAAAAAATTGAATATATTTATTTAAAGCCCCATCTTTCATGACTTTCTCCTCTGCCATAATTTCTACCACCTCCCTATCCCTTTCAAATTGCATACTCCATTACTGTCTGTGCGTTCTTTTTTTCACCTGATAAATCAGCAACTATTGTTCCTTTATTTATCACTAATACACGATCACTCATTTCCAGTACCTCCGGCATTTCTGATGAAATAAGAATAACGCTCCTTCCTTCTTCCACCAGCCTGTTGATTAGCAGATATATCTCATATTTAGCACCAACATCTATTCCCCGCGTCGGTTCATCAAAAATAAAAATTTTTGCATTCGTATTTAGCCATTTTCCAATAACGATTTTCTGTTGATTTCCGCCGCTCAAATTACCGGCATATTCCTCCATAGATGCGGTTTTTATCAGCATAGCCTGGATCATTTTGTCCGATATTTGCCTGTCTTTTTTCTCATTTATCATACCCATAGACAACGCATTCTCCATATTTGCCATGCTTATATTCCATTTAATAGGTGCTTTTAAAACCAAGCCCTCCTGCTTTCTGTCCTCACTTAAATATGCAATTCCAACTTTTAAAGCATCTTTCGGATTATTGATCTTTACTCTTTCCCCTCCTACGAATATTTCACCAGAATCCGTATAATCCACTCCACAGATAGCACGCGCTATTTCCGTTCTTCCAGCGCCTACCAGACCCGCAAATCCCAGCACTTCTCCCTCCCGCAAAGAAAAAGAGACATCTGAGATCACCCCTGCACGATTCAGCCCTTTCACTGAAAGTACTTCTTTCTCCCTTACTGTACTATTCCTTTTCGGGAACTTATTCGTTATCTCTCTTCCGATCATTTTTGCGATCATCTGGTCCCTTGTAAAGGATGAGATTGGCCCGCTGTCTATAATTTTTCCATCCCGCAATATCGTTACCCACTCACATAACTCATCAATTTCCTCCAGCTTATGAGAAATGTAAATTACAGAAACCCCTCTTTCCTTCAAGCTTCGAATTACGTCAAACAACTTTTTGCATTCTTTTGTTGTAAGTGTTGCAGAAGGCTCATCCATCAGAATCAATTTTGTATTAGGATAAGAAAGAGCTTTCGCAATTTCCACCATTTGTTTCTGAGCAACACTCAAACTTTCCACTTTTGTACGCGAGTCCATCCGATAACCAATCTGCTCCATTAATTCATCTGCTCTTTTATATACCTTTTCCCAGTCGATCAAGGAAAATTTCCCTCTGAACAATCTTCCCATATAAATATTTTCAGCTATCGACAGATGTGGAACCAGATTTAATTCCTGAAATATAATACTGATACCAAGATTTCTCGCGTCTTCCGGATTTTTAATATCTGCTTCTTTTCCGTCAAAATAAATACTTCCCTCATCTTTTTTATAGTTTCCATTCAATATTTTCATCAATGTAGATTTACCTGCACCATTTTCACCTACAAAAGCATGAATTTCTCCTTTTCTTACCCGCAGAGAAACATTGTCCAACGCTTTTACCGCTGGAAATATTTTCGATACGTTTTTTACATCCAAAATAAATTCTCCCATTTGCTACACCTCCATGCTTTTATAAAGGGCTGTGCAAAACGCCCCGAAAAAGATGTTTTCACAGCCCTGTAATTATTAATAATCTGCCATTTCCAGCGATGCATTTTCCTGCGTCATATATGTAGGTTCAACCGGGTACAACTGACTGTCTACTGTTTCTCCTGCCAGAAGCTTATTCATAATATCAATTGCTCCGCCGGAAAAGCTTTTTGGCGGACAGCCAATACAAGCATACATTTCTCCATCCATTACCATCTGTACCGTCGGAGTAGAGGCATCAATCGTAACTACTTTAATATCTTTGCCAGAATCCTGTACCGCCTCTAAAACACCCCATGCCATTTCTTCACCCATACAGTAGAATGCTCCAATATCAGGGTTTCCGGTGATCATATCTTCTGCTGCGCTCATTGCCACTGCACGGTCCCAATCACAGTTAATTTCATTAACAATCTCAATATCGCTGTATTCTTCTTCTATTCTCTTTCGGAAGCCCTCTGATCGCTGAGTCGTATTGTCTGCTCCGGCAATTCCCGCAATAATTCCAACTTTCCCTTCATTTCCGAGAGCCTCTGCCACAGCATCTGCACATTTTGAAGCGGCTGTCTTATGATTATAGTCTGCAAAAAAGCAATTATCATAATCTTTAAATGCCTCTGCCATATCCGACTGTGCAAACACGTAAATTCCTGCATCTGCAGCCTGCTTCAGTACCGGAATAATGGCCTGGCTGTCAACGGCATGAAGAAACAGTCCTGTCACGCCCTGACTTATACAGCTTTGAACTAAATCTGTCTGCTTTTGAATATCGCCCTCCGGATTCATAGTAATATGCTTATATCCGTATTTTTCACATGCTTCTTCGCCGCCCTTTGCCAAAGTCATTGCCCAGTCATTGTTTGTCTGCATAATAGTAGCAAACGTAACATCTGATTCCTCTGCATTTGCTATACCACTTACCGCCAACTGGAGCCCTAAAACCATTGCAAGTGCCATTACCATTTTCTTTTTCATATTAATTTCCTCCTGATTTTATTATTTTAATTTTCACGCTTAGTTCCATGCATTTTATCCACCTCCATTCCCATGGAACTTATCGCAACAACCTGTATCTCTATATATTTATAAATTCAGCTCTTTAAAAACATAGCCCGTTTCCTGTCCAGCAAAAACGGACGAACATACCCACACAAACCGGATAACGGCAACAAATCATCTGATATTTGAATTCCTAATACATCAGTAAAATATCTTCTTCTCTTTGCCATCCGCACCCACAATTCAGGATAGCGCCGGGCTATTGCATCTCTCAAATCCCGATCGGCCAACAAAACACCATCCTCTGCATTGATTCCTGCATATCCTTTTACAGAAAAAATTATATCCATTTGCAGCATCATACCGCTTTTCAGCACAATATTAGAATCTTTATAAAATGGAGATGAAAGCCATTCTTCGCTTGATATCAAATGGCCAGGATTCAAATACCAGCCATATTCTTCTTTCGGTGCCGCCTGCTCTACCAGCCGGTAAATTTCTCCTCCTGTAACACCAACCGCAACACTTGAATACCACGTTGCCAAGGCCGCATAGTATGGTTTTGCGACTTTCTCTATATACATTTTTTGATCCATTGGCAAATCCTCTTCGTCTCTTGCCACATAACCGGCTCTACAGGTCAGACCGCCCCGAAGTCCTATTGTGACGGAAAAGGGTTCTCCCATTTCAATACTTTTATCTCTGGGTGCAACAACCGCTTTCGTAAAACGCTGCCCGGATGCACAGATAGTCTGAACCGTTAACGGCTGTCCAGATGGATTTAAAAAGCGGGCTAATTCTATTTCTGTCTTTCCCTCTTTCAAATTATCCATAACCGCTTTTATATGTACTGCCGCATTTGATGCTCCATATTCATAATGCGCGGCTTCATCTGCGTTCACAATAGCCCGTGCACCATCCGATGGATCCATAAACAACGCCGTTCTGTTTTCAATCGAACCATTCCTTCCAACAATCTGTTTCAGCGCATCTACCAGAAAATACGGAACATCAAAAAGCTCTATATTCACCTCTTTCTTTGAGGTAAACATTTTCCATCCTACAACTCCCCCATGCTGTCCATCTGAAATTTCTGCCCTTCTTATCAATTCTTCTACATTTAATTCAGTATCCATGGGCTGGTTGGGCAAGGAAAAGTGCGGGACGTGTACAGCCTCTGCCTCAATTCTGGAGTATTTTACCATTTTCAAATTTTCATTTCCCAACAACAAATATGCTTTCCCATTCACATGCAATACAAGTACGGCTTCCTCAAATCTCGGTTCAAATCCGGTTAAATACCCAAAATTTCCTCCATGCTCTCTATCTGCATAGATAAAAAGAAAATCTAATTTTTCTTTTTGCATTGCTGCAATAATTTTGCCTTTATGCTCCTCCATCGTCCTATCATTTAATACAATCGGTTTTGAGGAACACTCTACCTCCGGAGCTTTAATCTCTCCATATTGAATATTATCTTTATTTACCAGCATGTTCGTTTCCTTCCTATGTCTCTTTATCAAATACCATTCTCGCTGCTCCGTAGATACCGGCATCATTTCCCAGTTGTGCAACTATAACAGGGGTTCTTTCCTCAGATAAAGAGATCTGTTTCTCGTAATGCTTTTGAATCATATCTGTCAAAAAAGCGCCTGCTTTCGAAACGCCACCGCCAATTACAAATACATCTGGATCTATTACGTAAGCAGTATCTGCCAAACATTTCCCCAAAAAACTCATGCAATAATCTAAAATAAAATAGGCCAACCCATCCCCGTTCTTAGCTATATTTACGATTTTCTCTGCGGTCAGTTCATCTTTAGGGATATTTCGCAGTTCGGAAGACATTGAAGAAAATTCCAGAATCCGTTTCGCGTTCCGTACAATTCCCTCCGCCGATGCAAATTGATCCAGACATCCTCTTTTTCCACAATTACATTGATCAACCTCATTAGGATTTACAATAATATGCCCTATTTCTCCTGCTAATCCAGCTTTGCCAAATACAATTCTGCCGTTTAAAACAACTCCGCATCCTACTCCTGTCCCAAGAGTAACAACAAGAATATTTTTGTATCCTTTTCCGCCTCCCAGCCACATTTCCCCCAAGGCAGCAACGTTCGCGTCATTTCCGACTACAATGGGCATATCTTTCAGCATTTCACTTAAGGCCTCTGCCGGATTAATTTTCTTGAAATTCAGATTTACACAAGTTTCAACATATCCATCTGCTCGAACCGGCCCAGGTATCCCTACGCCAATACCTAGCATTTTATATGTATTCTGCCCCATAAACTCCTGTTGCAGCCTAACAACTTCAGCAGCTATATCGGAAAGAATCTGTCTTTCTCCGGAATTTCTTCTGGTCGGCAATGAAATTTTTTTTATAACATCGCCCTTTTCTGTTATAAGTCCATACTTTATATTTGTTCCTCCCAAATCAATTCCGATTGCTACATTCATACTTTCACCCCTTCTATTATTTACTTCTATGATGTAATAATTTATTCCTTTATCCCGTCTCTTTTAACTGTTTACGATTCCTTTTATTTACTTCTGTGATGTTATTAATTTACCATAAGAAACGTATTGTGTCAATTAACTATATTAAACAATTTATTTTCGCCATTTTTAGTTATTTTGTATATGTCATTTAACAAAAAAGTAGGTACAAAAAGAAAATCCCGTGAAATCCAAGCTTTTTAAGCATTGGATTACCATGGGATTTTCTTATTTAGGGATATCACAGGCTAAAAACTGATATTAACTGACATCCTCTCTACGCGGTCTGTAAAGACTTCAATTACTGTAAAAATTTAATTGTGCTTATTGTAAAGCTCATTCCATTTTTCCAAAATCTCATTCTTATGGCTGGTCAGATAATCGTTATCACGAGTTACCCAATTGATGGAATCGAATGGCTGCATAAATTCGCTCTCATACGTTGCATTTGCATTGGTCGGTCGAATCGTTCCTACGGTAGTCGCCCATTCTGTTTGTCCCTCTGCACTTGCGGTATAATCAATCCATGCCTTCGCTGCTTCCGGATGTTTGCAGTCTTTCACTATGGCCGCTGCGGTAACAATATATCCGCCGCCTTCTTCCGGGTAAATAATTTCGCAATCCTCTGCACCATCATAAAGCTGCGTGGTTGCTCCTGTCTCATAGGTCAGACCAACTGCGTACTCTCCATTTGTTACAGAGGTAAATACAGTGGATGAGCTGGATGTGATGACCAATCCATTGCCCAACAGTTTGTCAATATAATCCCAGGTTTCTTCTGATTCATAACCAAAGTCTGCCAAAATGTTTGCCAGATTATTCCAGGCCGCTGAGGATGAATTCGGATCTGCAGAAACAACCATTCCTTCCAACTCAGGCTGAAGCAAATCCTGATAATTTTTTACCGTTACACCAGCTTCTTCCAAAAGCGTATTATTTACATACAAGACTGCTGGAGAAATAATCACATAATTGTAATAGCCGTTATTGCTCTTACAATCTTCTATCATTTCTTCATCATGGACCGATACATACTCCTCAAAATAATCTTTGTATGCATCCCCGTCTCCTGCATTCAGTCCACTGAACATCACATCGCACTGAGGATCTGCTGATTCAGCAATAATACGTGACGTCATATCTCCTGCAGAACCATAAATTACTTCTACCTCACAATCCGGATACACCTCGTTGAAGCCTGCAATCAACGGCTCCATGTTGCTGTCCGGCTCCGCTGTGTAGATAACCAGAGAATTCTCTACTTCTTCCCCCTCCGCAAATACGGGCAAGGACATTCCCATGGATAATCCCAATACTGTTGCCATCGTAATTACTGCATGTTTTGTTGTCTGTTTTCTCATATCGTTTCTCCTTTTCTTTTTTATTTTATCAGTCTGGCTATATCCCAAACTGACAGTTACATCTTTTACAGCTTTACGTTATCCTCTGATTTGCTTACCAGCAGATATATGATCATTGATATGACTGTGAACACAGTAAGTACTGTTGCAAATGCACACGCCACACCATAATTACCTCTGACAATTTGTACGTATGTAGCCACTGTCAACGTAATATTTTTGTTATTGTAAAGAATAATTCCGCTGGACAGCTCCGTAATAATCGCAACCCAACTCAGAATTGCGCCGGAAGTAATGCCGCTTGCCATCATCGGTACTGTAACCTTCATCAATGTTTTCATTTTTGATGTTCCCAGGCTGACAGATGCCTCCTCAATACTCATCGGAATTGACATCAGCGTAGCCGTAGCCGATCGAATCGTATACGGGATCCTTCGGATCACCAAAGCCAATATCATAATCCACATGGTTCCTACAATATTGAGAGGCTTCTTATTGAAAGAAATAATCATTGCAATTCCGACCACCGCACCTGGAATTACATAGGGAATCGTTGCCACTACATCAATAGCATTGCTGATCACATTTGCCCGCCGTACCACTATATAGGCAATCAGTATGGAAAATACTATAATAATTATCAGAGAAATCACACCAAAAACCAGTGTATTTCCAATCGAACGGAATAGATATTTGTCCAGGCCTGAAATATAATTATTCAGTGAATATCCTTCTTTAAAAATACTTCCTTTGCAATTTCTGAAAGACAGATAAATAATATACAGCTGCGGTAAAATTGCAAAAGCAACCACTCCATAACAGTAAACATGCATCAGAATACCACGTATTCCTGTCGCTTTTTTCTTTTCTACCGGATGAAGAGCACTCATGCTGAATTTATAATGGTTTGTCGCATATTTCTGAATAAGAAGAATGATTGCAGTCACAGCAACCGCCAAAATACTAATCGCCGCTGCAAAGCTGTGATCCGTACCATTTTCTCCCATATACTGATTGTATATTTCAACAGTAAACGTCCGATAACCCTCCCCAATCAGAAGCGGCGTCCCAAAGTCTGCAAAAGCCCGCATAAAAACCAACAGCGCCGCCGCCAAAAGTGTCGGCATGGTCAGCTTAATTACTATTTTAAAAAATCGTTTTAATCCAGTACATCCCATGTTTTCCGCAGCTTCAATCAAAGAATTGTCAATATTTCTGAAAGCTCCATTCATATAGATTAATACCAACGGATAAAATTTCAACACCTGTACCAGTACAATACCGCTGAATCCATAAATACTGCTTCCAAGCTTTATGCCAAAAGCAGCTTTGAGAAACTTGGTAACAACTCCCGAACGCCCGAGAAGCATAATCCATGAATATGCGCCAATAAATGGTGCAGACATACAGCAAAGTAAACTGGAAATAAACAAAAATTTTGTCCCTTTCAGCCGATAAAAAGAATAAAAATAGGAAAACGGAACGCCGATCAAAAGGCAGCCCAAAGTTACGGCTACTGTCACTTTTAAACTGTTCCAAATGGTCATACTGTAATAAGGATCCGAAAAAAACTTTACGAATTGTTCCAGCGTAAAATGCCCGTCCGGTGAAATCACCGCTTCTTTAAAAATATTGAACAAGGGATAAACCAGAAACAAACCGAAAATACCCACAAATAATAATTTTATTACCGACCAGAGATCAAATTTTTTTGTTCCTGCATTCATTCTGTCACCCCCTTCTTACCGCTCATCTGCAGCTACGGAATCCTCCAGCAGGTTTCTGCTGCCGTCCTTTGTGAAAATATTAATTTTCTTTTCATTAACTGTCAGACGAATCCGTGTTCCGGGAGCAATAATAGAATCTATTGTAGATTCCTGAATAATCTCCATTTTTTCTCCACTGTCCAGCGTAACAAAATAATGAGTATTCATTCCCAGAAATACGCTGTCATTTACCACCGCATTCAGCCCCGGTTCTTCCTTAAGCGTTACCTTCAGGTCCTCAGGTCTTATTGAAACCACAACTTCCTGAGATTTGCGGTTCTCAGTCCGCACATGATCCATGGGAACCATATACCCGCTGGCAAAAACAAGACTGCAGCTACCATTTTTTTCTTTCAGATCAGCTGTCAAAAAATTAGATTGACCAATAAAATTAGCGACAAATCGGTTAGCCGGACGTTGATAAATATCCTTTGGCCTGCCTATATGCTGAATTACGCCGCCGCTCATAACTGCAATCCGGTCTGAAACGGCCATTGCCTCTTCCTGATCGTGGGTAACATACACCGTAGTAATCCCGACTTCATGCTGAATTTCCTTAATTGCCGCCCGCATCTCTAAACGTAATTTTGCATCAAGATTAGACAATGGTTCATCCATCAAAAGCACATCCGGTTCAATCACTAATGCCCGTGCCAGCGCTACCCTCTGTTGCTGCCCTCCTGAAAGTCTTTCCGGCATACGATCGGCATACTGTGTAATCTGTACAATCTCCATAAATTTGTCCGTGCGCCTTTTTATCTCCTCTTTTGGTACCTTCCGATTGGTAAGTCCAAAAGCCACATTATCTCTTACACTTAAGTGCGGAAAAATTGCATAATTTTGAAACACCATGCCAATATTCCGCTTTCCTGGATCCAGATCATTAATCTTTTTGTCGTTAAAGTAAAACTCTCCGCCCTCAATACTATTAAAACCCGCAATCATACGAAGCAGTGTTGTTTTTCCGCATCCGGAAGGACCAAGCAATGTAAAAAACTCGCCCTCATGTATTTTCAGGCTAAGATCCGGGATAACAATATTGTCCCCATATTTTTTCAACGCATGGTCTACAGTAATTGCAACACTCATTCTAAATTCCTCCTCTTTTTGTAAACTAGCCCGTTGTCCCGGATAAAATAAGGAAACTTCAACAAAATATGCTACCTACTTGTAAACAATACAAATTTGAAAGGAGGCATCATTATGTTGAAGTTCCCAAATAATCATACCGTTACAATAGCATTTTTGAAATCATTATCACTCTATAACACAAATCTTCCGTACATTGCATCCTGCTCTTTTCTAAGCTTATAAATAAGCGTTGTTTTGTCCAAATCAATCATATCGTATGTAATCAATTCGCCCTTCTTGCAGTCCTTTTTCATGACAGCTTTATTCGTTACGAGACCAAAGGGTACATAGCCTTTTTCATTCGATTCCTTGGCTGTCGCAATAGAGCCATGAGTCGTATAACCACCGATTCCATCAATACGCTGTCCTGCTTTCAAATCAATTTTTGCCCTTGTAATACACTCTGATACAAGACCGTCTATCGGTACACACGTAACCTCATGATCAATTACTGCTTTTGCCACAGTAAGCGGCGTTTCCAGATTACACAGATGAAACGGCCGATAAAGCGTCCACAGCGGTCCCGGGCCCATACTATGATAAGACATCTGATAAGCGATTTCCTGATTCGGAGTCGATACTGTTACAAATACTCCCGGAGCAATGCCGTTTACATATTCCACAACACCATGTTTGTTCAGAATTCCGCCGTCCTTTTTCAATTTCAAAATCTCATTTAATTCTTTTACACCTTCTGTTCCCGGTGACGTTTTAGGACCATGACCGCCAATCACGTCCGGAACAAGCCCCGTGTAATTGGACATAGCGGTCATTTCCACCATGGTTTTCGTTCCGTCTTTAAATGCACAGAGCATTTTGGGACTCATGACACGCCGAACTGCTTCTTCATAAACTGTATCTGGATTACAGGAATAATCAATCTTGTTATTTTTTCCTTTTCCCATAACCTCGACAGTCATCCCCATAGCTTTTGCAAAGCTGTACAGCTCCATAACCGCTCCGGGTTCATCTCCTGCTGATCCCGTATATATAACTCCTTCCTGAGCAGCTAAACGCTTCAGATACGGCCCAATCACAACATCAGTCTCAACATTCAGCATTACGACATGCTTTTTATTTCTCAATGCATCTGTCGCAACCTTTGCACCTACATCCGGAACTCCGGTCGCATCTATCGCACATTCAACCAGGTTTGCATGAGACACGAAGTCAGCATTTTCGCATGCTACATATTTTCCACATTCCATTGCCGCATTCGCATCTTCCAAGGTCTTTGCTATGACAATGTCCTCATCCGATACACCGGCATATTTGAATGCGTTGACTGCATTTTCTACTTTAATGTCAGATACGATAGCTGGCGTGATACCGTTCATTAGTACCATTTGCGTGACCATTCCACGGCCCATCTGACCCGCGCCAACAATACCGGTTCTGATAATTTTCCCTTCTTCCTGTCTCTTCAGTAACTTCTGGTCCATGTTTAACATAATTTTTCTCCTTTTCTTTATATGTATAAAAAGTAAATTAATATGTAACCATATTTTTCAGAAGTTCATGCCCCAGTACTGTGCTTCTCTCTGTTTTCCTCTACAACAGTTTCTCTGCCGAATCTACATTGGTAATCAACATATTGATGAACCCTCCCCGAATCGCTCCTTTAATTGCCTCGACCCGGTTAGCACCTCCGGCTATCCCAATGCGATTACGCACCTTTCGTATCATTTCCGTCGGCATTCCTGCTACACGGTCATTAAATTCTTTAAACTGTTCCGTATTACCCCGTGCGTCAAAGAACTGTAAGGCAATATCCCCAACAAGTCCTTCTTCTACATATTTATCCATTTCCTTTTCCGTAATATAACCGGCCCGGATCAATGTAGATTCTGCCCTTTCTGGAATACCGATCCCCATAACCAGCGTATCCAGTTTTCGGAAATAGTCAAAGATAAAGCTGACAGATTTTTCTTTCATAAAATACTTCATAACCGCTTTTTCAGAAAACACAGCCGGCGACAAAAACTGCGTATACGTACCGCCGAACTTCTTTGCAAACTCTTTCGCGACCTGATTACTCTGAATATCCTCATGCCCTACAGTTATCTGGCTAATTCCTCCCACAATAGGCACGAACATATAATGATTATCTTTTGGGAATGCCTGCTTCACCTTTGCAATATTATGTATGGTATATCCCATGGAAACGCCAATATAATCCCCATCCTTAAAGAACTGCGCCAAATACAAAGCCGCCCGTTCATACAATCTGGAAACGTATTCTGCATTGGTATCCAGTGAATTGCTGTCTACAATAATAACCTCCTTCAGCCCATATTTTCGCTCCAGCGTCTTTTCAATCTGTCCATATGAAAACTGAACCGGATTAAGTACTTCTACTTTAACAATTCCATTCTCCTTGCCTTTTTTTAACAGCCTTGAAACGGTAGCCCTGGAAATTCCCATATTGTCGCAAATTTCCTGTTGGCTTAACCCATCCTCATAATATAAACTGCATACCTTATAAATCAGCCGGATATCATCCACAATTTTTTCATTTTTTTCCTCTGTGACTAAGTAATCATCCAGTGAGTTTGTATCTGTATTTTAGCAATCCCGTCAGTTTGCAGCAATTCTATCCCCCTGAACATCCGTATAAATAGTATTTTTTCACAAATATATTTATTCATTTGTATAAATAAATTTGTCAAAATAGTAACAGATACATTTGTTCAATCACTGGTATGATTTTTGTTCACTCCTCCTCTCTGAATTTTTACGTACCGCCTGGAAAATGCACAGAGTCTGTCGCTGCATGCCTGACTGACTGTGCATCTGCTTTTAACTATTCACTTTATCACCTCCCGTATTATCAAAACTGCCGCACCAAATCAAACGGTGCGGCAGTTACTATACCTGATCTTCAATTATATAAAATAAATTTACAGTACATAATGATTATAATTTACTTAATTATCTTTCGTCAATACTGCAAATTTTTGACATAAAGTATATATACAAATTTTTTACTGAATATTATAGGTAACTGTAGAAATGAAATTTTATTTCAAATACAAAAAAAGACAGAATACTAAAATTCTGTCTTACACTTCATACCTAACATACCTTCAAAACCACATACAGAATACTATATCCATCCGTTTTTTGCAAGC
>JAUNGD010000109.1 GCA_030524705.1 Lachnospiraceae bacterium | reverse complement strand
GTATGATGCATACCGGACAGCGTGATATGATCCGTATCCGTATCAGCAAGGATACATTCAACGCAGGCTTCCGTGCAAAGCATATCGGTGAAGTGCTTTACGCAAAGGTAAAGAGCGAGTTCGCAGCAGTAGTTGACAAGTGCCAGGTAAAGGTTATTACAGATCCGGAGAAGTGTACAGATCTTCGTCACAATCTGGCTACACCGGCCTTTGACAAGCGTGATGAGCGTCTTACTACTCTGACTGATGAGTCCGTAGAAGTATACTACAGCTGTATCATGTGCCAGGCCTTCTCCCCGAGCCACGTATGTGTGGTTACACCGGAGAGACTTGGGCTTTGCGGCGCCGTTTCATGGCTGGATGCAAAGGCTACTAACGAGCTGGATCCGCAGGGACCGTGCCAGGTAATTACAAAGGAAAGACCGATCGACGAGAGAATCGGTGAATATGAGGATGTCAATGAAGCAGTTCAGAAGTTCTCCCAGGGTGCTCTGGAGGATGTATCTCTGTACTCCATCATTGAGAAGCCGATGACCTCCTGCGGATGCTTCGAGTGTATCTGCGGTATCGAGCCGCTTTCCAACGGCGTATGTATCGCTAACCGTGAGTATGCAGGAATGACTCCGATCGGTATGACCTTCTCAGAGCTGGCTTCCATGACAGGCGGCGGCGTTCAGACACCGGGCTTCATGGGACATGGTAAGCATTTCATCGCTTCCAAGAAGTTCATGAAGGCAGAGGGCGGTATCGAACGTATCGTATGGATGCCGAAGGAGCTGAAGGAGCAGGTTGCCGAGAGACTGAATGCTACGGCAAAAGAGCTGTACGGAATCGACAACTTCACAGATATGATCGGTGACGAGACTGTTGCAGAAGATCCGGAGACATTGCTTGAGTTCCTGACAGAAAAGGGACATCCGGCACTGTCCATGGAACCGATGATGTAAAGCCCTCAGGGGAAATGCCGTGCTTGCACGAGCATTTCCCTGGGGCTTTAGCGATAAAAATCTTAAAATGCGGGAAGCGGAGCTTCGCCAGCGCAGCTGGCAGAGAGCATTTAAGATTTTTAGAGCTTATATGTCACCGTATGATGTTCGAAATGCGGAGGCTCATTTATGAGCAGCCGCATGAGGACAGCATGATTCTTTAACGAGGGAAAATGCGCAGCGTTTTCTCGAGTCTAACAGTGATAAACTGAAGTAAATCATTCAAACGAGGGAAAATACGCAGTATTTTTCTGAGTCTAACAATGATGCACCAAAGTGAATCATTCAAACTTTATTTATTATGTGCGGTAGTCCGGGTGCTATCTCATCCGAAATTATTATAAAACAAAAGGCTGGTATTACGGTGTATGCGGCGCTATGATACCGGCACGTAAACACAAGGAGGTAAATTAGAAATGCCGTTTACTGCAAAATCAGGAAAATTCAATGCAAAAATCAACACTGTTGTAGTAGGCACAGGTGACAAGGCCATTACAATTGGTGGAGAGAATGTGCTTCCGTTTTATACCTTTGACGATGCGATCGAAAACGCACCGAAGGTAGGTATTGAGATTACAGACGGTGGTCTGGCAGCAGAGCCGGAATGCATCCAGAAATTTTATGAAGGGTGCACGACAGTGGCAGACATGGCGAAGAAGGCAGCAACTTTTGAGGGAGTTGATTTCCTCAGTATCCGTTTGGAAGGCGGAGATCCGAACGGTGAGAACAAATCTACGGAAGAACTGATCCAGCTTGTGCAGGAAGTAGCAGATGCTGTTGACGTTCCGCTTGTAGTTTGCGGATGCAAGAACGTAGAAAAGGATGCTGAGCTTCTGGATAAGGCTGCTTCTGTACTTGCGGGCAGAAATGCTATGATTCTGGCAGCGAAAGAAGAAAACTATAAGACAATCGGTGCTTCAGCAGGTCTTGCTTACAAGCAGATCGTAGGTGCTGAGTCAGCCGTAGATATTAACCTTGCAAAGCAGTTAAATGTACTTCTTACTCAGTTGGGAGTAGATGGAAAGAGTGTTGTCATGAACGTTGGTTCAGCAGCAGCCGGATACGGTTTTGAGTATGTGGTTTCTACTATGGACCGTGTAAAGGCAGCAGCTCTTCAGCAGGGTGATGCAACGCTTCAGATGCCGATCATTACTCCGGTAGCTTCGGAGACCTGGAGTGTCAAGGAAGCCATTTCGACAGAGGAAGACTCTCCGGAATGGGGCTCACAGGAAGAGCGTGGAATCGACATGGAGATCGAAACTGCAGCAGCAGTACTCGCTTCCGGTTCCAATGCAGTTATCCTGAGACACCCGGAATCAGTGAAAACAATCAAGAATTTGATTTCAGCACTGGTATAATCTAAGAAGCATAAGGAGGAAATAGAAATGGCACTGAAAGGTCTTGATATTTTTAAATTGTCACCGAAAAAGAACTGTAAGGAGTGCGGCAGCCCGACATGTATGGCTTTCTCTATGAAGGTTGCACAGGGTGCAGTAAGCATTGATGCTTGTCCGTATTTCTCAGAGGATGCAAAGGCTCAGTTGAATGAGGCAACTGCACCGCCAATGAAGACAATTAAAGTTGGTACTGGTGATCATGAGTTCGCTCTGGGCGGTGAGACGGTTCTGTTCCGTCATGAAAAAACATTTGTCAGCAAAACAAGATATGCGGTAGCTATCTCCAATGCTATGGATGATGCAGCTGTTGAGGCAAAGCTTGCTGAGATCCCGAAGGTAGATTACGACCGTATCGGTGAGAGAATGTTTGCTGAGATGGTTTATGTTGATTACAGCGCAGACGCAGATAAAGATAAGTATCTCGACATCGTAAAGAAAGCAGCAGGTCTGAGCCGTGTTGTTGTTCTTGGCTGTGAGGATGTTGACGTTGCAAAAGAGGCTGTAGAGCTGGTTAAGGCTGACAAGCCGATCCTGAACGGTGCAAATGCTTCCAATTACGAAGCAATGAACGCCGTTGCTACAGCTGCTGGTGTGACTCTCGGTGTAAAGGGCGCTGATATTAATGAGCTGTATGATACAGTGGCAGCCATCGAAAAGCTTGGAAACAAGAACCTGGTAATCGACTGTGGCACAAACTCCATCAAGGAAGCATATGCGATCGCAGTGCAGTTCCGTAAAGCTGCTATCAAGGATAGCAACCGTACCTGCGGTTATCCGTCTATTGTACGTGCTGATGTTCTGGCAAAGGGGGATGCACATCTGCAGGCAGCGTTGCTTTCCCTGTTTACCATGAAGTATGGTTCTATCATTGTTACAGAGCAGATGACCTATGCAGAGGCGCTTCCGCTTTATGGTCTGCGTCAGAATGTATTTACAGATCCGCAGAAGCCGATGAAGGTAGAGCCGGGTATCTACCCGCTGAATGGCGCAGACGAGAATTCTATCTGTGTTACTACCGTAGACTTTGCCCTTACTTACTTCGTTGTTACTGCCGAGCTGGAGCGTTCCGGTGTGCCGATGAACCTCATTATCAACGATGCCGGAGGACTTTCCGTACTGACATCCTGGGCGGCAGGCAAATTCTCTTCAGGATCTATTGCTAAATTCTTTGAAGAGCAGAAGATTGAGGAGAAGATTAAGAGCAGAAAACTGGTTATCCCCGGAAAGGTAGCCGTACTGAAGGGCGAACTGGAAGCAAAGCTTCCGGGATGGGAGATCATCATTGCTCCGCGTGAAGCAGTTCAGCTTGTTAAGTTCTTTAAAGAGCTTGACCTTTAATGATTTGAAACCAGGCAGGGATTTGAGGGCGTTCTGCCCAGGATCCCTGTCCCAAATAATGATTAAAAAGGAGAAAAACAATGGCAAAATTTGTAACAATTGGTGAGAGACTTTCAACAACCGCACCGGCAGTTAATAAGGCTTTCCTGGAGAGAGATCCGGAACCGATTCTTAAGAGAGCGAAACAGCAGCTTGATGCAGGTGCTGTATATCTTGATGTTAATATCGGACCGGCAGAAGGATATGGCCCGGATCTGATGAAGTGGGCAGTACAGCTTCTTCAGAGCGAATTCGATAATGTTCCGCTTGCTCTGGACACGTCCAACAAAGCAGCTATCGAGGCTGGTATTTCCGTATACAACCGTTCCAAGGGAAAACCGATCGTTAACTCTGCAGATGCAGCAGGACGTATTGAAAACATCGACCTTGCAGCGGCAAATGATGCTATTGTTATTGCACTTTGCAATGGCGAAGGAATTGCAAAGGACAATGACGAGCGTATGGGATACTGCCAGATGCTTCTTGAGAGAGGTCTGGAGCATGGTATGGAGCCGACAGATCTGTGGTTTGATCCGCTGTTCCTGGTTGTAAAGGGAATGCAGGACAAGCAGATGGAAGTCCTTGAGTGTATCAAGATGTTTGCTGATATGGGCCTGAATTCTACAGGTGGTCTGTCCAACAACTCCAACGGTATGCCGAAGCACATCCGTCCGATCATGGATTCTGCTCTGGTAGCTATGGCTATGATGCAGGGTCTGACATCTGCAATCGTAAACCCGAACGACCTGCGTCTGATGGAGACTATCAAGTCCTGTGACGTATTCAAGAATAATACTCTGTATGCAGATTCTTACCTTGAGATCTAATATTTGAATTGTTATATATACGATAGATCCGGGCAACAGGCCCGCTACATGAACATATGTCATTAGTTTTTACGCACCCGGAGGTACTTCTGTGCTTCCGGGTGTGTCAGCAAAAGGACATCTGTTAAGTATTTAACACGTGAGGTGGATTTATGTTTAAAGTAACTTTTAAATTTGAAAATGGCAATGATGTGGAGGTTTTTGCCAGTGCGGGAGATAATCTCCTGGAAGTGGCAAGATCAGCAAATGTTGCCATTGATGCTCCATGTAGTGGAAATGCAGCTTGCGGAAAATGTAGGGTAAAATTAGTAGGCGGTGAGGTGGAGTCCAAGAAGACGCTGCATATCACCGATGAGGAGTATGCACAGGGTTGGAGGTTGTCCTGTGTCAGCAAGGTATGTGCGGATGTGGAAGTGCTGGTTCCGGATATTGCATCTGCATATCGCAGCAGAATGAAGGTTGCGGATCTTGATTCTGCCGAAGAATTAAAAATATTTGAAAATACAAAATCAGATCTTGTTTCGGCGGGAATAGAATTCAAAAATGACCTTGAGGTCATTTCGGTGGAAATGGTTGCTCCGTCTCTTGATGATACGATGCCGGACAATGAGCGGCTTCAGTGGGCGGTGGAGGCAGCCTGCGGTGTTTCTGAGGTGAAAATTCCGTTTTTCGTGCTGAAAAAGCTTGCCGACGTGCTGAGGCAGTCTTCTTTCCATGTACAGTGTGTGATCCGAAGAGCAGAGGATAAGGTAGAAATTCTGGACGTATTGCCTTCTGATGAAGAGGCAAAGGTATGCGGGCTGGCAGTGGATATTGGTACTACGTCAGTGGCTGGCCTCGTTGTCAATATGTTAAACGGTGAGATTCTGGCGAAGGCGTCCACCGGAAACGGACAGATCCGCTACGGTGCGGATGTTATCAACCGTATCATCGAACAGCAGAAGGACGGCGGACGCAAAAAGCTCCAGGATGCGATCATCAAAGAAACGTTGAATCCGCTGATCGCTGAGATGTGCCGTGCGGCCAGAATAAAGACGACTCAGATTTACCGGATGTGTGTTGCAGGCAATACGACGATGAATCATCTGTTTGCCGGAGTAGATGCTGATCCGGTGCGTATGGAGCCGTATATTCCAACCTTTTTCGAGACAGGATCCATGTATGCACAGGATCTTGGCCTGAAGATTTATCCGCATGCGAGAATTATCATGGCTCCGAATATCGGAAGCTATGTAGGCGGCGATATTACGGCGGGTACTCTGGCAAGTACGATCTGGAACAAGGATGAAATGTCCCTGTTCATCGACCTTGGTACGAACGGCGAGCTGGTATTCGGAAATGCAGAGTTTATGATGAGCTGTGCCTGCTCGGCAGGCCCCGCTTTTGAGGGCGGAGATATCAGCTGCGGTATGCGTGCGACGGACGGCGCTATCGAGGCGTGTACCATTGATAAAGAAACCATGAATCCGACCTTTAAGATTATCGGTGATGAAGGACAGAAGCCGGTGGGTATATGCGGTTCCGGTATCATTGACCTGATCAGTGAGCTGTTCCGCTGCGGTATCATCAGTCCGAAGGGAAAATTTATCCGTGAGGGCGAGCGTGTACGCCATGACAAATATGGTATGGGAAGCTATGTTCTGGCCTTCAAGGAAGAGGCAGCTTCCGTAAAAGATGTCGAAATTACTGAGGTGGATATTGACAGCTTTATCCGGGCGAAGGGAGCCATTTTCTCGGCCATCCGGGTTATGCTGCAGTCTCTTGATTTTGACGTGAGCATGATCGACCATGTGCTGGTTGCAGGCGGTATCGGAAGCGGTATCAATATGCGTAATGCAGTAAACATCGGTATGTTCCCGGATATTGACATGGATAAATTCATATACATCGGCAACTCCTCCCTGTCAGGAGCCTATACGATTCTGTGCTCCAGAGAGGCAGAGGAAAAGGTAGCAGATGTGGCTCATAATATGACGTATCTTGAGCTCAGCAATGAGCCGACGTACATGGATGAGTTTGTGGCATGCTGTTTCCTGCCGCATACGGATGCGGCGCTGTTCCCGTCTTTAGAGATGAAATAACAGCTTTTATAAATAATAAGGTGTCTTAATGGAAATGAGAAGGAGAGTAACATGAATATCGAATACGATAAGGATAATAAGGAGAGGGTACCTTTTGAGCACTATAAGGAAGCGTACATGAAAAAAGATCCCCTGGAAATCAGTCATCGTACCGGCTTTCCTTTCTCAGATGAAAAAAAATGTTTTACCGTTGTATTCCTTGGTAAGGAGTATGAGGTTGGGTTCCCTGAATTTACAGTAAAGCGGACCGGGGAGGATGACTCCTGGTGTCCGCTGCTGGAAATGACGGCGGCCCAGATCCTGGTGATCCGGTTCCTGATAGAGGGCTGTCAGGTAAGCGGCACAGGAAAATTTCTGACGTACCGTGAAGTTCCCTGGGGCGAGGTCTATTACCGCCAGTTCAACGGCAGATGTATGATGAGACTTGCATTCTCCTATGGGAGCCGTATTGATGCATTCCGAAGTGCCCTGGAAAAAATGGGGGCCCGGGAGATAAAAGCCGGCGATGCGGGATATGAGATAGAGTTATTTGAAGGATTTTACATTCGTTTCCAGATTTGGGGTGGGGACGAGGAATTTCCGCCTTCCTCTCAGATTCTGTTCAGCGATAATTTTCCGGCGGCCTTTCATGCGGAGGATCTCGTTGTGGCATGTGATGTAATCATCGGTACAATGAAAGTATATTAGGCCCTGCGTCATGCGAGGGTTTGATATTTTATAAAAAAAGAAAGTGGGGTATGTTTTACTATGGGATTCAAATCAGACATTGAAATTGCACAGGAAACCGTGATGTCTCCGATTACGGAGATCGCTGCAAAGGCAGGAATTGATGCAAAATATCTGGAGCAGTACGGAAACTACAAGGCAAAGATCGACTACAATCTTCTGAAGGAGTCAGACAAGCCGGACGGAAAGCTGATCCTTGTGACGGCTATCAACCCGACGCCGGCAGGTGAAGGAAAGACCACTACGACGGTAGGTCTGGCTGACGGTATGCAGAAGCTGGGCAAGAACGTTATGGTAGCTCTCCGTGAGCCGTCCCTGGGACCGGTATTCGGCGTAAAGGGCGGAGCAGCAGGCGGCG
>JAUNGD010000022.1:31611-45991 GCA_030524705.1 Lachnospiraceae bacterium | reverse complement strand
CCGCAGATGTGAGCTTGCGCTTTCTCGCCTCCTCGCTTATCTAAAACACATCTCGCATAGGCAAACCGGAAAGGTTTCGGGAAAAAGTTTTATTTTTTTCAAAAATATTTTTCTTTCGGATAAGAAGTGGGGTATATATACAAAAGGTCAATCCACGCAAGGCGGATTGACCTTTTTTGGCAAGATGCTTTCGTCTTGCGATTAAAAACAGATTATTTTCATGTAAAATATATGTTCAATATGTTACTGCTCTTATTTATTGCATTATTTTATGATTAGAGTCATGCACATGACAAAGTAAGGAGACGCTACTGTCAATTCTCTCATCTTTTCGCTACTTTTTTACTCTGAAGTTTCCTGCATAACTTTGTGAGATAATGTGCAACAAAGATGCAAAGTCCCATAAACGCCAGGTAATCCAGATAAAACAAAATAGGGGACTCGCTGTAATCCAGAAATACAAACTCTGTTTTGAGGAACAGGTAGGTCGGAAAATCTCTTTTAACAAGCACCCAGCCGCCGTATCCCGAAATAAGAAGCCCAACAGCAAAGCAAAAGACTGTTCGGATTTTGGATGATTTTTTGACGCCCGCTGTTTTTCTGAGCACCCCCAAAATTTGATTCCAGTGTAGCCCAAGGTGCATACTCATAAGGATAAATCCCCAGTAAGAGCCGAGAATATGTAGTCGCCTTGCCATTGCCATCCCGCCGTGGATCGGCAGAAAGGCAAATACATGCCGCGACATCGTGATTCCGCTGACCATCAACATGATCATAACGGCAAACACAAGCCCATCTATAATAAGCTGAAAAATACGCATAGGCGTGTACTTACCCCGAAACAGATTTTTATAAAAGTTCCGGTTCAAAATATGATGTACGATGAACAACAGAAACAGACCTGCTCCGACGATCTCATGCGCAGTGTCTCCCCAGAGCTGATATCCCATCAGAAACAGCAGAGCTGCCGTCATCAGCATATCTACCACTCTTTTTAGTTTTTCGTTCATATCTGCATACCGCCTTTCCAGAAAGAGATACTTAAGTTATTTCATTTATTTTTGGAACTTAATGCCGCATTCCGTATAAATGAGTTCCCTGAATTCCTCTAAAGTCATATCCCCCTCGGAAAAATCCGAATATACATCAAGAACTGCTTCCGCAAATTCGGGGAGTCGTTTTTTCGTTCCCCACCCATATTTATCATGCAATACTTTAACGGGAATTCCGAGCAATAAAACCATGGCAGTATCCACAGCTTCTTCTCTTGCTTCGTTCTTTATCCGTTCAAGGTCGCTTGCCTTCATAGACAAAACCGCTTCTTTCTGAACAGTTTTCCCTTGTTTTTCCAACCGTCTTCGTTCTGCTCTGTTCACAGAAATCCCTGCTCCTTTCTCACTTCAAGGAGCCATAGAAATCGTCATCCACTGATTCCAGCCACTCATTAGAACTATTTTCTCCAGGTACTTCAATAGCCAGGTGAGAGAACCAACTGTCTGGTGCAGCGCCATGCCAGTGCTTCACGCCAACCGGAATATTTACTACATCCCCCGGATGAAGCTCCTGCGCTTCCTTTCCCCATTCCTGATAAAATCCGCGTCCGCCAACACATACCAAAATCTGTCCGCCTCCGGATGTGGCGTGGTGGATATGCCAATTATTTCGGCATCCTGGCTCAAATGTAACATTAAAAATTCCCACTTGTTCTGTGGAGAGTGGCGCCAGATAGCTCTGTCCGATAAAATACTGTGCGAAGCCATCATTGGGCTTTCCAACCGGGAACAGCATACTTTTTTCATGTGTCTCTTTCGCATTTTCGACGGGAGTATCTTCAGTCCAGACCTCCTTTGCCATGCGAAATGCTGCCCATGCCTTCGGCCAGCCTGCATAAAAGGCTGCATGGGTTAAGATTTCTGCAATTTCTTCTTTTGTGATTCCGTTGTTTTTGGCACTGATCAAATGAAACTGAAATGAGGAATCCACCAGCCCCTGCGCCATTAAAGATACTACCGTCACAAGAGATCGATCTCTTAAAGAAAGCTTTTCTTCTCTGTTCCACACTTCGCCAAATAATACATCGTCGTTAAGCTCTGCGAATTTTGGGGCAAAATCACCCAGTTGGTTTCTGCCTGCCGTTTGCTTTATCATTGTTGTTTCCTCCATTTATTTTAAAATTTATTTGCCCATTCTTTCAGGGCCTCGGTATTTATTTTGCCGTTCAGCAGTTTACCTTGCAGCAGGGCAGCTCCCTGACAGCTCGGCAGTAATTTTTCGTTTGTCTTGCCCATGCCGCTACCGCCGGAGGTAGCAAAGGGAATAATCGTCTTGCCGCTTAAATCATAGCTTTCGAGGAAAGTATTGATAATGGTCGGTGCGACATACCACCAGATCGGGAAACCCACAAAAATTACATTATAATCTTCCATGTTGGATACCTTTTCCGCAATGGCAGGACGGGATGCCGGGTTATTCATCTCAATTGAACTGCGGCTTTTCTTATCCGTCCAGTTGAGATCTGCACGAGAATAGGGCTGCTCCGGTTTTATTTCGTATAAATCCGCACCTATTGTCGTTGCAAGTGTTTTCGCTACTTTTGCGGTCACACCGCTTGCTGAAAAATATGCAACTAATTTTTTGTTCATAAATACAACTCCTTAAATCTTCTGATTGCCTGTAGACCAGACATGCTTCTCTTTTGATGCCGCCATAGTATTCTGTGCCATAACACCTACAAGAGCATGTGGAACATAGGGTTCTTCGAGATATGCGATTTCTTCTTCCGAAAGAATCAAATCAACTGCTTTCACTGCTCCCTCAATATGGTGCAGCTTTGTTGCCCCTACAACCGGAGCCGTCACCTTTGTTAAAAGCCATGCAAGGGAAATTTCAGTCATGGACACCTCATGTTTTGCGGCAAGCTCCATTACGCGTCCGATAACCACGCCGTCCTGCTTGGCAGTTGTATCATATTTTAGTTTCGCATAACTGTCCTCCTCCAAGCGCTTTGAAGTTTCCCCGGGAGCCTTTGACAGACGTCCTCCCGCAAGGGCGCTGTAAGGTGTCATGGCTATGTTATCCTCCGCACATAGCTTTGTCATCTCTCTTTCCTCCTCACGGAAGATAAGATTGTAATGTCCCTGAATGGAAACAAATTTTGCAAAGCCTTCCTGTTCAGCCAACGCATTTGCTTTCGCAAGCTGCCATGCAAAGCAGTTGGAAATACCGATATATCGCGCTTTGCCTGATTTTACGGCTGTATTCAGTCCCTCCATGATATCGTAGAGAGGCGTATTGTAGTCCCACATGTGATAGATGTATAAATCCACATAGTCCGTACCGAGGTTTTGCAGGCTTTTATCAAGCATCCTTTGGATGTGCTGCTGTCCGGTAATTCCGGCTTCGATTTCTTCATTTGTGCGGGGCAGGAATTTGGTTGCAATAACCGTTTCATCCCGTTTGGCGTAATCTTTAATCGCTCTGCCGAGATACTGCTCGCTTGTACCGCTTTGGTATCCGATAGCCGTGTCAAAGAAATTGACTCCAAGTTCAAGCCCACGCTTTATAATTTCACGGGAATGCTCCTCATCAAGCGTCCAGGAATGCTGCCCGTTTGTTGCATTCCCAAACCCCATGCATCCCATACAGATACGGGATACCTTCAAATCAGAATTTCCAAGTTTTGTATATTCCATCGTAGTTACCTATCCTTTCTTTATCTCATTTTTCCAGAAGACTTTCCTGCTGGGCATTGTATCTGGCCCCGACAATCTGAATCCGATCCAATTCTTTGTTAATTTTCTGCATTTCTTCATCGGTAAATGTAACCTGATCCGAAGCAAGATTTTCTTCCAGGCGGTTCTGCTTTGTGGTTCCCGGAATTGGTACAATCCACGGCCTCTGTGCAATAAGCCATGCCAGGGCAAATTGTGCAGGCGTGCAGCCTTTTTCTTTTGCCCACTTCTGTACGAATTCCACAATCTTTCTGTTCGCTTCCAATGCCTCCGGCTTTTCAAAACGCGGCATATCGGAACGTACATCATTTTTATTAAACTCTGTATCGTATGGAATTTTTCCTGTCAGATATCCCCGTCCAAGAGGACTGAAGCATACAAGTCCAATACCTAATTCCTCCAAAACGGGCAGATATTCTTTTTCCGCATCCCGTAGCCAAAGGGAATACTCATTCTGAATTGCTGTCAACGGCAGTACTGCGTGGGCTTTCCGTATAGTACGCACGGACACCTCACTCATTCCCCAATGAAGCACTTTCCCTTCTTCTACCAGACGGGACACAGCTCCCGCCACTTCCTCCGCTGGAACTTTTGGATCAGCCCGATGCTGATACAGAAGATCAATATGATCTGTTTTCAGGCGGCGAAGAGAACCTTCGACAGCCTTTCGGATAGTTTCCGGACGGCTGTCCAATCCCACAGATTGTCCGTTTTGGATGTTGAAACCAAACTTAGTCGCAATGACAACCTGATCCCGAATTCCTTCCAGTGCCTCGCCAATGATTTCTTCACTGGTATACGGTCCGTAAACCTCTGCCGTATCAAGAAATGTAGCCCCTTGCTCCACTGCTTTCCGTGTAAATCGAATCATATCCTTTTTTTCAGGAACAGGCTGATATGCACCAACCATTCCCCAGCAGCCAAGTCCGACCCGGCGAACCTTCAGAGGGCTTTTTATTCCTAATATTGCTGTTTTCATTACTTATCTTGCCTCATTCATTTATAAGCGTTTTCCAAGTTCATAGGCTTTCTGAGGATACTGAGTATGTTTTGTCATCGACGGAGTTCCACATCCTTTTCCAAGCACCATGCCCTGATCCTGCAGATCCAAATATCGAACCAATGTATGATAATGGCTTTCCAATGCATCAAATGTCCAATTGTCGCTGTTCCATGCGACCGTGAGAAGCGCCGATTTCATGTGCTTTCTGGTAATGCTGCTGTTATAGGCACAGAAACGGTCTATCACTATTTTGAGCTGTGCGGACATTCCATAGTAGTAAAGTGGGGTTGCAAAGACGATCATATCTGCTTCCAGAACGGCCTTTCTTATTTTCTGATTGTCATCCTGCAAAATACAGGGACCTTCATATCCGCATGTTACGCATCCGGTACATGAACCTATATTCATATCCACAAGATCGAATCTTCTGATACTATGTCCCGCCTCTTCTGCTCCCAGACTGAATTTTTCAACTAAAGCATTGGTTGAACCCTTTTTATTGGGACTGCCTTGCAATATTACAATCTTCATTTTCAGCTCCGTCCTTTTTTACTATTTATAATTCATCGTTCATAAAACATTTTTTTGTTTAGAATAGTACCTCATTACGCATTTTCAAGTGTCAAAGTATTCTTTCTTACTTGACCTCATTAACCTTCAGCCATTCGCTCACATCAGAGGATAGACTGCTGCCGCCGGAATAATGAACAGACAGTGCTTCTCCCATTGCTGCGTCAGGAGCAAGTTTTGTGATTGCCGTCAGACTCTGTCCGAACCAACCGCCACCGTGAGAGCAGAAGGGGATGATGGTTTTTCCTGAAAAGTCGTATTCTTCAAGAAAGGATGCTATCGGCATCGGAATAGAAGCCCACCAGTTTGGATATCCGAGAATGATCGTGTCGTACTGCTCCATATTCTCCACATGGTTTTTGATTTCGGGACGGGTCTGTGCGTTTTGATCCCGCTGCGCCTCATCAAGCACGGTGTTGTAATCGGAAGAATACGGATGAACAAGCTCAATTTCAAACAGATCGGCACCGGTCTGTGACTGAATTTCTTCAGCAATTCCCTTGGTATTGCCACCCCATGAGAAGAAGGCGATCAGCACCTTGCTGCCGGAGCCGCCGGTGTTCTGTGTGCCATTGCTGATGACGCTACCATTTCCGGCAACCGCATTTCTGACAAGGCGGATACCGATGTTAAAGCTGCCTTTATTCTGCTCCAGCGTTGCACGGTAGGCGCTGCGCATATTCTTTGCAAAGTCGTTCCAACCGCCTCCGCGGTAGACCCGAAGCGTGCCGCTTTCGGCTCCGGCAGGATCGGTCTGTGCTTCGGTACTGTATGCTCCGTAATAATCCCATACCCACTCATCGACATTGCCATGCATATTGTAAAGCCCCCACTTGTTCGGAGAAAAGCTGTTTACAGCAACGGTTGTCTGACGGTATTCGCCCGGTTTGGTTGAGAGGTTTCCCTGTGAAAAATAGTTATCCTCGATTTCATAAGGATAATGCCCATAGTAGTTGGCTTCCTCCGCGCTGATGGAATTTTCGGTATTAAACGGTGTGGTCGTTCCCGCGCGGCAGGCGTATTCCCATTCCGCCTCTGTCGGCAGACGGTATCCGTTTGCACTCCGATCCCATGTGATGCTTTGCCCGTCAACGGTATAGGCGGGCGTTAGATTTTCCTTTTCACTGCGGGTATTACAATAGCGGACGGCATCCAGCCACGATATATTTTCAACCGGAAGGTCGTCGCCGGAAAAGTTGCTTGGATTTTCGCCCGTGACATCGCGGTATTCTTTCTGCGTCAGCTCATAGATGCTCATATAAAAATCGCTGACTGTAACCGTATGCTGTGTTTCATCATCGGAACGCCACGCTTCCGTATTGGGACTGCCCATTTCAAATGAGGCGCCTTTGATCAGAACAAAATTTTCAGGTGCATTCGCCGTATTCTCCTGATTCGGCGGCGTTACCACGCCGGTATTATCCGAATTCCCGCCCACAGTGCTTTCATTCGGCTGCCCGTTCTGAGAACAGGCAGACATGGTAAAGAGAAGCACAGCGGCAAGCAAAAATGCTGTCCATCGTTTCATGTTTCTTCCTCCATTGTTTATTTCAGCTTCTCAAGCCAATCCGAAACGGCGCTTGCAGGATTACCTGCCGCTGAATCACGAATGGAAAGTCCGTCTGTAACGGTAGCGTTCGGCTCCATTGATTTGATTGTGCTGATTGTGTTTGAAAAACCGCTGCCGCCGCTGGTTACGAAAGGCGCAATGGTTTTTCCGGACAGATCATAGGTATCAAGGAAGGTGTAAAGCACCATTGGCATATCCGCCCACCAGTTGGGGTAACCGAGATAAACGGTATCATAGTCATCTAAATTCTCCACCGTGCCGGAGATTGCAGGACGGGCATTGTCTCTTTTCTCATTCTGCGCCACATCGAGCAGTGTATTGTAATCCGTTGTGTAAGGTGTTGCCGGTACGATTTCAAAAATGTCTGCACCGGTTTGCGACTGAATTTCCTTTGCGACGCTTTCGGTATTGCCGGAGTGGGAGAAGTAGACAACAAGCGCCTTACTGCCGGTTTCTGTCGGCTCATCTGCCGGGTCGGAACTTTTCTCCGATGACGAGGGTGGATTCTGTGAATCATCAGGCTGATTCTGTCTATTATCCACAGAAGATTGAACATCTCCCGAAGAAGATGGATTGTCGCCCTCCGTGGTATTGTTGCTGCTGCAGGCTGCAAGACAAAACAGAAGCGTAAAAACTGTGAGAAGTGAAATAATTTTTTTCATTGTGGTTTTCCTCCAATCAAAATTCGTTATTCTTTGCCAAAGCTCATACACTTGCCGATGACATCCCCTGTTTGGAGATATTCATAGGTGGGCATTTCAAACAGCACCGGCTTGAGTTTTCGATAATCAATCTTTCCGGCTTCTGTTAAAACAGACTCGTCGGCATGGACGCCCGCTATCTTGCAGATAAAGCTCTCAAAGCCCTCGGTTTCATAGATATCATCCACGGTGCATTCCATAACAACAGGCGCTTCGTCGATAATCGGTGCGCCCGTTTCCCCGGTGTGATACAGGAAAACCTCAGACTTATCTGTTTTATTGCCGCTGACGCATCCGACATAGTCCGCCTTTTTCAGCATTGTCTGATCTACTATGCTGACTGTCAGTGCACGGGTATCCTTGATACCTTGATTTGTATAGTGCGGCTTTGCCAGGCTGATCATAATTCTGTCATGTCCGATGATACCGAGATGGCCGACGAGTACATAATTTGGTTTCCCGTTCACCATCGTGCCTACTACGACCAGTGGTGTGGGATATAAAGCCAAGCTGTTTCCAATATTCTTTTGCATATATGTCGCCTCCTGAAAATTATTTTTTATTGTTTCTGATTTTGTGCCGCAAATAATCCATGCGTTCGAGCTGCTTTTCCTTAAAATGAATTTCGTCAAGCGCATTGCTTCTAAGTTCATTCAACATACGCAAGCGTTCGTTTTCCGTAGATTTACCCTCCAAAAGCAACCGCATATAGGTTTCTACTTCTTCATTGCTGAAACCGATATCGTGCAGCGTCATGATCATGCTGAGGCGTTCTAAATCCTGATCGTCGTATTGCCAGACGCCCATCACCTTTTTGACTTCGCTGCACAATCCCCAGCTTTCATATTCTTTCAAAACTTCAATAGGGATATTGTATTTCTCGCTCGCCTCATTGATCGTCATGTTTTACGCTCCTTTATACTCTGATTTTTTTTGTAAAAAAATATAGATGCTCCGTTTAGGAACATCTATATTATAGCCTGTGTTTCAAGAAATGTCTAATACTTATATTGTATAATCAGAAATGTTATTTGAGCATTTCTTTTAAATAACCTATAAATGCTTCGGCTGCTTTTGAAAAGGTTTGCGTTTTCTTCCACACCAGCAAGGTGCCTGATTCCAGCTTCGGTGACAGAGGAATATATCGCAACCCTTTGTATTCACAGTCGAGTTTTATAGCTATGATTGCGCCGAGTCCGTTCTTGGCAAGAATAGCTATATTGTAAAGCAGGTTGCCGCTTGCAATAATATTATTTTCATTTGCATATTCACCCAGCCAGTTATAAATATGATTTTGAACCAGCCCCCGGCGGGTAAGAATCAAGGGTGTATCGCGGAAATCCTGCGGAGTCAGAGCTTCTTTCTTTGCAAGCGGTGAGTTTTCGCTTACCAGAGCGCACCATTCTTCTTTGATGTCAGTGCGAACAAACTCATATTTCCCGATGTCCACAGGTTCCAGCAGCAGACCGATATCCAAAAGTCCGCGATCGATTCTCTCCTTGATATGATCGGAGTTTCCGCTGTATAGTTCAAAGGTTACACCCGGATACTTCTGCCGGAAAGAAACCATTGCCTCCGACAGAAACTGCATACTTTTTAATTCGCCGCTGCCGATAGACACTACGCCGCTGACAGTTTCATCGTGAGAAAAATCCCGCTTTGTTTTTTCCGCAAGAGACACAATCTCCTGAGCACGGCGTTTGAGTAGCATCCCGTCATCGGTCAGGATAATGTTGTGATTGCTGCGTTGAAACAGTTTGACACCCAGTTCCTCTTCAAGCTGTGCGATCTGCCTTGAAAGAGTCGGCTGTGTTACATGGAGCATTTCCGCCGCCCTCGTTATATTTTCCTCTCTGGCTACCATGAGAAAATAGTTCAAAACTCTAAGTTCCATAAAAGCACCTCTTTCTATGCTTACAGTATAGCATAAAAACAATCCACTTTCAACATTTCTGAGCGCAAGAAATGCCTTTAACAAATACTATGATAGATTTGTAATATTTCATGTTAGATTTGACATGCCGATAGAGGCAGTGTTGCGACTCCTGCATTGTACTTAGATTATATGTTTGTCTGGTAGCCTAAGAATAGTCTATTGGAAAAAGTATGCGAATCATAATCATTATCTATGAATTAGGTAGCGGCGGCTGTGGAGTCGAAAAAAGAGTAGAAATTCTCTTAAATAGGCATATTACGATAAAGGAATTGTAAATGTTATTTGTCATTTTTCATTATACCACTTCAGCAAATCATCTCGCCCGCCCATTTCCAATTTCTCTACGGCATACTTTAACCATTCCTCCGGGGTAGGTACATCGCCCACACAGGGAATAGATTCCCATGATTTTCGCTTTTCTGGGTCTGGATCGTGAAGACCTTGTTTAATCCTGTCCGAAATGATTTGCTTCATTTCTTCAACTGTAATGTTTCGTTCACGGGCTAACCGTTCAAAGAAGTTTTCGTGTTTTTCCATTGTGTTTGTCCTCCTGCGTTTTTAATAGTATTACCGAACGTTTAAAAAGTAACCATAATGTATGCCTTTTGGGATATTTGCTATCTACCCATTGCGACTATTATACCACCATTTCGGGGATTATAATAGATACAGATGGGAAGGTGATGGTATGGATGCGCAAAAAAGAATTAAGCAGTTAATGGAAGAACGCGGATGGACGGATTATCGGTTAGCAAAAGAATCAAACCTCTCTCATTCCACCGTTACAAATATGTTCAACAGAAATAACGCACCAACGCTGCCAACACTGGAAGCGGTTTGTAAGGCCTTTGGAATTACATTGGCGCAGTTCTTCTCGGAAGGCGATGAGCCTCACGCACTGACACCTGAACAGCAGGAGTTGTTTTCAAGGTGGAGTTCCTTGACCGATGAACAGAAACGACTGCTACTTGATTTAATGAATACGATGTAAAAAGCACATTGAACCTCTAAAGAGTGAGGCGCAATGTGCTTTTTCTTTGCCGTTTTGCTATCTTTGAACGATTACTCCTAAAAATGAACGAATACCCTAAAATTGAACGATTACTTTTTAGCTTTCAACCCATTTTCCTCTGAAAAACGCAAAAAAGCCGTCACGAAACACTCTCGTGACGGCTTGAAAAATCTATTTGAAATTGTAAAAGGGCTAAAAAAGCCCATAAAATAAGGCTTTTTGGGCAAAAGATAAGAACGCTAACTTTGATACAATGCACCCACTTTGAAAGTTAGGGGGTGCAAAGCAAATGATTCAGTTCATATCGCAAACTGCACCATTTTTCATAACGGTTAGGTACGCATTAAGCAAATACCATTCTAACATTGTCCGGCAATTTGATTATTTTTTTTATGGTCATTCATGGTGCTTTCCGGTAATATCGTTAGAGATAACCCGGTAAACGCAGGTCTTTTTCAATTTTGCTTCCGGGAATTGAAATGTATCCTCTGTTTTTCCCAAGTGACGAATCATGCAGTTAAGGGCGTGTGCCTTTTCCTCCGGTTCTTCAATAAATTCTACCTGCCCGCTTCCCATTACACTGTCATATCGCCAGCAATAGGCGCAGGGATTTTCTTTCGTTCCCGTTATAAATTCATTGACGCAATCCATCTGAAAATAAATGTTTGGATTTTCTTTCAGAATGTCCATTTTATGTCCCTCACAGGCGCTGTGGAAATACAAAACCAGTGCATCGCCCTGTCTTTCATAGCCAAAATTTAAGGCTACAACATAAGGCTTTCCGTTTTCAACCATGCCGACATGAGCAACGCTGCAATTCTTTATAATTTCAAAAATCCTGTTCAAATCGGTAACTTCTCTGTCTTTTCTTCTCATAATTTTTCTTCCTTTCTTTGATTAAGCATAATATTTTCCGGTCATTTGGCAAACAGAAAGTTTAATGACCGCAGTTCCTTTTAACATATTGAGTGGAATCTCTTTTTCCGCTAAATGCGGTGTGTACTTCAAAATAACTGCTGATAATGCAGCCTTTTTTTCGTTCAGGTCTTCAACAACCTGCGCCTTTCCCTGAATCACAACACTGGCGTAAGCCGTATTGGTATCACACGGTTTTCCGTCCTTGTCCATCAGTAGTCCCCGCATTTCATATATGTTAAAGCAAATGTTAGGATTCGCTTTTAAATTGCTGATTTTCTGTCCGACCGGCAGACCGTGAATATAAATAGCATTGTCCCGAAAAACATAATGTACCGGCACAGCATAGGGTGTACCGTCAGAATTGACAGTTGCTAAAGTGCCTGTCATACAATTCAATAATAAGCTGTCTGTTTCTTTATCCGTTAATTGATGTGTTTTCATTCTTTGCTGCATGATCTTGACCCTCCGTTGCGTCCTTTTGGGTTATCGGAATCTTCATCTAACCCAAAATATGTCTTTAAAATACTATTGGTTTCAGGCTTACTTGTAAGTTTCTTCCTCAACTGTACTTTTGCATTTCGGTATTCCTGAAATACGCCGTTCACCAAAGTGAAATTGCTTTCTCCGTTGAAAATAGATATTTTCATAAATTTATTAAATGTGGAATCCGGGTGTTTCTCGCAGTAAAAAGAGGGCATGACAAAATCATCATCTATCTGCTGTTCCTCCGTAAATCCATACATGGCTTTCCACGCTTTTCTCTGTTCTTTCTGACAGAGTACCCAACCGTAAAAAGGATCTCGCTGAAACCTGTATTCGCAAATACCGTCTGACTGTAATTCGTCACTCACAAGTTTTATCGGAGTCCTTGGAGATTCGCTCCGTATTCCCACATCGGTGAGATAGCGTTCGTTTCCAATCTGAACAACCAAAACCCTGTGTCTTCTCATCTGCACAATGTCCGGTTCATCCATGAATCTTGCGGAATATTGGGTAACATGGAATCCACTGCTTTCAAGGAGTTCTTTATAGAGCCCCTGAAGCTCAAAGCAATATCCCCCTCGTTTTCTTGTCACAATTTTTTGAAATAAATCTTCTGCCCTCAAAGACAGAGGAATACCGGCCAATATGTCAAGATTTTCATAAGGGATATGGGTGATATGCGCCCATTGTAATCCGGATAATGTAACGAAATCAGGGGAAACCGTCTGACTATACCCGATTCGCTGCAAATATTGCTTTATTTGTATATTCTCTAACATATAACAATCCGCCTCGTTTTTTCTTTTCTCTTGCTTTTTACAACGGTTTATATTATAATATCATAAAATTGGTTCTTCTTAAAGTTCCAATCTTAATGATTTTCATAGTACCAATTTAAGGACGGATGATATAAATGTTTATCGTTGATAAAAAGTCGGGCGCTTCCTTATACGAGCAACTGTACGAACAATTAAAACAGCAGATCCTTTCCGGAAATATGGTTGCCGGACAACGGCTACCGGCTACCCGTGAACTTGCTTCTGAATATCAGTTAAGCAGAAACACAGTAATCAATGCGTACCAGCAATTAGAAGTAGAGGGATATATCAAGCCGATAATCGGTTCGGGATATTATGTGGAAAATCTTAACCCATTCAAAATTGATGTTCCGAAAATCGATACCCTTCCGACTGCTCCGAAGCGAGTAGAAAGGACTTATGACTATACATTTGCCTACGGTGACTTGGACTATAATTGCTACAGTTCCAAAGCGTGGAGAAAATGTATGTTGAACGCTTACGACAATCTTTCTTTCAGAAGCAGTATAGCCTATGAAGAACCACAAGGATTTTCCGATCTGCGTCATATTCTCAGCAGTTATCTGTATCTGTCACGGGGAGTAAAATGTTCTGCGGAACAGATCGTATTTACAAGCGGTCACCAACAATCCATGAATATCATAGCAAACCTGTTCTCGCATACGGATTGGAGCTTCGCTATGGAAGATCCCGGTTACACCGGAACCAGACATGTTATGGAACAGAACCATTTTCATATAACCCCCGTCCCCGTAGAGGACGACGGGATTTCAACGGATGTCATTCAAAACCTTTTTCATACGCTTTTGTGCGTAACGCCCTCCCACCAGTTCCCCTTGGGGAGCGTTTTGCCTATATCGAAGCGGTTACAACTTTTGGAATGGGCTAAAAAAAATAACGGATACATTATAGAAGACGACTATGACAGCGAGCTGCGTTATCATAATCGCCCCATACCCTCGTTGCAGTCTATTGATTCCGGTGATCGTACGATCTATCTTGGGACTTTTTCAAAATCGCTTTCTCCTGATCTGAGAACTGCCTATATCGTACTCCCGGTACACCTATTAGATTCCTATCGGGAAAAGTATTTATATGCAAATTGTACCGTTCCTGCGCTTGTTCAATTAGCGCTTGCTGAATACATTGAAAGTGGTGAATATCAACGCCATATCAATGCTATGAGAACGCATTACAGAAAAAAGCATGATTACATAAGAAAATATGTCACAGACACTTTGTCCGGGAAAGCTGCTCTGCTCGGTGAAGATTCCGGCCTGCACTTTGTTCTTTCCATACAAACAAAAAGAAAGCAGACAGAACTGATAGAAGAGTTTACACGGAAAAGAATTCAGATATATCCCACAGAGCCTTTTTGGAGCAATAAGGCTCTGTGTCCGCAAAATCAGCTTTTGCTCGGATTCAGTGCGATACCATTGACACAGCTTCCCAAAGCAATGAAAAGTTTATCGGAAGTTATCGGCGATTTAGGTTAAGTTGGTTTTAGTATACTTTCTACCAAATGAATACGATGTAAAAAGCACATTGAACCTTCAACCGGGGAGGCGCAATGTGCTTTCATTTTGCCGTTTTGCTATCTTTGAACGATTACTCCTAAAAATGAACGAATACCCTAAA
>JAUNGD010000022.1:0-31601 GCA_030524705.1 Lachnospiraceae bacterium | reverse complement strand
TTGAACGATTACTTTTTGGTTTTTAATCTATTTCCCTTTGAAAAACGCAAAAAAGCCGACACGAAACACTTTCGTGACGGCTAAAAAACTCTATTTGAAATTGTAATATGGCTGAAAAAGCCCATAAAATAAGGCTTTTCAGGCAAAAAGAAAGAACGCTAACTTTGTATCAAAATTAGCGTTCTTATTTGAAAGAGAACTCTAATTTTGATACAATGCACCCCCCTTTTGCGTTAGGGGGTGCATTTTGGGTAAGGGGGTGCAAAGCAAATGTACATACTAACTCAATGTCTGTATATTGCTCCGAAATTACGCCCAATCAAGAGGTACAAGTTTCGTACCATCCCACCATTTTTCAACCACAGAATCTTGAAAACGCTTTTCATTTATATCGGCGTGATCAACGATTATTACCTGCATATTAGGAGCAAGCTCTTTGATTCGCTCGAAAACAAAATCGTAAATTTTTCTCACTTCCTGGCTGTCTACATTTTGATCATTAGTTTCTGGTGGAAAATATACCTGAGATGGCTGATCCAAAAATAAGAATCCAGGCACAGGACGTTTATTCTGTATAAAGAAAGTGTGTAAGGCAAATAAAGTTATAAGGTGGCAACCTAACCAATTGGAACCACTTCCAAGTTGTTGTAGCGGAACTGGTCTATCGCGATCAACCATAACAGTAAGTTTACTTAGGTCAAAACGATATGGAAATTCGCTATGTTCTAGGTCGAGATTTTTTGCCCATTGATACATTAATGTCGAAATTCGATTAATTATAGATTGTTTTCTTTCCTCAATCTCATTTATATCTAATATGCTGTTGATTTCACTTATTCTAGACTCAATCTCTGCAAGCCTAGCTCTACGGTCAGCCATATTATCAGAGATAACAACGCTTTCAAGCCACAAACTGATCCTGCCAACTACTCGTCCTCGTCTCACATTTAGATCCTTAAGGCGAAGCGCCTCTTTATTCTCATCGTATATAGCGTTTATTTGTACTTGAAGAGCTTGTGATTGGTTAATTAAATCTTGGCGTTTATTTTTTAGTTGATCCAAATGTTCTCTAAGCGCTGGACGATCATGGGACACAGACTCTAATCGGTGTGATAAACTTGTTATAGAATCTCTAATATCTTGTGCACCTGGTAAAGGTGAATCTATTGTCTTTGAACATAATGGGCAATGGGTTGGATCAAAATCAATCTGCTCGAATAGTCCAATAGATTCCAGCCGACTTTTTTGGTGCTCAACTTCGGTGCTATAGTCTCTTACTTGCCCCAGAAATTCTTCAGTATTTCGAATATCAATACTGATTTGATCTATTTCATTTTGAGTGTGCGATAATTGACTTTGAAGCAAGGATATTCTATCCATACCAGTTGTAGATATATCATTTGGTTCCCAATTGCACGCAATACCCATTGCATTTCGTACACTTTCATAGTCTGATAGATCAATTTGAATATCTTCTGGAAGGATGCCGATTTCTTTTGCTTCAGAAAGAAGAGCTGTTGCTCTATCTAAGCCATTTCCTTTTAGTTGTTCTACTTCATCAATACTCTTTCTTAAAACAGTAGCTTCTCGCTTAAGCAGTGTTCTTTCCGATTCAAGAACCAAAGCATTCTCGCTGACTATCCCTAAGAAATATGGCAAGGTGTCTTTTATCGCTTGCGCCATAAAAGGTTCCGCTTGTCTATGAAATAAAAATTTTTGTGATGCAATCTCATCTTGATTTTGTAAGCAATAATATAGACTGTGGCGTATATTTGCAGATAGTGGTAGACGGCTTTGATTTTCAGGAGGATTAAAGAGATTTTCAGATATTCCTAATTTTGACGAAAGCATTTTTTCTAAGCTGCTATTATCTATAGGTGTAGCACCCGTCAAGTCATCTGGAATATTTTTCGCTCCCATTAAGTAACAACAGCTATTAGTAGAAGCTTGTCCATGTGGTGGATTTTCTCTGGCAATTAGAAGATATTCATCATTATGAACCAGTTGAAGGGCATACCAGGCGACATGCTCTCTTACAAAGCCTTCTGCAATATTGCAAGATGAGCCGCCGAAGCAATAATCAATAATGTCACCAATCACTGATTTTCCTGTTTTTGATTTTCCGGTAATGATATTTACCGATCCGATGTTAAATGGCAGAATTCTTCTTTTTCCATTTGTACCATATAGAATTATCGCACTAATTTGCATTATGGCTTCACCCCCCAAGCAGTATATGTATTTTCTACGGCATGCATATTATAAAACCACCGTCCAACATGTTCCGCTTTTTGAATACATTCTGCAATTTCTTGATTATTAGCGGCATATTGGACAATCTTTGATTTTGAAACTGTTTTTATTATTGATAGACCACCATTGATAATTTCACAACTTCCTTGAAATAATAAAAATTCTATAGCTTCATTTGTAAAACCAATTAAGCTCTTGGCACGATCGGCAAACCCTACTAAAACATCCGGATTTCGTTGTAACCATACAACCATATTAGTTCTTGAATTAACTCTATTTCTTGTGTTTTTATGCAATATGATAGGTAAAACTAAATAAAGTAAGGGGAATGGAATACTATTTTTTGCTTTCTTCTCATACTCAAATGTAGCTGAGTATAAAAGTATAGCGCAAAATGATGGATTCAATAAATTTGCTATTTCCGGTGTACGTTTACTCCACGGTATCATGCTATCACCCCCTTAATAGTTTGCATAAGCGATCCATAAAATCGACATGCCATCCAACGACAAGTCGATTAGCAAGTTCATGATATGTACCGCGCATAATAAATGGATCTGGAACATTGCTCCTTATTGGCAATGATAAATTCTCAATTTCGCCAAATAACTTTCTACCTGCAATTTGCTTTTGATTTTCAGTTAATTGATTTCCATAGTCTTCCATATCTTCTTTCATTATTAGAAACAGTCTATTCCATTCATCAACTAGTCTATTTTCGTATTTTTCTAAATCATTGATAAATAGCAATTGTTCTCTAACCCACTGGCTTCTTTGACGATAAGCGTTATAATAGTCCCTAATACAACGCTTTAAGCGACTATTAGAAATGGCTATCAAACCTAATTGCTCAATGAATATTCTATTTTCAGGTGGTAACTGTTCTAATTCCTGGTCTGTCGGTTGGTAATATGGGTCAACATCTATTGGTAGGGAATCCGCCTTATATTCACAGCCAATATCGTTCATCTTTTTTTGCAATTGTCGATAACTAATAAATACTGGTTCCTCAGAAGTCAAACATTGAATTGCAGAAATAATCCACCAGCCCACTATTTTTTCGTATACACGATCTTCAAAAGGTTGAAGTGTTATAACACGCACATACGGCATAATGCTTTCTTTTATTGTACCTATATTAGGACTCATATCACATACATAAATATGCTTAACCAAATCTTCTTGTTGCTTGTCATCTAGTGACTTAAAAGCATCATAGTAATTCTTGTTGGTTTTCGATTCATTTGAACACGCTACTTGGCGCATAATCTCAAGTGCTTTTTTCCAATCACGAGAGAACATGTTTTGCAAATAAAATGCTATTGAGTTATCCTGCGCTTTGGCTGTTGTAATAATAACAAAATCAGTTGTATCTTCAAAGTTTCCGTTATTCTTTATGTGATCACACCAACTTTTTATTGTTCTCCAATAATCAGTACTACTGTCACTGAGATTTCCTTGTCGGTAAAGTTGGTGTTTTATCTGAATCATTATTTGTGGGCTGTCTTTTTCCACAAAAGCAACATCATCAAATTTCTCAATACAAAGTTGAGAGTCAGGGTTTCTGCTCTCTAGTAGAAGGAGAAGAGCAGAAAGCACTTGATATAGATAACCAGATAGTTGACCTGAAGCATCGTGTACATTATGTTCAATCATCGTCATTCTCCTCTCACTTTTACTGTTCTTTCTTTTCGTCTACTGATATGAATTCTAAAATTTCATCTATATTACAATTTAATGCACGGCAGATGGACTCAATGCTCTCTAAAGAAATATATTGATTTCTTTTCATGCGCGTAATTACATTTGCGCTAATTTGAGCCTTCTGCTGTAATTGAACATTTGAAATCTCTTTTTCTATCATTAGGTGAAACAATTTTTTATAGCTAACTGCCATTAATGTCTTCTCCCCGATTATAGAATATAAACATTATATCACGAGTTCGTGATTTTTTCAATATGTACGATAAAAATTCCTTTGAGATTTTAAAATCCATCACAGCAGGCCGTTGTGATGGATTTGCTTTTTATTATGAAAAAACTTTATGCCTCTATCTCTGCACCATTCTTAAAATTGAAAACCAGCCGTCCGTCCTCGTGGGCTGTGACTGTGTCGATAACCGTCAGCCAGAGCCGATCATCAAATTCGGTGAGCAGTTTGTCCTGCTCTGAAAGACTGAACACGAATGCTCCAATACTGTCCGCTTTTGCTTCCCGCTCCGCTTTTGCCTTTTCCAACACTTCAAGGCGGTCGGCTGCCCGATTGTAGCGCTCCACCAGGGATTCGTACCTTGCGTTGTATTCTTCTTGATCAAGCGCGGTGTTGGAATTTTCAGATATGCACTTGCGGGTAAGCTCCGCCACCACCTCTATTTCTTCTCGCAGTTCCGAAATTTCAGTATCAATTTTAGAACAATCAGAAAGCGTCTGCTGAATGAGGCGGCAATCCTCAAGCAAGGCTTCACGATTTTCAAACAAGGAATTGTAGGCGGTCAGAAAACGCTCTTTTAATTCTGCTTCCGTATAGTGTGGTGTTCTGCACTTTTCAGCGCCGTCGAATTTAGCGTTGCATTGCCAGATAACAGTTCGGTATTTGCTGTTTGAGTGCCATACCTTTGAACCGAAGTATTCACCGCAGTCGCCGCATACGATTCGGCAAGAAAACACGCTGCCGCCGCTATACTTGCGACCGAGCGTTTTTCTTCGTGCAATTTCATTTTGCACCAGGTTAAATTCCAAAGGATCAATAATAGCCGGATGGCTGTGTTCTATAAAATACTGAGGAACCTCGCCCTCATTCTTTTTCATCGTTTTGGTAAGAAAGTCAACGGTGAACTTCTTCTGCAAAAGAGCCGCGCCTTTATATTTTTCATTCGTGAGAATGCTACCCACGGTGCTTGCCTGCCATTTGCTCTTTCCCGCAGGCGTTGGAATGCCCTCGCTTGTAAGCTGACGGGCTATGGTGCAGGCCGTTTTTCCATGCATGAACATGGAATATATCCGTCGTACTAAAGCCGCTTCCTCCGGGACAATCTCCGGCAAATCATCTGCGCCCTTGCGGTAACCAAGGAACTGCTTATATGGCAGTGAAACCTTTCCGTCTGAGAAGCGTTTCCTTTGACCCCAGGTGACATTCTCCGAAATGGAGCGGCTCTCCTCCTGTGCAAGGGAGGACATGATGGTGATGAGAAGTTCGCCCTTACTATCCAGAGTATAAATGTTTTCTTTTTCAAAGAATACCTCAACGCCTTTTTCCTTGAGTTTACGAACTGTTACCAGGCTGTCTACCGTATTTCTTGCGAAGCGGCTGACCGATTTGGTTACAATCAAATCAATCTGACCAGCTAAAGCGTCCTCTATCATTTGGTTAAAGCCGTCTCGGTGCTTTGTGTTTGTGCCGGAGATGCCTTCGTCCGTATAAACTCTTACAAACTCCCATTCGGGATTCCGCTTTATAAACTGTGTGTAGTAGTCGATCTGTGCCTCGTAGCTGGTGAACTGCTCATCGCTGTCTGTCGAAACACGAGCATAACCCGCCGTTCTGCGTTTTGCAACATTCACCGTCGACATTCGGGTCAAAGGGTTAATGGTTGCCGGAATTACCGTGACCGCTCTTGGCATTTTGATTCCTCCTTTGCCGTTTCGTTCTTTCGGACGCTGCCTTTTTCATTTCAGGCGTCCAGCTGCCCGCCCTCGAAGGATGCGTCCATTTCCGCTGTACCATATGTCCGTCATGAAAACAGAAGGTCAGCGTTTTATCGTCTGCCTGTATTCCTTTCAGGACACTGCGTAAATCATCAGATGTGAAATTCTGCTTGCCGACAACCTCCGCTGTGAGTTCATAAAGCAGAGTTTCCGGAATTTGGGGCTGAGAGCAGAACGCCTTTCCCTTACTGAGAAAGGTCATGCAATTCCAAAATCGATGTCCCTCTTTGCCGGACCTCTTATATGATTTTCCACATTTTCCGCACTTAACAAAGCCTGTAAAGGGCGTGACAGTGGCAGTTTTTCTTTTTGCATATCTTTGTGCGCATTGTAGGAGCCTCTGTTGAACCCGCTCGAACAGTTCTTGGGAGATAATGCCCTCATGCGTTTCTTCGGCATAGTACATCGGCAGTTCACCACGATTTTTTACTTTTTTCTTTTCCAGGTGGTTATTTACATAGGACTTTTGAAGAAGCGCATTCCCAAGATATTTTTCGTTCTCCAAAATGGCACGAATGCGTGTCGAGTTCCATTCGCCGCCTCTAAACCCGCTGATTTTTCTGCTGTTCAAATCCCGTGCGATGGAATTCATTGATTCACCCTCGGCGGCTCGTTTAAAAATCTCCTGAACGATTTTCGATGTTACAGGGTCAACGGTAATTTCGCCCTTTTCGATTTGATAACCGTATAGAAACCGCAGCCCCATCAATTCGCCGTTTTCAAAGCTCTTTCGGATACGCCATTTCTGATTTTCGCTTGCTGAGCGGCTTTCTTCCTGCGCGTAGGACGCAAGGATTGTCATCATCAGTTCGCCGTCAGAGCTCATCGTGTGAATGTTCTGTTCCTCGAAAAACACATCAACGCCCATCCGCTTCAATTCACGGACGGTTTCAAGCAGCGTAACCGTGTTGCGGGCAAAGCGGCTGATAGATTTTGTGATGATGAGGTCAATATTTCCTGCCTTGCATTCCGTCAGTAATTTCTGAAATTCTGTACGGCTGTCCTTTGTGCCTGTCAAAGCCTCGTCTGCATATACGCCGCAGTATTGCCACCCGGCATGATTTTGTATCAGACTGCTGTAATGGCTGACCTAGGCGGACAGTGAATGGAGCATGGCATCTTTGCCCGTGGATACTCTTGCATAGGCAGCGACCTTTGTTGCCTTTGGTTGTGCGGGTATCGACCATTGTACTTTTTCTATGATTCTTTCCACCAAATCACCTCCTCGTAGTGTCACATATTAACTCTAAAAGAGATGATTATCCAGCGATTTCACGAAATATAGTACACGAAGATATGCCGTATTTCTTTGCCATGATTGTATCAATTTCAGCGTACTCTTCCGCTGTTATGATGCCTTGTTTCAGCATACTTTTGGCAAGTGATACCGCCATTCTGTAGGCGATGATTTTTCTTTCGTATTCGGTCATGACTGTTTCTCCTTGCGGCGGGACAGTCCGTAACATTTGCGGGAGCAAAACTTCCTGTGGGCATTTCCGTAGCTTTCAAATGGCTGTCCGCAGTATTCGCAGGTCAAGGAATGTACCGCTTTCCTGTTGACCTGTTCCCGATGGGAGTTCCACCATGCCAGACGGCAGGAATCGGAACAGAATATGCGCTTACGCTTATGCGGCGTTTGCTCCAGTTTCTTTCCGCACATTTTGCACAGGTTATTTTCAGCCGCATCGCCCTCTTTAGAAACCGGATGCCTGCGGCAATAGGCTTTTACGGTATTTATAGAAAGCCCGGTCAAGGACGCAATTTTCTTATAGCCATAGCCTTCTCGGTGCAATTGGTTGACCTTGGTTATTTCTTCAGCCGTCATATCGTACCTCTTTTCCGGGAGGATGGAGTCCTCTCAAAATACAGCCACGAAGAGGTGCGAATATGAGGATTTGAGCAAAAAAATAAAGCCCACCAAGGAAAAGCTCCTTGATGGGCTCAATACAGTTTATTGCTTATTCTAATTAGGTCAAAATCCGAGTTTGTGCAGCAGCGCAACTACATCGGCAGCTTTCAACACCTTACCCATAGAAACAACCTTTTCATTGACTACAATAGCAGGCATACTCATAACACCGTATTCCATTACTTTCTGCATATCAGTAATGTATTCAACCTCTACGGAAAGCCCCATATCGTTTACTGCCTGTTTCGCGTTTTCATACTGTTCGTGACATGATTTACAGCCTGCACCCAATACCTTAATACAGCAAATTCCGTCCTTTGCTTCGGGGCAGCAGTCATTTGTGATTTCTTCTGTTTCACTTGTCGGACAGCCACAACTGCAAGCACAAGTAGGTGCTTTCTTTTCTTCTTCTTTCTTTCCAAAATTAAATAATGCCATAGTGATAACCTCCTGAAATTAAACAATTAAATATTGTACCGCGTTGAAGAAATAACCTACAACGATAATACCGACTGTGCATATTGCAATGAAAATGCCGAGCAGCTTTGGCTTAACCGCCTTGCGAAGCATAATCATTGACGGGAGAGAAAGGGTAGTTACGCCCATCATAAAGGAAAGGACCACTCCGAGCAAAGCACCCTTTGCAAGTAGAGCTTCTGCAATCGGGATCGTGCCGAAAATATCCGCATACATCGGAACGCCTGCGATAGTAGCAAGCACAACACCAAACAGATTGTTATCCCCAAGCACCTTGACAATGAAATCTTCGGGTATCCAGTTGTGAATAATTGCGCCGATACCTACGCCTATCAAAACATACGGAGCCACCTTTTTCGCTGTTGAAACCACTTGCTCCCAAGCATATTTCATACGGTCTTTGAAATGCAGTTCTTCCTGCGGAACATCAATAGCATGACCGTTTCGGACATATTCTTCCACTTGATTTTCAAGGTGTAATTTTTCAATCAGCGTACCGCCGACAACAGCAATTACCAAACCGAGAACAACATACAAAACGGCAACTTTCCAACCGAATATGCTCATCAGTAAAACAAGACTACCGAGGTCAACCATTGGCGAAGAAATCAAAAAGGAAAATGTAACGCCAAGCGGCAAACCCGCACTTGTAAATCCAATAAACAGCGGAATAGAGGAACACGAACAAAACGGCGTTACCGTACCGAGTAATGCGGCAATGATATTTGCCCATATCCCGTGAAACCTGCCAAGTATCTTTTTTGTTCTTTCGGGTGGAAAATAGCTTTGAATATACGAAATAATCAAAATCGACACACCGAGCAGTACCATAATTTTTATAGTATCGTAAATAAAGAACTGAATGCTGCCGCCTACTCTGCTTGTAGTATCTAAACCGCAGGCATTCAATATAGTCGATATGAGCCTACTCAGCCAACCCATACCGAGGACTTCATTTTGAAAAAAGTCCCAACCAATTTTTAATGCTTCCATAGAAAGCTCCTCTCATATAGTTATATTGAAATGTGTCTATTTAACAGCCTTGATATAAGTCGTGCGGAAAAGTGTTTTTTCATCTTACTTTTCACAACACGACTTATCTACATCCGTATCAGAAATTTTTGTGAGTTCCTGCAAGCTCTTTATCGCTACCGCCGCACCTTCGGGAGAAATAGAATAGTGCATCCATTTTCCTTCTTTACGCCCGACTACCACGCCGGAATCACATAGAATTTTCATATGATGTGACATAGTGGGCTGCGTTACATTGATTTCTTCCAACAACTTACAAGCGCATTTCTCGCCCGTTGTTAACAGTTTAAGAATACGAATACGGTTCTCATCACAAAACGCTTTGAAAATGGCAGCGGTTTTCTTTTCGTCCATCTCCAACACATTCACCTCCCATCGACATCTATCTATATTATATGCAACACATAGATAATTGTCAATGGATTTTCGAGGCTTTTCACACACTTTTCAAAAAAAAATAAAGCCCATCAAGGAAAAACTCCTCGATGGGCTTCGTGATTAGTTCGGGATCTTCAGCTTCATGCCGCTGTAGATGACATTGGATTTCAGACCGTTAAGTTTCACGATCTCTGTGTAGCGGTTGCCTTTGCCGAGATACTTCTGAGCGATTGCCCAGAGGGTATCTCCGTGAACAACGGTATGTACACGGTAGGTTTCGGCGGGTTTAGCATTGATGAGCGCCAGATCGGACACCTTCACAGGAGACATGATAGCGTTTTTGCCGTCCTCGCTCTTGTTGATGACTGCACGATCGCCGGATACGCTGTGAACATACCAGTTCTTCGCTTTGACCCAGGACGGAATCGTCTGTCCGCCGTAATACTTCGTGCCGGTGATTTTCACAAGGTCGCCTGCCTTAACAGCAGTAGGTGCGGCGGGTTTCGTGGGTTCAGCAGGCTTTGTGTCACCGCCGAGCGACGCCGTAACCTTTGAAGCAAGATCACCCAGCCTTGCATAGAGCCAGTTGCCCGGACAGGATTTGTTGGCAAACCAGCGGTGGACGGTCAGCACCATTTCATCCGGCTTGGGGTTGTAGTTCAGAGTTTTCGTTTTATCCCCAAGCCAGAGCAGCTTCTTTTTGCCGTTGCGCCTGCAGATATCCGTGCAGAGTCTCACAAGAGAATCGTAAACCTTGCTGTTCATCGCATAAGGCTCTGTGGTATCGCTGGCGCATTCGATGGTGATTGCTCTCTGGTCGTTGGCATTTGAGGAAGAACACCAGGAGCGGTTCTTCTCCTCAACATACATACCGACTCTTCCATCGGGACCGATGCCGTAGTTAGAGCTTGCCTGACGGGATGTGGGGTAAAAAATACTGCCCAGCGTTTCCACTGAGCATTGGCCCACCACGCAGTGTGGTGTGATGCGGTCGATTGCATGAGTTCTCTGCCCGGAATGGTTGGGGCTGAGTTTGGTGTAAACCACCATGGAACTGTTTGTGTAAGCCATATTACTTTTCCTCCTTTTCGCTACGATCATGAAGCTGTTCCAGAATGGATTTCAGCTTCTTTGGAATAGGCAGACCAAGATGGCCTGCGTTTTCGAGAAGCGAGATGCCCTCGTTGGAAAGGTAGAAGAAAATAACGGCAGTTCGCAGCACCGAGCCTGCGCCGATGACGCGGGTGTCCAGAATATGCCCGACGCCCACAAGGGCAAAAATAAGCACCTTCTTGAAGATGCCCTTAAAGCCCACGGCGCTGGACAGCTTCTTATCCACTACGGCGCACATGATGCCTGTGATGTAGTCGATGACTACAAAGGCTACAAGCGCAAAGAGCAAGCCGTCACATCCTCCCAAAAACCATCCGAGCCAGCCGCCGACAGCGGCGAAAACAAGCTGAATGGTCGTCCATAATTCTTTCATTGTGTTGTTCCTCCTTAAAATTTGATAATAAAAAAGTGACGCCCTGCGGCATCACACTTTTCCGATAACATAAAAATTGACCCAATAGGTGGCGCTGCCCGATGCGGCAGAACCGCGAGTTAATTCATACACGCCTGTGGAGCTCACAGACGGTGTCGGTGAACTTCCCGGCACCATGAGAATGGCTCCTGTGCCGTTACAGGTAAGGTTTGCTGTAATGGTTGGAACAGCGGTAAAGGTAAACGGGAAAGAAACATTCAGTGCAGACAACGCCCCGGAAGTATATAAATTTCCCCATGTATTTGCAATTGCGGTGGATACAGATTTTCTACCCCAGCATTCAGCGATCCCGCTTTTCCATTTGCGGTATGTCCATATTCCGCTTGTTCCTTGCGCGGTAACAAAGTCGGCAAGGGGCGAACCGTTCACCCGCATATCGCCGCCCACATCCAGGGTAGCCTGCGGGTTCGGCGTGTTGATGCCGACTTTCTTCTTTCGCAGAGTGATCAGCGGCGTACCCTGCGGCACGACAAAATACACATCCAGAGAACTCAGCGAAAACAGCCTGTCTTGTATCTGCAAATGGAAGTCATAGGACGCTCCGGCGTCAAGGCTGCACAGTTCCAGATTGGAAAAGCTGAAGGATGTGCCGCTCCGGGTGGTAGATGACAAAATGCTGTAGTAGCCGCTGTAGGAAGTCTCGCTTGTCTTCTTGTAACGGTACCGCACATACTGCACGCTGTTTTTCTGTGTTCCGTCCACAGAAATGGCGGAAATAGAGCCGCTAAACTTTAACTGCATTTCCGCTTCGATTTCATTGGTGCGGCGCAGAGTGACCGAGGACAGCTTGGGCTTTGCGTAGGCAATCACCGTGATTGTTTTCGATACGCTTGCCGTATAACCCCTGGAATCGGTGACTGTCAGCGTAACGGAAACACTGCCGGACTTCGCAATTTTGCCGACCGTAATTGCTGTATTGCTTGTGCTGGACTTGGACACCCCGTTGCAGGACGCCGTGAAGTTTGTAATAGACGCACCGTTTTTCGCTGTTGCTGTACCGGGCGTTACCTTTAAGGTAGAGTGGCTCTGAATGAACAACTGGTTATTACCTGTGATGTTCGTTGTCGTGCTGTAGCTGTCCTCATAAGTAAAGCCGGAAAGAGTCGGCGCTGAATTTGCCGAAGTCGTCTGAACAGTGGCAGTCTTTGAGGATGTGCTTCCGATCTGCGTGGAGCCGCTGTAGGTAGTTACCGCAAAAGTCCCCGTAAATGACTTGATGGAAGCCATGGCATTTAACAGCGTTGTCCTTTGCGCCGCCGTCAGCGTGACCGTGCGGTTCGCTGTGTCTTTTGACCAGGACAGCCCGGAGATGGTGAGATAGGTGGTGCTTCCGTTTTTGATCGCCAGCGTGTAAGAATAGGACGCTTCATACACCGTGGTGTTGATGGTAATGCTCACCGTGGCGTTGTCTGCCGTAACTGTGCTGACACTGTTGACCACCGCACCGCCCAGGGTTTTGACGGTGGCACTGCCGGAAGTGCCGTATACCTGATTGGATTTCTTCCTTGCCCGCACCTTGACCGTATAGCTGGTATTCGGAGAGAGCGAAGAAAGCGTTACGGATGCGCTCGTACCCGCCGTGGTGGAAAACTGCGTCCAGCTTGAGCCGTTATTCGTGCTGTACTGCCAGATGTCCGCAGTGGCGGAGGAAGAAGCAGAGATTTTGAAGCCGTAAGCTGTAACAGCGCTTGTGCTGAAGGTAACAGTCGGTGCGGTTCGGTCGATAGCGGTCAGCGTCATACTGCCGCCATACTCCTGCGGACCGTAAATATATACACGGGTGGAAAACCCCACGGTAATGCTCTTTTTACCGTCCGCATTATGCGCTACCGTGATACTGCCGCTTGTGGAGCCTTTCGCCGCCGGAAACACTTTTGCGTCCCAGGCGGTTCTTGCTTTGTAATAGACCTGGGTACCGTTGATGGTAACCGTGGTGGCGTCCACCGTATAGTAGTTGGCGGAGCCGCCTGTGGAGGTCAGCGTCCAGTTCATCGTGGAGGTATTCGCCGCCACATTGACCGTTTCGGTAATCGTCAATTGCAGATAGCGCCCCTCATAGGAGGCGCTTTGCCATGTCGCCATAAAATCCTCCCTCCTTAATCGAGAATAACAATATTAAGACCATCGGAGGCGGTGGGCATGGGGACAAATTTTGTTTTGCCCACGGTCAGCTCACCGTCCACGGTGGTCTTCTTGGTCTGTGTTTCGTCTTTGTTCAGAGTAAAAATGACCTCGTCGTTGTAGTAGCCGGCAAACTCCGTGTTGGTAATCACTGTCCGCTGGGAGGAGGCGTTGTTGGAAACCTCAATACCCCGCTTGTCGATCTTGACCTCACTGGTATAGATTTCATTGGGAGCAGGCGTCCACTTCCTCGGAATTGCTCCCTCCGTCACCATAATGTCGGACACATACAGCGAAGCGTCGCGGTTATAGCAGTAAATACGAAGCGTCGGGTCCGTGATGTCAGGAATGGTAACGGAATAATCCGTCCAGTCAAAAGCCGTTGATTTGCTGAACAGATATTTCGTTTTGTTTCCGTTATAGGTCACATAGAAGTAGGCGGACATGGCCGAGGTTTTCTTTGCCCGGATGGAAACGGTATAAGTACCCGGCACAACGCCCCGGATGTATTGAGAAAACGAGGTGTACGCACCAAGGAGAAAGCAGGAATCGGATATGGTGTTGTTCTGCGTATCGGTGGAACTGTCTACGGAGAGCGTACCACTGTAAGACCAGTCGTCCGTAATGCCGTTAAGCCCAGCGGAGTTCTGCACATAGTTAATGCCGCCGATATACTGCTCTTCGACTGTAACGGATAATCCGTCAATAGTGTGCTGAAGCTGAGATATTTGGCTCTCTGCATTCAGCACACGCTCCGAAACTATCACTTGTTCGCCTGACACCGTTTCTACTGTTTCAGTCAGGGTGGACACATAGCTGTTCAGTCCGTCCACCGACTGCTGAAATTCAGCGTCTTTGGTTTTCAGCGTGGCGATCTCGGTGCGGATGGTTTCCATGCCATTCTGCAAAACCCAGGCTGAACCGTTCCACACCTTTGTCTCCGGCGGCGTTACCGTAGTATCTACCCAAAGCTGACCCTCGTAGGGGTTATCCGGCGGCGTATCCGAGGTGACCACATCGCAGATGCTGATAATGGTAAACTGAGCCGATGCAATCATCCCGTCACCCCCTTAAAGTGATACGACTACCATAAAGGTCGCCTTGGTATCCACATCCGCCGTACCGACTGCCAGCGTTTTGCCCGTTTTCGAGCCGTTCGTTCCCCAGGCGGTGTCAATTGCGCCGTCTTTGTTGTACTTTGTCCAGGTATAAGTGCCTTGCCCGGCGGCGTCGATTTCCGTTCCTGCCTGATAGCAGACGGCGGTCAGCGTAGTGGAGCCTTGACCGTTCTTGAACACATCGCCGCCCGTAGAGGTGATGATGACCTGAATGGGGTCGGAGTTGTCGATGAAGGTTGCCACATCAGTAAAGGTCTTATTGTAGGTATTGGAAGCCGAGTCGGTATCCTTCGCCACACATTTGAACACCGCATAGCTGTCCACTGCTGCCGCAAATACCGTCAGCGTTCCTGTGGCACAGCCCGTGTATTTGCCCGCCGTGTCGGTGAGCTTTCGCCAGCCGAGACCGAGAGATGCATCATAACCGGCGGAACTGGTCGCTGTCACCGAAGCGTCCATCATACCCCAAATAAAGGATACCTTGGTGCTGTCGATGGTAGAGCCTCTCCAAAGCTCCGCTTTTGCGGTAAGACTTGTTACCTCCGTATTCTTGAATACATTTCCGCTTGGCGTGGTAACAAGCAGATCCACGATACCGCCGCCGTTGACTACTCTTGAAAAACTGATCGTCAGCGGATGGGTAATGGAAAGTCCTGTGGACGGGTCTTTGTAGGTGATGACACAGCGGTAGTCGATGCCGGGCAGACCCGCCATCACATTGCCCTTGACGGTGAGAATGTGGCTCTTCGCGCCGCTGAGTGCATAACTGCCGGAGGTGGTCAGCGCCGTGGTGGAACTGCCCACATACCATTTCACCGAGGTGACCTCGGTGGAAGTGATCTTGTCGGCGGTGGTGCCGATCACATAAAGGCTGGGGGTCAGCACCAGATTGGTGGACGCCCAGCTTGGCGTGTAGGTGTTGTTGTCAGGGTTGAACATCTGGGTCTTTGCCAGGTTGGAGCCGATGTACCCAGTCAGGATCAGGGCGTCGTTGTAGTCAATGATGGTAAATTGACCTTGTGCTTTGCTCATGTGAGTTCCTCCTTGATTTGTGTTAGTTTCGGATTGAGTGGAATCTGAAGTTGTCGGTTCGTTTGCCATGTAAAAATCCTCCTAAAGTAAGCTCTGCCTGGTTGCAGTGTCGATAAGGTCGCAGAAAAAGGTGGCTCGGACATGGACATCGTCCTTGGTCACCTCAATCTGCTTTGTGCCGCCGTAGTGAGCGGCATTCCACAGTTTGTCGGAATCTGCATCCTCAGAAACACGAGTCCAGACAAACTGGTTCGGGTCAAGGCTGTCGGTGATATTCTCATCCCAGGAATAGACCTGTGCGGAAAGGGTCGTGGCGATATTGCCGTTTTTGAAGATGTTCCCGTTGGATGAGGTAATCACCAGGCGGTACATTTTCTGTTCTTCAATCTCGGTGACACGGTCGCTGACCTTGGTGACCTCTTTGCTGGTGGCATAAGCCCTGAGTACGACTTCACCCGTTTCCAAATCCCAATAGGACGAGCCGTCCTGCGACTGAATAACGCCCGCTTTGATGATGTTTGCCACCAGAGAGCCGGAGGTGATGAAGTCCGCCACGATCTGCCCGTCAGCGGTGATTGCCGTCTCAAAAGGACCGTTGTAGCCGTTATGAGAAAAGCCAAGACCGCCCACATTCCAGCGCCACACATTGACCGCTTCATCAATGGAGGGAGCGTCCAGAATCAGCAGTTCGTAGGGCTGACCGTTTTCATCGCCGTGGAGCACCACATAACCGCCGCTCTGCCCGGTGATGAGTGAGGTTGCATTTCCGATTGCTGTCTGCAGGAGCTTCGGAAAGCGTCCCACCGTGATCTGCACCTTGTTGACGGAGTTCTGTACTTCGGAGATGGTGGTAATCATACTGGACTTCTCACTGCCCAGAGTAATGCTCGTGTACCTCTCAGCAAGACAGTCATAGACCGTCTGAACCACCATAGCAGATACACTGACTCCAAGCGCCGAGTGGCGGATAGTGACAGTGTCGCAGAGGTTGACCCGTTCCAAAAGAGCCGCATATTCCGGCTGTTTCCAGAGCGGTTCAAATGACACCTTGACCGTGGGAATCGCTGCGCCCAGAGGATTGTCACGGATATAGTCGTTTGCCGCAGCTCGGAGCATTTCCGCTGTGATTGCCGCACCGCTGTCAAAGCGGTCGGTGAAATCCATAATCAGCGTTTTCTCCCGCGCCATTTCAGCAGACACGATGGGAAGCGTTTCTTCCGGCAGTGTGACCACGGTTTCACTTTCCGCACCCTCCGCTGTAAACACGGCATACGGCAGAAGCTGTGTATATACGCCGCTGTTGTCCTCATCCTGTTCCAAGGCGGTTAGGTTCTTGCCGTACTCGATGACCACGCCTGTGCTCACGCCTCGGTGAGTATGAAATTTGACCGTGAAATTGTCCCATTCAAACTCGCCGTGCCATTTGGAAAGCATAGAGCCTTCCGAGCCGCCGAGACACGCACGGACACTTTTCGGCTGTGTAACCGTGAACGGCTTTGCTTCGGAATAATCCGTCCAGCCGGTAAAGCGGCTGTCTCCGGCAAGAAGCTGGGAGAGAATCAACTGCGGAGAGCGGCTCTCTGTGGTAAATGGCATTACAGGAACATTTGCAAGGTCGTAACTGATATGCTGACCGTAAATGCTCACAATGCCGTTTAGGGGCTTTGTGGTGCGATAGATACGGAATGCTTGCGGTGTGGAGGTGTCATTGGGCTTTGCCTTGATGATGCACTCTTTTGCAATTCTGCCGTAGTGCTGACCCGTGATGGGATACTTGAGTAAGCACTCGAACAGACCGTTTCTCTCCTCTGTAACTTCGCAGGAAACGGTGTCTGTTAGGGCGCCGATACCAAAGGTGGAAAAGTCGGCGGCATTCGGAGGGTAGAGGATTGGAATCGTTGTGATCACCTCCTTCAGGGCATAAAAACAGCACCGGCTATTTCTAACCGATGCTGGTAAAAGTTGTTTTATTGTTTGGCTCGATAAACTGAGATTTAGCGCACCACATACTTCATAGGTGTAAACCTTATTCCATCAATTTCCTGCTCTTCCGACAAAGGCACAAACCCTAAATGCAGATAAAAGCCTTTCCCATACGGAGAAGAATTCAGCGTAATTTCTTTGAGAGCAGGGTCGTCCTTTCGCAAATCTTCTAACAGATAGTGAAAAATTGCGGTTGCGATCCCTTGATGATGATATTCCTTTTTTGTGAAGACAAGATTGATGTGCGTTTTACTTGAACGCATCCCTATAATCCCAACGATCTTATTTCCATCAAAGGCTGCATAAATAGGACATTCACCGCATTTACAGCTTTCAATAAACGCATCATTCTCCACGATATCCCGCTTAAAAGTTTCTACACCTTCCGGTTTATAGTCGGGAGCTTCAAATTGCATAAAAACCTCTAATGCAAGCGCAAGAGCCTCTTCCACTTCATTGTTTGTAATTTGCCTTATAGCATACATTTTTGTTCACCTAATTCAAATTCCGATTTATCGCTCTGTTTCACGCAAAGACATATCTAATAACGCCGCAAGCTGATCTCGACGTCCATATATCACCGCCGTGACAGTGACTGCTTTCTTTTCCTCATCAATCAAATAGTAAACAAGAAAATTTTTAACGGTCATTTTTCGAATGCCATAAGTGTGCCACGGTTCTTCCTCGGTCAGCGGAAATCTTGCCGGCATCGAGTTCAACGATGATATCTCCTGTTGCAGAAGATCAGCCCAGCGTCTTGCAATTTCAGGCTCAAGCAGAACGTGTGAAATATAAGAAACCGTTTCCTGTATCTGCTCCATGGCCTGCGGCGTCAATTTTACTTCATACTGCATACTCAAATACCTTTACGAATTTCTGCAAAGGCTTCGTCTATTGGAACTGCCTGACCGTTTTTAGCCTGATTGTAGCCTTTTTCCATCATGGCGTTAAACTGTTCGTCTGTCATACCGTCTCTTGTTGGAAACTTCGGTACGGTAAGAGAATACGGAACGCCACCGGTCATGATAATCTGACGATATAGTGTATCAATTAAAACCGAAACAGGAAGTCCGATTCGCTCCAGAACCGCCTCCGCTTGCTGCTTGATTTCCGGTTGTACACGAGCCGTTACATTTGCGCTTTTTGTCGCCATCATAAGCACCTGCCTTTCTGCTTGTTATTATACCATATTGTATGGCTGATTGCAATACAATACTCAAAGTTTCATAGAAATGTTGCAGATTTTTTTACAGGCAGCACCACCTGGGAGTTACCTTGATTTCGGACACACCGCCGCTCACTGTCAGCACTGTTTCGCCGGGCGGCAGTTCGGGAAAACCATCCCCGGTGGCCTTGTCGTTCAAGAGCGTTGTGCCGTAATAGAAATTCATCTGTTCACTGTCGCACACCACGCCGTCTGTAATGCCATTGAAGTTCCATGTTTTGTTGTACCCGCTGTTTTGAAGTGTCAGGGAGAAATCCCCGCTTCCTTTCAGCATAATAACCGGCTTTGCTGTGAACGCCTCTGGGTTAAAAAGACTGCCAACCTTTTCTATGGAGATTTCCTGCAAGCCTGCCATGCTGTATTTGAAAGGCTTGCAGTAAAAGGTCACACGGAAAGGACCCAGCTTATTAAACTGTTCCTCAATGTCCAGCGAACCGCTGATTACTCCATAGCGGAGATGCCCTGTATCGTAGGAGTCGGTGATTTCATGATATCTGTCCGGCTCGGTGTAGAGCCAGCCTTTGATGGCACGAAGTACCTCCGAAAGGTCAGCCACATTTTTCCGAGCCAGGAAAACGGTATAGGACACCTTGATATTGGCAAAACGGCGGTTTGAAACAATGAGGTCGCCGCTTCTGCCGGGAATGGAAGTGAACTCCGCATCGTATTCCGGTGCAGAAAACACATCCTTCTTTTCAATATGCAGTCCGAACTCCTCGGAACTGCGGCCGTTATAGGTGAAATAACTCATGCAAATACCACTCCTTTCCGCATGGCGAACTGGTTCGCCGTCTCCATGACTTCGTTTGTAAGCTGGCGGATATCCTCAGAGGAGTAGTTGTTGAAGGTGGCAATATTAAGGGCAATGGTAAATCCGCTGAAGCCGGAAGCACCATCCACGGCAGAACGGATATTGCCTGTCACATCAAAGTCGGTGGGCAGAGCCGTTTGCATATCGTGAGCAAGGTCGTTCATAACCCCGTCAATATCTGCGGCCATACCCTCGGCGGCTTTCACCGCTTCATCACCGTTGTCCTCGATAGAGCCGGACAGACCCTTTACAAGCATTTCACCGACCCACGCCATTTCACGGGAGGGAGAATGAATACCGAAGAAGTCGCAGATGCCGTCCCAGATGCCGGAAATCCAGCCGGATACCTTATCCCACAGCCAGGAGGCAAGCCCGGTGATGCCGTCCCAAAGACCTTTGACAATGTTGCCGCCGATCTCCACGATCTTGCCCATGAGAGAGCCGAAGGCTTTCACGATGCCTGCAATGATTTGAGGTACAGCCTTGACGATCTCCACAATGATGGTCGGGAGGTTTTCAATCAGCGCCACGAACAGATCCACGCCTGCCATGATGATTTTATCCAGGTTGCCGAGGATAGCGTCCACAAGACCGCTGACGATTTTGGGAATGGCGGCAACAATGGTGGTAATGATTTGAGGAAGCGCCTGAATCAGCGAAACCAGCAGTTTGATGCCTGCTTCGATGATGAGCGGAATGGCGTCGATGACTGCTGTAATGATGCCGTCGATGATTTTCGGAATCGCTTCCACGATAGCCGTGATGATTTCAGGCAGAGCTTCCACCAGTGAAGTCAGCAGCTTAATGCCCGTGTCAATGATCTGCGGAATGCTGTTCAGAAGGAAGTCCACGATAGACAGGATCACTTCCGGCAGTGCGTCAATCAGTACTGGGATAGCGTTTAAGATACCTTCCGCCAGTCCAGTTATAAGCTGCAAGGCGGCATCCAAAATCAGCGGCAGATTATCAATGAGGGTCTGCACGATCTGAACGATGATTTCCACTATCTGAGGAATGAGCGTCGGCAGAGCGGTCGCAATGCCCGTAATCAGCGAAGCAATGATCTGCATCCCTGCATTTACGATTTGCGGAAGCAGTTCCAGCAAAGCTGTCACCAGTTCTGTAATGACCTGCAAGATCACAGGAAGCAGGGTCGGAATGGCATTGATAATGCCCTCGGCAAGAGCGCTGATAATGGAGGGTGCGCTCTCCAAAATGGCGGCGGCAATCAAGCTGATAAGCTCCACCGCCTGGGGAATCATTTCGGTAACCGTCTCAATAACAGCGGTCACGCCGTTTGTAAGTTCTTCTCCTGCCTGCTCATTTCCGGCAACAAGGTCAGAGAGACCGTCTAAAATCTCTGTAATGCCGGGAAGAAGCTCACCAACCATCCGGTTTTTCAGTCCGCCCATGGTGCCCTGCAATCTGGTAAGGCTGTCCTCAAAAGCGGCGGAAGCGGCGACTGCTTCATTGCTCATGACCATGCCGTAGTCCTGCGCTTCCTGCTTTAAGGCTTCAGTTTCCTCTGCGCTCATGTTGAGAACTGCCGCCATATCGACAGCAGATTTGCCCAGCAGGTCATTTGCCGCCGCAGTACGCGCCGCGCCGGATTCCATGTCCTGCAAAGCGGAGATCACGATGGAAAGCTGTTCATCCTGGCTTTTGCCGTTCAGGTCTTCAATGGAAAGTCCGACTGCCGACAGCTTCTGTGCCGCAGAGTCAGATCCGCCTGCGGCATCGGTAATCACGCCGGACAGCTTTTTCATGCCGGTCTGCAGGTTATTGACGTCTGCTCCGCATCGCTGGAATACATAATCCCATTCCTGATAGGACTCGGCGCTGATACCGATTTTCTGCGAAGTCTTGTCTATGGCGTCACCGGCTTCGGCCACATCGTTTGCCATGTCCCACAGTCCCTTGCCTGCGGCGACAGCGGCAGTGCCGATAGCGGCCATAGTAACCGCCAGTGCCTTGCCCACAGATTTCATCACAGAGCCGAATTTTTCAAACTTTCCGACCGCCTCGTCACTCTGCTTTCCGGTTTCCTCAACCTCGTCGCCCAGCTTGTCGGCGGCATTTTCCGCGTTGCCCATTTCGTCGGACATAGCGTCGATAGCTTTCTCGGTGTCCGAAACCTCGCGCTCCATATTGTTCAGAGCGGCTTCGGCGTTGTTAAGCTGAATCTGCCAAGCCTGGGTCCGCTTATCGTTTTCTCCAAAGGAGGAAGCGGCGTTTTCTAATGCCGAGCGGAGAGTCTCAATTTTCTGTTTCTGTGCTTCGATTTCCTTGTTAAGGACAGTATTCCTGGCAGTAAGTGCCTGTACCGAAGTATCGTTTTTGCCGAACTGGGATTCCACCAGCTTCATTTCCGAGCCGAGAACCTTAAAGGACGAGTTGATGTCAGATAATGCTTTTTTGAATTCCTTTTCGCCCTCAAGCCCGATCTTCAGTCCGAAGTTATCTGCCATCTATCTCACTTCCTTTCGTCAGATTCCGTCCGGGATAATGTCATCTATAAATCGCTCCCGTTTGGGAACTGCCTGCCCGCTATACTGCTTGTGGCATTCCCACAGGTCGAGGAGCAGACCAAACGGCATCGTCCAAACCTCATCCTGTGTCAGGTGAAGCTGGGCGATGCCGTAATATAAAAGCCGGGTAAACAGTTCTTCATCTGTTACCCGACTTGTGCGTTTTTTGGGTCTGTCTCGCTTTCAATGCTTCGTTTGGTGCCTTTATACAGCGCCTCCATAATAGCAGACTTGTATTCCGCCAAGTCGGACGGAACAGTGAGAAGCTCCACCTCGTCCTCAGTGAGCAAGGGCTTTTTGCTGTCCTTATTTTTGAGATTAAAAATGAGGATGGACTGATTGGCGAGGAGCGTAATAAGCCATACGATCTCACCGATCGCCATTTCAAAGTTCTCGGATTTCATCAGCTTATCTCCGAGGTTCTCAAGACCGCCGTAGCGTCCGGCGATTTCCTTCGTTGCCTTGGTGGTGAGGACAAGGGTGTATTCATCGCCTCCGATATTGATGACTGCACTGCGTTCTTTATCCATTACTTATTACCTCCCGATGCCGCCGCTGTTTTTACAGGCTCGTAGACCTGCTTGTACCAATCCGTGATAACCGAAGCTGTAACCCCGGTATCGCCCTCTGTGACTTCCGCCTTCCAGGGGTGCTTGCCGAATGCGTCCGCCTTGTTGCGGCGCAGGATCGTACCCTCAATCGTAGGCGTGGAAAAGGTGATGCTGTCGCCCTTGGTGGCAAGATTGGTGGCGGGAATACCGAATTTCACACGGTAAAGCCAGTAGTAGCGGTATTTGCCGTTAGATTTCTTAGCACGGAAACCCACCGCCACAGGTTCGCCGCCGTCCTCGGAAGCAGAAACCACCACCTTGTTTGCGTCGATGGTTGCACCTGTAAGATCGGACGCCACAGTATTGCCAATATCGTCAATACCCAAAGAGAGTGTGCCGGATTTGAATTCCTTGACGATCTCCGCCGCGCCATCGTCGGCATACAGCGTCGCTTCGTTGAGTTCTACCGACAGGTCAGCGGTCATTGCCTTGGCAAGCTGAGTAGGCGTGCCGTAGGTTTCTTCTCCGGCATCATCTTCGGTGATTTTGGCATAGTAAAGTTTGTCAAGACCGATTGTTGCCATAGATTTATTCCTCCTTTGAAAATTCGTAGTATTTGGCTGTGTCCACATTGTAGTGGTAGTAGCCCGTTTCGGTTTCATAACCGATATATTGCCGAGCGGTTATGGTGAAATCTGCATTCAGCAGTTTCCGAACCACCGCATTTTTTAATTTGGTATAACTGCCCTTGGTGTAAATGGAAATACGCGCTTCCTGTACATCGACAAGAGGCGTGTTATCTCCGTGAAGAGTAAAGCTGTCCGTCATAGGAACGAGAACCATATATGCATCCGGGGCTTTCTCTGAAAAAACGCCTGTTTCGATGGGTGCGGGCAGACTGCCCAGCACGATTTGCAGTTCTTCCAAAATGCTCACAGTTTACCGACCTCCTCGTCAAAGGTGCGCTGCATCGCTTCCTCACAGGCGGATTTGGATGCGCTTTTTGCGGGCTTCAAAAACGGCTTTGCTCTTTGTCCGTGCTTGCCGTATTCGAGAATGTTTGCAATTTTCGCATTGCTGTCCCCATCGGAACGCGGCTCGGCAAATCCGATTTTGATATCGTGGTTGCCGTTTTTATCCACCTTCACAGGCGACAAGCCAAGGGAGCGTTCCAGCTCGCCTGTAGAGCGGGAGTCAAAGGCTGTGCCGCTTCCGATAACCGCTGACAGATTGCTTTTGACCTTGGCGAGAACTACTTCGCCGCCTGCTTCCAGCACCTTTTCGGAGATTTCATCCGTTTTACTGCCCAGGGTGGACAGTTTGCGGAGGAACTCCTCCGGCATCATCATCTGCGCTTTAGCCACGTCGTCGCAACCTCCATATCATTCGTTTCCGTGCAGGCACGAAAAGCTCATTCATTCTGGTGCTCCTCCTTTCCCCAAAAAGCCGTTCGGCTTTCCGGGGACCCCGAAGATACCACCCTCTTTGCAAGCACTTCAATGTACATTCCTTTTCCTTTGACATCCTCCACAGAGGTAATATCGAAGCGGTCGCCGTCACATAGGATGAAGCAGTCAGGTGTAACCGTTACTCCTGGAATGGTACGAAAGCGGAACAGATCGGTAGCTTCCGAAAAGACCGCAAGGTTTGCCCACCGCTGAGAGCCGTGCCGTCCTTCCCGATATACACGGATATCTGCCAGCACCACATCCTCGGAATGGGCAAATCCCTCGCTGTCCTTCGTTTTAACCGTGCGGAGGATTTCCGCAAAGCGATTCATCTGTCCGTAACTCATACCTGCCACCTCCGATCCAAACGCAAAAGCAGATTGACAGTGTTCCACACCTGTGCAGCCGCATTTGTGCTGTCCGCAAAAAAGCCGCCTGTGCTGCCGTCCCTGGATTCATAGAAATGGGACGACAGCATAATGACGGCTTGCTCAGTGGTAGGCGGCATGGGGTTTTCGGAGTAGTAGCCTTCCGGGATGTGCTGATAGCTTTCCGCATAGGAAACGGCGGCGGTGATGTACATCTGCAGGAGATCATCATCCACCGAATGCTCCAGGATAAGGTTGGCTTTGACTTTTTCAAGCAGAGTGTCCATCACCGCACCTTCTTCCTGATTAGGTACCGCTGGATGCAGTGCCTTTCTGCTGAAGCACCTTGATGGCTTCGGGCAGAATGAGGCGGCCGTCCAGTCGCTTGGATGCAATGAAACCAATCTGACCTGTTTCCGCAAAACGTTCGTTCAAGCGCTTGAATGTGATGCCTGCACGGTCACCGATCCAGTAAAAGCTGAAATCACCGAACGCCACACTTTTCTTTCCGGCGGCGATTTCGGGAACAAAGGGAGAGGTGTACAGACGCTTGCCGAGTAAGGTATCGAAACCGCCCTCGTGAAGCGCAGGCTGCCACAAATACTGTCCATTGGAATCCTTGAGCTTGCGGATGATCTTCATGGTGGAATCGTTCAGAAGCCATACGGCATTTTTACGGTAGGCGCTGTCCAAAGAATAGAACAGGTCGATAAGCTCATCAGAGGTGATCGCTGTGCCGGATGCGGCAGTCACGCCGAGTTCAGCGCCGCCTGTGGTGTGGAAGATGCCGGTGGGCTTGCCGGTTCCGTTACCTGTGAGAAATGCCTCTTCCTCCTTATTTCCGATACGGCGGGCAAACTCGGTACGGAAGTATCCCTCAAGGTCGAAAGCGGAATCATTCAGTAGTTCCTCGGACACCTTGATCATGGTTGCGACCTTGTGTGCGCCGATAAGCTGCTGACCGAAGGTATCATCGCTTTCGGGAATAGCGCCTTCCTCGTCCACCCAGGACGCCGTACCCTTGGTGGTAACGATCGGAATCTTGTGACTGCCGGAAGCGGTGGTAAATGTATGCGCAAGGCTTCTCACCACATTATCGTTTTCCAGTGCCGTGATGAGGGTATGTTCAAACTCATCGGGAACAAGATAACCGCCCTCAGAGTCCACGCCCTCCTGAAGTGCATTTCGTACTTCGGAACTGATCACGCCGCCTTTGGTACGAGCCTGCGCCCAGAAAGCAGCTTTGTATGCATCCGAGGCTCTGCCGACTTTTGTGTCAACCTTTGCCGCTTCGGGCTTCTGCGTAATGGGTGTGTTGACCGGAATATTCATCTCACGCTCGTAAGCGTCAAGGCGCTCCTGGCGTTCGATCTCGTGACCGAGGTCAACGATTTCCTGTTCCATTCTTTCATAGGTTGCGGTATCCTCCGCAGAGAGGACGCCGTTCTTGCGATGGGAGTCCAGAAACGCTTTGGTCTGCTCCCAGGTCTTTGCACGCTGTGCGCGCAGTTCATTGATTTTACTCATTGTAAAGTTCCTCCTTAAGGTTTTATAAGATTCAGTCTCTTTTCAAGATCGGAAACGGGGGTGCCTGCTGTCTTTTCAGGTTTGTGACCTTTCACTTTGGAAAGCAGCGAATTGGTGACGGCACGGCGGCTGAAGGTGAAGCTGTTCTCAGCAGACGCGGAGCCTTCATCGGATTTGAACAGAAGGTCGTCCGCAAAACCAAGTTCAATTGCCTTATTTGCATTCATCCAGGTTTCGGCATCCATCAGATGGGACAGCTTGGCACGGGACAACTCGGTTTTGATTTCATAAGCGTTGATAATGCTCTCCTTGACCTCGGTGAGCATATCGATGGCCTTCTGCATTTCCTCGCTGTCACCGATGGCTACGGTGAGGGGGTTGTGGATCATCATTAGAGCCGTGGGCGACATGAGAACCTTCGTGCCAGCCATGGCAATGACAGAGGCGGCTGACGCTGCGATACCGTCAATCTTGATGGTGACATTGCCCTTGTAGTCCATCAGCATATTGTAGATTTGGGCGGCAGCCACGCAGTCGCCGCCAGGGGAATTGATCCAAACAACAATGTCACCCTGTCCGGCGTTCAGATCGCTCTTGAACGCTTTCGGGGTGACATCATCATCGAACCAACTCTCATCGGCAATGGAACCGCACAAATACAGAGTGCGGGAACCATCGTCGTTTTCGGTAAAGTTCCAAAACTTATTCACTTGTGTTTTCTTCCTCCTTGTCGGAATTTGTTGTATTTGCAAACGCTCCTGCCTGGTTCATTGGGAGCATATTGCCGTTGATGAGATAAAGATCGCCGCCGTCCTCTGCCGGGATGCGGTCGAGGTTTTCCAGCTCACGGATATCATTGGCGGACATCCATCCGTTTTGCCTTGCAGTTGCATAGCCGCTCATACGGCTGGCGTAATCACCGCGGAGCAGTCCTTCCAGGTTGAATTTGAAAAAGTATTCCTTCTTTTCATCCTCGGAAAACAGTGTCCGAGATAGTGTCTGTTCCCAGCGGATCACCCAGGGGTCGAGGGTGTACTTTACAAACTCAAGGGACTGCTGCTCAATATTAGAAAAGCTCGACTTTTCAAGGTCGCCCACCATATGGGGCGGCACTCGGAAAATTCGAGCAATTTCATTGATTTGAAATTTGCGTGTTTCAAGGAACTGCGCCTGCTCCGGTGAGATAGCGATAGGCGTGTATTTCATGCCTTCCTCAAGCACGGCAACCTTGTTGCTGTTGCCGGAGCCGCCGAATGTGGACTGCCAGCTTTCTCGCACACGCTGTGGGTCTTTGATTGTACCCGGATGCTCCAGCACGCCACCGGGAGCTGCGCCGTTGGCGAAGAATTTCGCACCATATTCCTCACAGGCAATCGCCATACCGATAGCGTTTTTCGCCATGGCAATCGGGCTGTAGCCGACCAGTCCGTCAAAGCCGAGTCCCGGAATATGAAGCACCTCTGATGGGTCAAGATACACGGTCGAGCCTTTCATGGTGGGCGCATCTTCCTGTTGAGTCGTATAGGCGTAGTAGAGTTTGCCGTTCTTGTCACGGTCTACCTCCATACAGTTCGGCATCAGAGGATACAGCGCAATGACCTCGCCCTTGCCGTTGCGGATGATTTGCGCGTAGGCGTTACCCCACAAAAGTAAATGAGTCATAAGCGTTTCTCGGAACACGAAAGAACTCATCTCCGGGTTCGGTTCATCGTGGAGCAATTGGTAAAGCGGATGGGTAACAGCTTTTTCTTTTCCTCCGTCTGCCGTATATCTGTAAAGATGCAGCGGCAGCCCTGCAACAGCTTCCGCCAATATACGGACGCAGGAATATACCGCCGTCATCTGCATGGCAGATCGCTCGGTCACTGCCTTACCGGAGGTTGTGCCGCCCATGAAAAAGCTGTAGGCAGAACCGGATGTCCTGTTTTGCGGCTTATCCCTGGAACGGAACAGACCTTTGAAAATGCCCATATTATGAAACCTCCTTCAATTTTTCTTTCAGTTCGGCAAAAAAGTCCTTACTCTTGATAGGCAGACCTTTTGCCGTTCTTTCTTCTTCAAAAGCAAAGCGAACCTCCAACTGCTCCACAGAGTAGTTTTTTAAGAAGGTTCGCCAAGTGTGTCTATCCATATATCGCAGCCGTTCCCACAGTTCCGGGAAATAGCGGCGCAGTTTTCTCAGTTCCTCAAGGGACTGCAGCGGACAGCACCAGCAGGACACCCGATGAAAGATGTCGTACAGTCCGTCCCAATCAAAGTCTCGTTCCTTACAATACGACAGGCAGTCCGCCTCGGTCATGCCCCATTCCACAAGCGGATAACGGAATTCGTGTATTCGTTGCGGTTCGTCTGCGACAATGCCGATGTACTGAACGATATCGTATTCCTTTGAAATCTCTCGGAGATAACAGTCAATGATGCGTGTTTTCAGCATAGCGGTACACCAGCGGTTATGCGGTCCCGCCCAACTGTAGCCGTGTCTGCCTTCCAGTTCGGGATTCTTCCGCCTGGGCATATGGTCGAAGAAGAGATATTCAAAGCTCTTGTCCGATTTCAGTCGTGTGATCGGGCGTCCGATATACTGTTCCAGCTTATCAATGTGCCGGTACATCGCTTCAAATTCAAGCCCCGTATCGCAGAATAAAATAATATCCACGGGCATTCCTTCTTCAAGCATCCGAAGAAGCATCGCCGTGGAATCCTTTCCGCCGGAGAGCGAAACAATATGTTTTGTGCCTTTTTTCACCTTTTCACCTCGTTTTATATATAAATGGGCATAAGAAAAGCACCTACTCGTATAGAGCAGATGCCTTCACATATTCTATTTTATTCCCTTATATATTGCTCAATATCAAGGAAATGGTCATATCGTTGAGGAAAATCTATTTGAGCCTGAAATAGCAGGTATTCTTGCCGTTGCCTTCCCGCTTGAGTTCACCGGAAGCGACCAGTTTCCGTAAAGCGCCCTCAATGGAACTGTCGCTGAGTGTGGGACAGAGTTCACGGATATCCTGTTTGTTGAATCGTCCTATCTTGTTTTTGCTTGCTCTCCGCACCATTTCAAGCGCAGACAACTTCGTTTCCACAAGGGCAAACCGATCCTCAAAATCCTTATATGCTGCAAGAATTGTTCCGAGAATGTATTTGATAAAAGGAACGACATCTTCTGTGCCTTCATGCCAACCTGTCTGTGAAGCGGCAAGTGCATCGTAGTAAAGGTCTTTATTTTTTGCTATCTTGGCTTCGAGAGATATATACTTGCCGACATAAAATCCGTTTCTGTACAGAAGCAGTGTTGTCAACAGTCGGCTCATTCTGCCGTTTCCATCATTGAAAGGATGAATGCATAGGAAGTCATGGATAAATACAGGGATAGCAATCAGCGGCTCTAATTCCATGTTACCGATCACCCGATTATACTCCTCGCAGATTTTGTCCAAAGCTTCCGGTGTTTCGAAGGGTGCAAGCGGAGTGAACAAGGTTTCCACATGACCGTCAGGATAGGTGGCGCTGATATAGTTTTGCACACTCTTCGTTCGACCTGCCAACGGATTGTTCATATGGCTGTACAGAATTTTATGAAGCTGCAGAATATAATTCTGCGTAATAGGGATAGCGTCAAAACTTTCGTGTATGATGTTCAGCACATCACGGTAGCCTGCAATTTCCTGTTCATCCCGGTTCTTTGGCGTTGTTTTTTCTTCGACGAGTTGTTTAATACGAGTGCTTGTGGTAACAATGCCCTCGATGGCGTTGGATGCCTCCGTACTCTGTACTTTTGCAATCTCCACCAGTTTATCAAGTTCCTCTGGGCGCTGCTTTAAATACAGTTCCTGTTTGCCTGCTTCTTTGTATATGGCGGCAATCAAGCCAAGGATATCCGAATCCCACTTTTGTTCTTTGATTGCAGAATAATTAAATAATCTCATGTCCGTACCCTCCGTTCTATTCCCTTAAATATTAGCATAAATTAAGGAAAATGTCAAGACAACAAAGGAAAGTTCCATTAATATCATATCCGAAATAAGGGAAAATTATTCCGCGAATCATATAAACAAAATGCCCCGGTCATCATAGACCGAAGCACTGGTGTCATTGCCGCAGCGAATTGCACGGTCGAGCGCCATAATGGTGGCGATAGCGCCGTCAATTTTCTCTGTGGATTTTTCTTTGTCTGCCTTGATGTTTCCCGCAGGGTCAGTGCGGATGAAGATATTATCCATCATCCACCGCAGAACAGGATGTCCGCCATGGGTGAGCTTCTGTTCCAGGGTCAGTTTCATCAGTTCCTTGGTCGGAGGGCTCATATCCTTGAAGCCCTGTCCGAAAGGAATGACCGTAAAGCCCATGCCCTCAAGGTTCTGCACCATCTGCACAGCACCCCAGCGGTCAAAGGCAATTTCCTAGATGTTATATCTTGTTCCGAGTTCTTCGATGAACTTTTCAATGAAGCCGTAATGCACCACATTGCCCTCGGTGGTTTGCAGAAATCCCTGCCGCTCCCAAAGGTCATACATCACATGGTCGCGCCGAACACGCAGGTCGATGTTATCCTCCGGTATCCAGAAGAACGGCAGAATGATGTATTTGTCATTCTCATCCTCCGGTGGGAACACCAGCACAAATGCGGTAATATCCGTAGTGGAGGAAAGGTCAAGACCGCCGTAGCATACACGCCCTTCCAGGCTTTCCGGGTCTACGGCAAAGGAGCAGGCGTCCCATTTGTCCATCGGCATCCAGCGGACAGCCTGCTTGACCCATTGGTTAAGTCTTAGCTGGCGGAAGGAGTTCTCCTCGCCGGGGTTCTGCTTTGCCGATTCGCAGGCGGCTTTGACTTTATCGATGCCAACCGTAATGCCGAGAGAGGGATTTGCTTTTTTCCACACCTTGGGATCTGTCCAATCCTCGTCCTCGGATGCACCGTAGATAACAGGATAAAAGGTAGGGTCATGCTTGCGGCCGTCAATGATGTCCAGCGCCTTTTGGTGTGTCTCGTAGCAGATAGACTGCGTGTCCGTTCCGGCTGTGGTAATCAGAAAGTAGAGCGGCTGCATTCGGGCATCGCCGGAGCCTTTGGTCATGACATCAAACAGCTTTCGGTTGGGCTGAGTGTGCAGCTCATCAAAGATGACGCCATGGGTGTTGAAGCCATGCTTGTTGGCAACATCGGCGGACAGTACCTGATAGAAGCTGTTGGTGGGCAGATAGGTCAGCCGCTTCTGCGATTCCTGGATTTTCACACGCTTGGCGAGAGCCGGACAGAGCCGCACCATATCCACTGCCACATCAAACACGATTTTTGCCTGATTTCGGTCAGCGGCACATCCGTACACCTCGGCGCGTTCCTCACCGTCACCGCAGGTCAGAAGAAGAGCAACTGCGGCGGCAAGCTCGGATTTGCCTTGTTTCTTTGGAATTTCAATGTAGGCGGTGTTGAACTGACGATAGCCGTTGGGTTTAATCGTGCCGAACACATCACGGATAATCTGCTCCTGCCAGTCGATCAATTCAAAGGGCTTTCCCGCCCAGGTGCCTTTGAACTGCTCCAAATTGTACAGACAGTACAAAAATCCCCTGTAAGGTAGAATA
>JAUNGD010000108.1 GCA_030524705.1 Lachnospiraceae bacterium | reverse complement strand
ACCGAGGCAGAAACGGAAATAGAGACGGAGCCTCAGACAGAAGAAGAAACGGAAATAGAAACGGAGCCCGGTGAGCTGGCAGCATCCGGCGCGGATTATACTGTGACGGTCAGCTATACAGCGGAGGCAGAAATCCCGGAAAATGCAGAATTGCTGGTGGAGGAGATCGGGCAGGGCAGCGAGGCGTTCTGTGCGGAGCTTGAAAAGACGAACGCCGCATTGCAGGAGCAGTCCGGGAGCTACGTCTGCAGAGCAAGATTCTTTGACATTACGATCATAGATGCGGACGGAAATGAAATAGAGCCCAAGGCTGCTGTGAATGTGCAGATCCTTCTTGGCGATGAAGCACAGATGAAGGAGAATCTGACTGTCACTCATACGGACGCGCAGGGAACGAGCCTTGTCCAGGCGGCGGAGACCAGTGAGGCCAACGGCGAGGTGGCCGTCGTATTTGAAGCAGAGGGATTTTCGACCTATGGTATCAGCCAGACGACACAGAACGAGCCTGCAGAAATTGCCGTGGGAGAAAGTGTAGAGCTGCAGGGAACGGCCGCAACTTATCATAGCTGGTCATCGGCAGATACAGGCATCGTGACCGTAAGCGGAACGGGAGATGTGGGAACGGCCCTGGGAGCTGCGGCAAGCGAGACAGTGATCAGGATCACCCACGGGTACGGAAAAAATAAGAATAACATTGAAGCCGAATATTTTTATATCAGGGTCGTGGATGACGGTACCTTAATAAATTCAAACACAGGCTATACGGTAACCGTCAAAGGGAACAAAAAGATTCTTGCGGATGCGGAGCTTATTGTGGAGGAAATCGCTCCTGAGTCGGGGGAGAACAGCGGGTATTATTCGCAGATGGTAAGCGATATTGACAGCGGTCTGAGCACAGATGTGGGCGAACGGGACAGCGTATTCGATTTCCTGCGGATGTACCACATTTACCTGAGCAAGGACGGCGGCGCTACGGAATATGACCCCTCCGCGGAGGAAGCGGCGCAAAACATCAATATCAATCTGCAGGTGACGATCACCTATGACAGCGCCCCGGAGGGCTGGCCGTCTCAAAACGGCAGCCTGTACGTGGGACATTATAAGAAAAATGCATCCGGGGAGATCGAGAATAAGGGCTTTGCGGACGCTGATGGCGTCAAACAGATAAAGATCTCAGGGAACAGCATCACATTCCATATCCAGGGCTTTTCGGTGATCATGGCGGGCGCTCTGTCATCCCCCGGGAGTACGTCCTCCGGTACGCAGGAGGGCGTTGACCTGAGCTTTTCCACGGGCTCTTTATCCGCAGCGGATATTGAGGAATATAACAGCTCCGGTGCGAACCTCTGGGCGGTGTCCTCCGTGGGAGCGTATCAGTCCGTAAACGGCACCCGCATCGTGAAATATGTGGAGCCCACGAATATTGAGGATGTCTTTAAGGTGACAGTGGCCGTTGAACGGAATATTGAGGATGCAGATCTGCAGAAGATTCTTGAGGCCATGCCGGCATTCATTCTTAATGAAAATAAAAATAACGTGGACAGTCCGGTGGGGACGGTTCTGGAGCCGAAGGAAGAGCAGAACGGCGACTGCTACGGTTCTTCAGATGAATCAAAAGCGTTGGATCAAAACGATTATTTTTATGTACATTACCAGTACAGCTTTACTGAGAACGGTAAGACGGTAATAAAAGACCTGGCTAACATCAAAATGTACAGAGCTTCTGGAAGCAGTAATGGACAAAATCACGGAATCGTCGGAATCCTTCCAGACGGAAAATGGATTGTAATTGATACCACGAATTTTAAGTGGAACGGCCATGGTACTCACGATGTTTCTTTAAGCCAGGCGCAGTATGAGGCCTTAGTGGACGCGGCCACTCCGACGGTGGATGTGACCGGTGTTACGGATTATCTTGACACAGACCGTTTTATTTATCTTGGCACAGCGGCAGAGAACACGAAAACCAAGGGGACGGATTCTCCCACTGTGTTCCTTTCAGGCACGACGGCGACTGTTCCGGATGAAAACGGAAAAATCACCTGGAGCGGCAATGGCTGGAGCAGTCTGGAAGCTACGGACACTGCATCCATGAGCTATTATGTACGGCTGAAAACATCCACACTTGACGGTGCGGCGTCGGATATTAATGCGATGAAGTTTGGCGCATCAGGTCCCATTGCGGGTACCGGGACAGCGTATGGCTTATCTGATAAAAAAACAACAGCCAGTGTCGTGGCTCAGCAGGCGGTGATCGAGAATAATACGATCAGCCAAAAGCAGACAAAGTGTACCATAGAGACCACACAGCCGTCGGTAAAGGGACTTCTGTATTATATAAATGTGGAGAAGCTGGAAAAGGACAGCTCCCCGGCAAAGCATCTGGAAGGTGCGGCGTTCGCCCTCTACAGCGGCAAGGGGACGACCGGGACGCCGGCGGCAGTGATCACCACGGATGAAACGGGCTTTGGAATAAGCGCCCCGGGACTTCCCTGGGGAACGTATACCCTGGTGGAGACGAAGGCGCCGGAGGGCTATAGGCTGCCGGACAATCCGGTGATCGGTACCTACACGCTGGCCTATACGGGAGACCGCACGGCAGGCGGAAACGGCGCAGGAACTGCCGAAGTGGTGGATTCGGATAAGCCGGGAAAGAATCTTATCGGCAGTTCGGCAGTTACGAACGAGCCAATTCAGGACATTCCGGTCACCTTGGTCAAGCTTGGCATGGACAGCGTGGATACGGATATTTCCGAAGCAAGCTGTCTTGGCGGCGCCGTTTTTGAACTGTACAAGGTTACGGAGGATGAAGAGAATAAAGAAAAGTATGAGGATATCAGCGAGGCGAAGCTGCTGAGTGCATCCGATGCTGACAGCGGAGTTTTCTCCGCCAGGGACATGAGACTGGAGAGCGGCACGTATGTTCTCAGAGAGTCAAAGGCGCCGGAGGGCTATTACCGGATCATAAATGATCTGTCCTTTAAGGTAGACGCCGGGGCAGAAGATCCGAGAGCTGTCATAATCGCCACGGGCTCAGCCTCCAATATCGCAATATCCTATAAAACAGATTCGTCCGGGGGAGAGACGGCCTATACGGTAAAGGTAATCAACCGTTCGGGCGTGGAGCTTCCCGAGACCGGGGGGATCGGTACATTACCCTACACATCAGGCGGAGCGGGGCTTATCCTCCTGTCCTGCCTTATGTACGGATACAGCTTGAGGCGCAAGCGGGAAAGGAGGTCGGACTGACCTCGGATCCGGCAAATGATTGCCGGAGGCTGTATTCGATAAATCATCTGTTATTCTGTGCTGAAAAGAATTTTTAATTCACAGCTATGAATGGCAGAATGCCCGGAAAAGGGCAGTAACTCGTTGACTCACAAAATATATGACAGAAAGGAAAAGGGATACAAGTATGAAATTCATGAAAAAACTGTTCATGATTTTGGCAGTTATGGTGATGGCAATGGCAATGACTGTAACTGCTATGGCGGAAACGATTAACTATAGCGGCGATGACGCAACACAGGACGGCTCCATTACTATCACGAATGCGACTGTGGGAGCAACGTATAAAGCATATAAGCTTTTTGATGCCACAGTAGGTTCCGACGGTGAAATTGCATATACGCTTCCTTCAGGTAAGTCTCTTGAAAATAATACATGGTTTGAGCTTGCCGATAACGGTACTAATGTGGTTGCCAAGGCTGGTGCGGATGTGACAACGGAGGCTTTCAAAACATGGGCAGCAAGCTTTGGGAGAGAGGTGGCTTCCACAGGCAGCAACGGCGCTGAAGCAGCAACGGTGAAATTTGACAAGCTGCCTTATGGATATTATGTTATCACCTCTACGGTGGCCGGCGGTGCAAAGCTTACGCTTACCAGCACGAAGCCGACGGCAACTGTTATTGATAAAAACAAAACGCCTTCCTGGGATAATGGAGACGAGAACCCAGGTAAGGTAATTGTGGAAGGCACCAGCAAGGTAACGTCGAACAGTGCGAGATTTGGTGAAGATGTTTCCTTTGATATCGGCATTAACGGCAAAAATTATAATGGTGACAAGAAAATCAAGGAATACTATATTTTTGATACGTTAGATGCAGGCCTTACCTACAAGACCGGAACAGGCAATAATGGTTTTACTGTTAAAGTAGGAAATACTGTATTAGCATCTGAAGCGTATACGATTACTGTCAGCGAACAGTCATTTAGCATTACAGTTCCGTGGATCAATGAAGACGGCAGTTCCAAATACGCAGATGATACCGAAATTCACGTAACGTATCAGGCAACGGTAAATAGCAATGCCGCTATTGCGGGAAACGGCAACAAAAATACCGCCTGGTTCGACTGGAAGCAGGAGGGTGATTCTGAAGGGCCCTATGATCCAGAGAATCCTTATCATAAAAGCGAAGACAAAACGACCACCACATATGTTTACGCAATCGGTATCAAAAAGACGGACGGAAAGAATAAGACCCTGGAGGGTGCAGAATTTACTGTAAAGGATTCTGCTAATAATGAGGTTAAGGTAAAGGAGACTGACCAGCCGGGCGTTTATGAGGTCGATGCAACCGGAACTTCCACAGTTGTGTCTCCGTCCAGCGGTCTTATTATCATTAAGGGCATTGATAAAGATACCTTCAGTCTTCAGGAGACGAAAGCGCCTGCCGGCTACAATCTCAAAAAGGATGCGACATCGGTTTCGGCAGATCTTATTGAAACAAGCAGTACCACAGAAACTGTGACAACGTATTATGATAGTGACGGGAATGTTGTTTCAACGGAAACGGAGGCTGATACTTTAAAGACAAAGACTCTGAGTCTGAATGTGGCAGAGGTAGTGATTGTGAACCAGGCGGGAACGGAACTGCCCTCCACAGGCGGCATGGGTACTACGGTCTTCTATGTGCTTGGAGGTATTCTCTTGGCGGCAGCAGCTGTCCTTTTGATTACCAGAAAAAGAATGCAGAACAGATAAATATTTTTACTTCTTTGGCAGCTCCATATAGGCACATCAGCCGCAGATCGGGCTGCCGGGAATTTTTTCTGAAGTACGCTCTGAGCAAGGAGTATTTGATGCCATGGTTTTTTTAAAGAAGCATTCGGTGACTTTGGCGCTTGTGTTGGTTGCGCTGACAGGCCTCGGCCTGATTGTTTATCCGGCCTTTTCGGATTGGTGGAATTCCTTTCATCAAACGAGGGCGGTCATGTCCTATGCAGAAACCGTCGCGAATATCAGTAGTGAGGAATATGATACGATTCTAAATGCTGCCAAGGTATACAATGAAGAGCTGTCCAGGACAGGCATTCTCTGGAAGATGACGGAGGAGGAAGAAGAAAAATATCTGAATCAGCTGAACATTGATGCTACAGGAATTATGGGTTATATTAATATCCCGAAAATCAACGTAACGCTTCCGATTTACCATGGAACGGAGGAAGGAATTTTGCAGACTGCTATCGGTCATCTGGAAGGAACGAGTCTTCCGGTCGGAGGAAAAGGTACGCATTGTGTAGTAAGCGGACACCGAGGGCTTCCCAGTGCCCGGCTTTTTACAGACCTTGATAGAATGACAGAGGGCGATATCTGGACGATGACAGTTCTCGATCATACGGTAACGTATGAGGTGGATCAGATAAGAGTAGTTGAACCGAGTGATTTGAGCGAGCTGCAGATTGAGGAGGGGAAGGATTACTGTACGCTGGTGACATGCACCCCGTATGGTATCAATACGCATCGCCTTTTGGTGAGAGGCCATCGTATAGCCGATGTGCAGGGAGAGGTCCGAATTGCCGCAGACGCACTCCAGATAGACCCGTTGTATATTGCTCCGTTTATTGCAATTCCCGTATTGCTTCTGTTTATTGCGGCGGTATTTATATTTGCAGATAGAAGGAACAAAAGCAGGTGAGGGCCGCAGATAAGCTGTCAAGTGAGAGTAGAAATGAGGGAAATAGAATGCGAAAAGTCAAGAAAAACAGAATTCTGTGTCTGGCGCTGGCGATCTGCGCGGTATTTGCAATCAGCATGACAGCGCCTGTGCCGGGGGCCGCCGCTGCGTCCGCAGCGCCGGACTACAGCAGAACCGGCTCTGTCACGGTGGATATTCTGTCTACGGAGACGGGGAAGGCCATTCCGGGCGGCACCATGACATTGTATAAGGTGGCTGCTGCCCAAGAGACGGACGGAGAAAACGGCTTTAAGGCGGTGGGACTGTTCAGGGAAAGCGGCATATCCCTGGATACGGTGGGCGAATCAGACCCGGGGGCCCGGGAGCTGGCCGACAGCCTGGAGGCGTATGTCAGCCGCAAAAAGATTGCCGGGACCTCCGCCGTCATAGATGAGAACGGACAGGCAAGGTGGACAGGCCTGGAGCTGGGGCTGTACCTTGTGGTGCATACGACTCCGGCGAAGGGATATGACGCAGTTCATTCCTTTTTAATTACGGTCCCAAGATATCTGAACGGCGCTTATGTATATGACGTGAAAGCGGCCCCGAAGGCGGGAACGGCCAATACGTCTGTTTCGAAAACGTCTGCTTCGTCTTCAGGATCCGGAAGCTCTGCAGGAAGGCTCCCCCAGACGGGGCAGCTATGGTGGCCGGTGCCGGTGCTGGCTTTTGCGGGACTTCTTTTTGTGATGCTTGGCTGGCACAGGAGATACTGTCCGGGAGGGCGTGGCCATGCGCGCTGACAAAAGCCGTGATGAGAATGCATCCCCCGGCGTTCCCATGCACGGTGAGGCTGCCCAAAAGAGGAATACGAAGGGCCTGTTTTTGATAACGACAGGGCTGCTGCTCATTGCGGCAGCTCTTCTTCTCGTTCTGTACAATCTCCGGGAGAACGACCGGGCAGGAAGGGCAAGCGCCGAGATCGTGAAAAAGCTGGAGGAGACGATCGATAATGACGGCCCGGACGCTTTAAAAGATGATGGGGCGGATCAGGACGCGGCGGGCACGGGAGCAGAGCAGGGGCAGGAGCTGCCGACGGTGGAAATCGACGGGTATCAATATATCGGAATCCTTGAAATACCGTGCCTGAGCCTGAAATTGCCTGTTATGGCGGAGTGGGATTATGAACGGCTGAAAATCAGTCCGTGCCGGTATTCCGGCTCCTGCTATTTAGATGATATGGTGATATGCGCTCACAATTATGCGAAGCATTTCAGCCCGGTGAAATGGCTGGAGATTGGCGAGGAGGTGTACTTTATCACTGTGGACGGCCGGGTGAACCGCTATCAGGTGAGCAACCGCGAGACAGTGCAGCCCACCGCAGTGGAGGAAATGATTGATAATACCAGGGAGGCGTGGGACCTGACTCTTTTCACCTGCAACACCAGCGGGCTGACGCGGTGCGCCGTCCGCTGTGAAAGGATACCGCATTAATTGATAAAGGAAGATGTAATTATTGATAAAATTTCTCAATAAGGATAAATAAATTGGAAAATGCCAAAAACGCAGTTACAATAAAAGAAAATATTCGAGAAATATTCGGAAGGACCGCAGGAGGAAGAACATGAAAAAACATAAATTCTGGGCATGGGCCACAGTAGTATGCTTTATTCTGACGATTTATACGGGATATGAGCATAAGTAGAAGATCACAAAGAACAAAGGCGTGCTTCAATCCAAAAGAAAGAGGGCGTTGCAGAATGTGTGAGACGGAATCCCGTCAGAAGCATTCGCGACGCCCTCTTTTATGATATTAGGAAAGTTCTCACTTTCCTATATCATAAAAAGCACTTCGTGCAACGATGCGCACGGGTGCAAGATGTATTTTATTGCTGCGCAATACGCTGTCTTCGCTCTGCTGCGGTCGTTGCTAAACGAGTGCCACTGGCACTCAGCAACGGCGCGGCAAAAGTGTGCTTCTTGAAAGAATCTAAAGGCACAAGGGTGTGCGAAGCACACTTTTGTTATGCCGCATTAAGGGGAGAAAGCCTTTCTCCATAGAATATCACAGCCCCAGGACGGCACGCCATCCCG
>JAUNGD010000021.1 GCA_030524705.1 Lachnospiraceae bacterium | reverse complement strand
TATATCCCAGCTCTTCACACTGATCGATGATTCCACCCACCAGAGTAACCAGGATACCCTGTGCCTGATAGCTCTTTACGAGAGCAACGCCCTCTTCAGCAGTCGGAGCTGCGCCAAGGATAACTGCAACGCCCGGGATATCTCCTGTAACAAGCGGAACACCCAGCTCACGGATGATCGCATCACCGAGATGTCCGTAGCACGGCTCAGCGTACGGAGCTGCACCATCAATATATTTCAGAACTTCGATGAACTCTGCACAGAGAGCGGTAGCAACACCGGACATAAATACGTCGTTCAGTCTCTTTTCTCTTGTCATAAGAGTCTTTACTACGCCAAGAGCTTCTTTTAATTCACCGAGGTTGTTTACCTTGGTTCCTGTTACGCCGTAATAGCACGGCAGGCTGTATGCGGTATCCGGGAAGGAAACAGCCTTGTCAGCACCATACTGAGCGATGGCTGCATCGATTGCTCCTTCTGTCAGTCCGTATACGGTATCATTTCCGCTAAATACAACATCAAATAAAGTCACTGTTCTACCTCCACAAAATAAATAAACTTTTCATTAGATTGCTATTGATGCCCGCTTTTTCTCAATGTCTGCGATCATCGCACCGCATAATTCATTCAGATCTGAAGAAACGGTATGCTTTGCCTCCGCACCGTCCTTCAAACCGCTGGCTGCAATCACGTCCTCGAGAGCACCCTCATACGGCATAATACCGATAAAGGTATCTACTCCAAGACCAGTAAACGCATTGCCAAGCTCCACTGCCTGGGCAGATACACCCGCCGCATCACATCCAACTACCGGCAATGCGGGAACTGCCAGGCCGGAATCTGCTGAAAGCGCCTGGGCGATCGTAATAACATTGTTAATATTTTCCAGTCCTCCCAGGGGGAGCACCGGCGGGATCTCTGCCAGCTCGCAGACCCTCTTCAGACCCGCGCCGCACAGATCCTTTGCTTCCGGATTCAGAAGCCCGGCATTCTGCGCCACAGTAACCGGATAACCGATTGCCAGCAGTACAATGTCATTTTCAATCAATTTCTTCATCAGAGCCACATATTCCTCTGTGTCCCTGACCGTGGAATCGTCACATCCCAGCATGACAACCGCTCCACGTAAAACACCGGAAGTAATACATTCCAGTAATGGTTTGGTAGATCCGGCGGTATCTACCTGTGAACTACACACTGAATCCAGCGCATGGATAATGTCGCTGACCTCCAGCTTTGGTAATCCTGATTCGCTCATTTTAGTCGCCTCTTTCTGAATTTTTTTATTGTGTAAATCGTTGGCTCACGCCTCCGACTTATCAATCAATTCCTTTATACGTCTGATTTCTTCGACTGCTGATTTGCTGAAATCATACGGTGAGGAGCCATTTCTATCCGCGTCAATAACTTCAGAATTATAATGAACAAATCCCAGGAGATCCTCCGCAGGAATCCGTGAACGAATGAATTCTTCATCCTTTTCGTCCCTTACTTTATTACCAACCACACGCACCTGCTTCACACCGAGCTCAGCTGCCAGACGCTTGACATTCTGATACGTCTGGATACTTCTTGCCCCGGGCTCAATCACCACAACAAACTGATCCATCCCGGATGTGGTGCCGCGTCCCAGATGCTCCAGACCGGCCTCCATATCAAGGATCACTACATCCTCCCTGTGCAGCACCAGATTGTTGATGATGCGCTTGAGCATAACGTGCTCCGGGCAGACACAGCCGCTGCCGGCCGTATCCACGGTCCCCAGCACCAGCAGACGCACTCCGTTGCACACCCGTCCGTAGGTGTCCGGAATGTCGCTGACTTTGGGATTGATGCGGTAAATTCTGTTGTCCGCACTTGCCCCGGTACGTTCCTCGATCAATTTGCGCATTTTTGTAATTGGTACGATTTGCTCCAGTTCTTCCTCCGAAAAGCCAAGTGCCAGTCCCAGATTTGCATCCGGATCCACGTCCGCTGCCAGGACCGGGCGGCCTTCCTCTGCGTATAATCTTGCCAGTGTAGCGGCGAAGGTGGTTTTGCCCACTCCGCCCTTACCGGTAATAGCAATCTTCATGCTTCAGTCACCTCATAATCTTACTTTCGTCTCTCCGAAGCCTTAGATTCCAACTGCCTCTCGTTTCTCTTCGATTCTTTCGATCATCAGATCAACAAGCTTATCAATATCCTTTTCTACGGTATAAGATGCCTCTACCCAGTCCTTGATACCTTCGGTCAAAAGTCCTGCAACCTCTGAAGAACCGCTTACATACGGATCAACGCCGAGGAATGTATCAATACCGGTGGCAACTACGTAGTTACCGATGGAAACAGCCTTCTCTGACATCCACTCAGGAGCACATCCTACAACCGGAAGCTGAGAAATGTTCAGGCCGGAATCCTTTGCCAGCTCGGCAACAAGAATCATCATACGGCTGATATCTACGCAGGAACCCATATGAAGTACCGGCGGGATATCTGCCAGCTCACATACTCTCTTCAGACCGGCGCCGCAAAGATCCTTTGCAGCCTTGTCCATCAGACCAGCCTTAGCTGCAGCCTGTGCGGAGCATCCGGAAGCGACAACGATGATATCATTTGCGATCAGCTTTTTCATCAGCTCAATGTGAGCGGTATCCGGGCGGATCTTCGGGTTGTTGCAGCCAACCATAGCTACGGCACCGCGGATAACACCGGATGTAATACACTCGATGAGCGGCTTTGTTGTTCCTGTTACGTCTACCTGAGAGTTCGTAACGCCGTCCAGAGTCTTAACAATCGCCTCAACAGAGTAGCCTACTGTAGCCTTCTGCTTCATATCCGGGATATGAACCAGCTCCGGCTTTCTGTTCTTGAAGTTCTCGATCGCCATTTTTACGATCGTCTTTGCATTCTCCGCTGCATTTTCCGGTGAGAAACGAATAAACTCGGAATCCGGCATCTGTGCGATCGGAGAGGTTGTAACGAATTTTGTATGGAAGCATTTGGAAAGAGGTCCAAGTGCCGGGAAGATACACTGTACGTCTACAACGATGGCCTCACAGGCACCGGTCAGTACAACGTTCTCCTGCTGCAGGAAGTTACCTGCCATCGGAATACCGCGGCGCATTGCAACTTCATTTGATGTACAACATACGCCGGATACGGTGATACCCTTTGCTCCCATGGATTTTGCATATGCGATCATCTCAGGATCATCTGCATACTCGCAGATCATCTCGGACAGTGACGGGTCATGTCCGTGAACAACGATATTTACATTCTCAGCAACCATAACGCCGAGGTTTGCCTCTGTCTCAATGGGCTTCGGAGTTCCGAACAATACGTCTGAGAACTCTGTACCTGCCATGGAGCCGCCCCAGCCGTCGGACAGACCAGCACGAAGAGCCTGACGAATCAGCGCTTCTGGCTTGGAAGAACATCCCATATGGGACATATGTAAGGAACAGGAAACCTCACGGTCGATTGCCCGCGGTGCGATTTCCTCTCTCTCCCAGATCTCCTGCGTATGCTGCGGTGCTCTTTTCAGGAAATTCTGTGTACCAAATACCTTACCATACTCGCTCATACCGAGGAAAGCAACCTCGTGAGCCAGATCGTAGATATCTTTTCCTTCAGTTTCTACGCCCCACTCCTTTGCAATACGGATCAGCTTCTCAGGATCTTTTACCTTGTAAGCTCCGTCCGGAGACGTGCAGTACAGAGTATGGCAGATCTCACGGCCATGATCTGAATGCGTAGCAGCTCCGCCCGCTGTAAACTTCAGATAGTTACGTCCAACGATACCGTGAGCGTCACATCCGCAGATTCCTCTCGGAGCCTTCGGAGTAATACGGCAAGGTCCCATAGAACAGATTCGGCAGCAGATACCCTGCTCACCAAATTTACAATGAGGGGTCTGGTTTTTCACACGGTACTGCCATGCGTCCGCCCCAACTTTTGCGCCGGTTTCAAGAAGTCGGTTTGTTGCCGCTTCAAACTCTTCTACCGTCGTTAATTTAAAATCTCCCATTATAAACCTCCTTGAATATTATAATTAGAATGGGTATATTTATTTTGGAGGAAGGACAGAAGCCCTTCGCTCCAATAAATCACTTTATAAAGAAAGCTTGCTAATGATGTCCTTCAGTGTCAGGCGTACCGGTGAATCCTCCGGGAGATTGACTGTAGGCTTTCCGTCGCAGTCATACTCATACACCTGGTCGTCATGGGGTACAACGCCGAGAAGGGTAAGCCCCTGATTTTCAATCTCTTCCATCGTACCCTGATTCAGCACGCCGCCCGGAGCGCGGTTTACGATCAGTCCCATCGTTTTGGGGTTCATATCGCACTCTTTTACCAGCTCCGCAATCCTTCCCGCTGCCTGAACACCTCTTCTGGAACAATCACTGACCAGAATGATTGTATCCACCTTCGGCAGGATACCACGGCTGATATGCTCCATGCCTGCCTCATTGTCCACTACCATGTATTTGTAGTTCGGAAGCAGCTTCTGCATCTGCGCCTGAAGCAGTCCGTTTACAAAGCAGTAGCAGCCCTTTCCCTGGGTTCTGCCCATAACGAGGAGGTCAAAATCGTCATCCTCGTTCAGACATCTCTGAAACATAATCTCAGCATAGTCCGCCTTCGACATGCTGGCAGGGATCGGATTCTTCGCGCTGTTCTCAGCGCGCTCAATCTGCTCCCGCACCTCGCCGAGGGTCATCTCCACATCTACGCCCAGCACCTCGTTCAGATTGGAATTTGCATCCGCATCCACAGCCAGAATCGGGCGCTTGCCCGTCTGGCACATCATCTGAATCAGCATACCGGAAAGTGTGGTCTTGCCCACTCCGCCTTTTCCTGCAATCGCTATTACATGCGCCATTTGTATCTCCTTTAACCTTCAGTTTCCTTTATTTTGCTTCCTGACAGTCGATCCGTACGACTCCGCCGGTCAGATCCGCCAGAGCAAGCGTTCCCTCTACGGTCTTCGTATCTCCCATAACGTCAATCAATGTGATCTGATTGCCGTTGATCTCGATCCTGCTCACGTATTCCATAATAATGCTGTCCGGATCCTTTGTCTTATATGCTGTTGACAGACACATATGCCCACCTCCTGTACAATGACTAATCTTCTTTTACCATTGAGAGTGCAAGGCTCAGATACAGATTTCCCTTCTGGAACTCATCCACCGCTTTCTTGATCTGCTCCGCAGCAGCCGGCTTTCCTTCAGCCCGAAGCTTTTCAGCTACCTGATCCAGCTCGGCCGCATGATGCTCATTGTGCTTGAGCATGTAATCCAGAAGAGCTGTCATCTTGTCACCCTGGGGCGCCTCATGAGAATGAGTATGACCGCCGCAGCCGCTGCACCCTTTCTCACATCCGCTGTTCTCAGGGCTATGCTCATGCTCATGGGTGTGATTATGCTCTTCCTCATGACCATGTTCATGACTATGAACATGCGTATGCTCGTACGTATGGGTATGCGGATGCTCGTGATCATGGGTATGAGGACAGAGATTGCCGTTTTCATCGTGAATCAAATGCATTATCAGTTCCCCTTTCCGCAAATGTTTGTTATTTTTTTCACATGTCAATATATTCTACGACATTTGGTAGTATTATAGCATATCTTGTTTTTATTCACAACAACTGTGATGTACTTTTTTTAGAACTTTTTCTTTTTTCACAAAAAAACCACAGGAAAATCTTATGCAATTTTCACTGTGGCCAATTTGTCAAATTTTGCTTCGTTAAAAAAACTACAAACTCATTTTTCCCAGGGAATCAGGGAGTTTTCCTGCTTGCTGTCCCGCAGCATCAGGTTCGAAACAGCCTCCTTTGGGTTCTTGCCCTCAAAAAGGATCCGGTTCACCTGCTCGATGATCGGAAGCTCCACGCCATATTTCTCAGAAAGCTTCATGGCAGACTTAGCGGAGTAAACTCCCTCCACCACCATATTGACTTCCTTCATCGCCTCCTCCATGCTGTAGCCCTGGCCCAGGAGGATACCGGCCCTTCTGTTGCGGCTGTGCATGCTGGCGCAGGTCACGATCAGGTCGCCGATCCCGGTGAGCCCGGAAAACGTCTCAAGCTTTCCGCCCATTTTCATGCCGAGCCGGGCGATCTCCACCATGCCCCGGGTGATGATAGCCGCCTTTGCATTGTCCCCGTAGCCCATTCCGTCGGCGATTCCCGCTGCCAGGGCGATCACGTTCTTGAGCGCTCCGCCCAGCTCGATCCCCAGCATGTCCGAACTGATATACACCCGGAATACCGGGCTCATAAACAGCTTTTGGAGATATCTGGCCGTCTCCTCGCTTCCGGCGCCGATCACACAGGTCGTCGGCAGGCTCCTGGCCACCTCCTCGGCATGACTCGGCCCCGACAAAACCGCAGACTGCGCCTGGGGAATCAGCTCGTCTACAATGTCCGTCATCGTCTTCAGCGTGCTTTCCTCGATTCCCTTCGAGGCGCTGACCACCACCGCGCCGTCCTTTACAAAGGCGCTCATTTTTCCGGCGGTCTCCCGCACGCAGTTGGAAGGAACCACCAGGATCAGCGCATCCTTGTCCGAAACCGCCTGCTCCAGATCCGCCGTCACCGAAATTTTTTCTGGAAGCGTGACCTCTGGAAGCTTTGAAATCTGCCGGGTGCTGCGTATCCTTTCGGCTTCCGCTTCCCGGTGCGACCACAAAGTTACTTCATTTCCATTTTCATTTAAAAGGATTGCAAGAGCTGTTCCCCAGCTTCCCGCTCCTATTACACCAAGCTTTGCCATTCTCCCTCCAGGCCCTGGGCCTCTTTTCTATGATTTCTTTTTGTGAAACAGATACGTTTTCCGCTCCTCATGATGCAGCAGCCTTCGGATATTTTCTCTGTGCATCCAAAACGCAAGAACCGTCAGCGCTGCGCCGATGGCATACATTTCGTTCAGATAATTCTGCGTCATCCCAAACACGCCGCACTGTCCCATGATCACCAGCTCGATCATAAAGCCCGTGTAGACCAACAAGGAGCCCAGGGAAACGTAATGCGTCAGAATCAGCGCGGTCGAAAAGGTCACGATCCCGCAAAGCGTCATGATCCAGTTCAGGGAAAGGATCAGTCCCGCGGTCGCCGCAATCCCCTTCCCTCCGCGGAAATTCAGATAAAACGGAAAATTGTGGCCCAGGATTACGCCTGCCGCCGTATAAAAGCTGAGAAGCGGCAGAATATCCGCGTATTTTGCCCCGAATATCAGCTTTACAAGCAGCACGGCAAACACACACTTGAAGGCGTCTCCCAGCAGCGTGATCGCTCCGGCCTTCGTCCCCATGGTTCTCAGCATATTTGTCGTACCAGCATTCCCGCTGCCGTGGTTGCGGATGTCAATTCCATGCATCCGCCCGTAGATATAGCTCGTCTGAAACAAGCCGAACACATAGCCTATTGCCAGGCATACCAAACGTTCCATCAGTCCTCTTTATCCTTTCGCTCTCTGATAATAAATTTCAGTGATGTACCCTTGAAGCCAAAGGTGTCCCTGATCTTATTTTCAAGATATCTCGTGTAGGAAAAATGCATTAACTGCTTATCATTTACAAATATAACAAAGGTCGGCGGCTTAACTGATACCTGGGTAATATAAAACAGCTTGAGCCGTTTTCCCTTGTCCGAGGGCGGCTGCTGCAGGGCAACTGCCTCCGCCATGATCTCATTAAGGACGCCGGTGGCTACCCGCAGCGTCTGATTTTCGATGACCATGTTGATCGTCTCAAACAGCTTCGGCAGACGCTGTCCCGTCTCCGCAGAGATAAACAGAATCTCCGCGTACGGCATATAGGAGAGCACCTGGCGCACGTCGTTCGTATATTTGTAGATGGTCTTATCATCCTTCTCAATGGCATCCCATTTATTGACGGCAATGACGATTCCCTTGCCTCTGTCGTGGACGATCCCGGCGATCTTGGCGTCCTGCTCCGTCACGCCCTCCGTGGCGTCGATCATGATAACGACAACATCCGCCCGTTCTACGGCCGTCACCGTGCGGATGATGCTGTACCGCTCCAGCTCTTCTTTAATTTTATTCTTGCGCCGCAGTCCCGCTGTGTCGATAAATACGTATTCCCGTCCCTCCCAGGTCACGGCGGTGTCAACGGCATCCCGGGTCGTTCCCGCAATATTGGAAACAATCAGACGGTTTTCTCCCAGAAGCTTATTGATAAGAGAGGATTTTCCGACATTCGGCTTGCCGACGATGGCAATGCGCGGACGGTCGTCCTCCTCCTCTTCCAGCTCATCCAGATTGAAATAGGAGATCACCTGATCCAGCATATCTCCGATTCCCATTTTGTTGCTGGCGGAGATCGGATACGGATCGCCTATTCCGAGATTGTAAAATTCATATACATCCGCTATGCTTTTTTCGTAGTTGTCTACTTTGTTCACCACAAGAACCACCGGCTTGTGAGAGCGGCGCAGCATATCCGCCACCTTCGCATCCGCATCCACCAGTCCCTGCCGGCAATCCACCATAAACATAATCACATCCGAGGTATCAATGGCGATCTGCGCCTGATCCCGCATCTGTGACAAAATAATATCCTTGCTGTCCGGTTCGATACCTCCGGTATCAATCAGGGTAAAATTTACATTGAGCCATTCGACATCCGCATATATTCTGTCCCGGGTCACGCCGGGCGTATTTCTTACTATGGAAATATTTTCGCCGGCCAGCGCATTAAACAGCGTCGATTTGCCGACATTCGGCCGTCCCACAATTGCAACGATCGGTTTACTCATCCGTTTCCTCCTCTTCCATCTCTATCTCCTGCCCTGTTACGGCGCAGACAAAATCACATCCGCTTGATTTTACAATACGCACCCTGATTTGTAAAGCATTTTCCAGCTGCTCCACCGTCATATCGTCGAGAAAAACATTTTCGCCGCTGCGCAGCATACTGACCGGAAGCAGCAGCTCGCTTCCCAGCGCCCGGCCCTTAAGCTGCTCCAAAAGATCCGCTCCCGTCAGCAGCCCCGCCACGGTGATCCGCTCGCCGAAGAAATGGTTCGCGATCTCATAGATGTGAAGCGTTACCTCCGGGTACTGCTCCTTGATCTCATGGTAAAGCCGTTCCAGATACGGCGCCGCCAGACGTCCCGTCGCCAGGGACACTTCCCTGGGCTGCATTTTTTTCTCCTGTCTTCTCGGATGATCCGCCAGCGTCTGCCGCGTTTCCTCCGTCAGAAGCCGTATCATCCCCACGCCGTTTTCCAGCTGCAGGTATCCGTCGTACCGTTCCTCCTCCGGGAAATCCCTGCCAGCCAGTATGTACCATTCGTCGGAGGCATGAATAAAATGCACACCGTATTCCTCATATATTGTTTTCTGCCATGTCTCGATACAGTCGATGACCCCGGCAGCATCCTCTTTCTCGAAGGGCTCCAGAGGATACAGCCCGTCCCGGAATTTTGTCAGGCCGACGGGAACCACCGAAACACTCCTTAAATATGGAAGATACTCTGTCAGCTTCCGAATCGAATACTCCAGCTCCGCGCCGTCGTTTACGCCCTTGCAGAGGACAATCTGGCCGTTCATCTCAATGCCCGCCTCCGCCATCCGCTTCACCTTCGGGAAAATATCGCCGGCAAAACGATTATTCAGCATTTTGCAGCGCAGCTTCGGATTCATCGTGTGGAACGAAATGTTGATCGGCTCAAGATGGTACCGGATGATCCGGTCGATGTCGTGATCGCTCATATTCGTGAGGGTCACATAATTGCCCTGCAAAAAGGAAAGCCGCGAGTCATCATCCTTGAAATACAAAGTCTCCCGCATCCCCTTCGGCATCTGGTCAATAAAACAGAAAATGCATTTATTCCTGCAAGAACGGTAATCATCCATCAGAGAGCTTTCAAAAACGATCCCGAGATCCTCTTCAAATTCCTTTTCGATCTCCAGCTCCCATTCTTCTCCGTCCGCTTTTTGCACCAGCACCGTCAGGTACTCTTCATTCGTATAATAATGGTAGTCAAAAACGTCCTCTATCTCCTGCCCGTTCACGGCCAGTACAATATCTCCGGGCTCCAGCTCCAGCTCCTCGGCAATGCTCCCGGGAATTACTTCTTTTATTCTGTGTTCAATCTTCTTTTTCATCGTCAAAAATATCCAACCTGCCTGTTTTTCATCGTAATTACCATACCATTTTCTCCGGCAAAATGCAACCCGCAGGCCGCATTTCCAGATTTTCGAACATTTTCAAGCATTTTGTTTTTGATTTTATACGCTTCCATATTCGACATTTTCATCCATATTTCTTGACGCGTTCCACACAAGATGATATAAATATTGTTGAGTATAAGATAAACGTATGGAGGGAATTCATGTCTAACATTGATGGAGTAAATCATATTTTACCTGTCGGCACGCTGAAAATTGCTGCATTGGAGAGCTGCCGCGAATTGGGCGAAGCTGTAGACCGCCATCTCGTTGAATCCAGACACGATTCTGCGCATCTGTACGGTGAAGCCGCATCGCTTCCCGGCTATATTGCAGACTCTTACCTGCTTGACTGTCACTGTCCCCGTTTTGGTACCGGTGAAGGAAAAGGACAGATCAACGGATCTGTGCGCGGAGCAGATCTGTACATCCTTGTGGATGTATGTAATTACAGTCTTACTTATCGTGTCTGCGGATATGAAAATCACATGTCACCGGACAATCATTATCAGGATCTGAAGCGTATCATCTCGGCTGCCACTGGCAAAGCCAAGAGAATCAGCGTCGTTATGCCGTTTTTGTATGAAGGAAGGCAGCACAAGCGCACCAAGCGAGAATCTCTGGACTGCTCTCTCGCACTCCAGGAGCTGATTGATATGGGCGTATCCAATATCATCACCTTCGACGCCCACGACCCCCGGGTCCAAAACGCAATTCCTCTGAGCGGCTTTGATACCTTCATGCCGACCTATCAGTTTTTAAAGGCTCTTCTGGATCATGTAGAGGATTTCAGACTTGACAACGATCATCTTATGATCATCAGCCCCGACGAGGGCGCCATGAGCCGTGCCGTATATTTTTCAAATATCCTCGGCGTAGATATGGGAATGTTCTACAAGAGACGTGACTACTCTACCATCATCAACGGCAAGAATCCCATTGTTGCACATGAATTTCTCGGAGATTCCGTGAAGGGAAAGGATGTTATCATCGTTGACGATATGATTTCCTCCGGTGAAAGTATGCTGGACGTTGCAAAGCAGATCAAGGAGCGCGGAGCGAAACGGGTCTTCGTTTGTACAACCTTCGGCCTCTTTACTGATGGCTTTGAGAAATTTGACGAGTTCTATGAAAAGGGATACATCAATAAGGTCGTGACCACGAACCTGAATTACCGCAATCCCGAAATTTTCACAAAGCCGTATTATGCAGAGGCAGATATGACAAGATTCCTGGCGATGATCATCGAGTCACTTAATCACGATATGACGCTGAGCAAGATTGAATCGCCCACCGGAAAGATCAATGAGCTGCTGATGAGGATTCGGAAATAGACTGAAACAGATAAATAAAAACAGGACGCCGCACCTTGGCTTCTGTGATTACAAAAAGATACCAGCCTCTGCCCCTACGCAAACTAAGATTTAGGTTCGCGTAAGGAAAGAGGCTGGTATCTTTCTGCATTCGCAGGTAATGATGTGCGGCTGTCTCTTTCTTTTCACTCTCGGATTCCCAAGAAGGCGGCCAGGTTGCCTCTTCTCCCGTGAGATGCCCGGTGTGAAAACAGTATCCCGGGATTGCAGCAGGTACAAAGATCTGTAAGCTCTATACGGCCTGGCTGTATGCCTGCATGAAGCATGTTCCGGCGGCAGGCCTCCCAGAGGTTCAGCTGATATTTTCCATTTTCTTTTTTGTAGAAAAGAGACGGCCAGAGAGCCTCCTCATATTGCTCTTTAAACTGATCTATTACATCTTCGCTGACCTCGTAACAGTCCTGGCAGATAGAAGGGCCGATGGCCGCCAGGATATCCGCAGGATCCGTCCCGTATTTTTCCCGCATTGCCTTTACCGTAACGCCTGCAATATCGCTGACAGTCCCGCGCCAGCCGGAATGCGAAAGGCCGATGGCCCGGTGCACCGGATCTATAAAATACAGCGGGACACAGTCTGCGTAAAACGTAGCAAGAACGATACCCGGTACATTCGTGATCAAACCGTCCACATCGGTATAATCCCGCTTTCTGAGATAACCCTTCCCGCAGTCAGATTCTGTGACCTCCCGGACATAATTCGTATGCGTCTGATCAGAGCAGACGATCTTATCCGCATCAAACCCTATGGCCCCGGCGATCCTTCTGTAATTTTCCCGTACCCGCTCTTCCTGGTCGCCTCTGGTAAAGCTGAGGTTCATCTCAGCAAATTCTCCCTGGCTGACTCCGCCGATGCGGCTGGAAAAACCGTGTACGAAATGCTCCTGCGCCGAAAGCTCTGGGAATGTAAAATACAGAACACCGTCCTTCCATTTTTTCTGCAGCTTACTTCCCTGACTTTTTCGTATCAGTTTGATTTCTTTTTTTTCCATTTTTATCTCCTGATCTTTTTATTTCAGAAAACAGCCTTCTCCCAGCGCCTCCGGGAATCGCGTCCGCTGAAATCCTTCAATATTGAAATGCATCCTGAACCAGCGTCACCGCATCTCCCCGAAAGGATACCACGTCAAATCTGCAGGGATGCTCCGGGCTGATCCTTTTTTCCCGTATGTACCAGCTGGCCGCCCGAAGTATCCTGCGCTGCTTGCGCCAGTCCACAGCCTCCAGCCCGCTTCCTCTGCCTGGCCCGCGGCGGTACTTCACCTCTGCAAATACCAGATACTCGCCCTGCCTTGCCACAAGGTCAATCTCACCGGCCCTGCACCGGTAATTCCTTTCCAGGATCTGATAGCCGTTTTTCTGAAGATATTCCGCTGCCTTTCGTTCATAGGCAGCTCCTATTGCCCTTGTATTCAAATGCGTTTACCGCTCTCTCCCGTCTACGCACAGGACGCTCCATTGCATGCTCACCCCATGCACTGGCTCCTTCTTCGCTGCGCGCCCTTCCCTGGCAGCATGTCATACGAAATTTCCTATAAATGTCCTTCTGTGTATCGGCGATGGCCCGTACTCCTTCAGCGCCGCGATATGCGCCGCAGAGCCATACCCCTTGTGGGCGGCAAAGCCGTATTCCGGCATCACCTTGTCGTATTCCCGCATCAGCCTGTCCCTGGTCACCTTGGCAAGCACGCTGGCCGCGGCGATGGAAAGGCTTTTCGCATCCCCCTTGATGATGGGCACCTGGGGAATCTCAACCTGCGGGATCCGAACCGCGTCATTCAATAAAAGCTGCGGGGCAATCGAAAGCTTACTCACCGCTTCCCGCATGGCCTCATACGTCGCCTGAAGAATATTGATCTCGTCAATCCTGGCCGGAGACGCCATCCCGACGCCCCAGGCCACCGCTTTTTCTGTTATCTCATCGTACAATTCTTCTCTTCGCTTTTCTGTCAGCTTTTTCGAATCATTCAGATACAGAATCCGGCAGTTTTCCGGCAAAATCACCGCTCCGGCCACCACCGGACCCGCCAGCGGCCCCCTGCCGGCCTCGTCAATGCCGCAAATCAGTCCACAGCCGGCATATTTCCGTTCGTATACCAGCATGCCGTCGAGTCTTCGGTACTCTGCTGCCAGCTTTTCCTGTTTTTTCCGGTACTTTGCAATCAGGCCGACAACTCCGGCTCTTTCATCATCTGCATAGGTTTCAAACAGACGTGCAAGAGCCTCGTCATCGGCCTGCATAAATTCATTTTTTATCTCTGCAATACTTTTCATATTTCCTCTCTTACTATTATGGAGCCTTTCTCCTGCGGCTCCTTTCTTATGACGCAAGAAAACCGATGCTGCCGGCGGGCCAGATGCGGAATATAGCCCTGCCGATAATATCCTCCCTGGAGATCATTCCCACACTCGGCTCACGGCTGTCCGCACTGTTGTTCCTATTATCTCCGAGCACAAAATATTCATCCTGTTTCAGGGTTATCGCGCCTGAAGCCAGTCCCGGATTGCGGATCGTTTCATAACCATAGGGATCATCCAGGGCCTTCCCGTTGATGTAAACCTTTCCATCCAGAATCTGTACGGTCTCCCCGGGAAGACCGATCACCCGTTTGATGTAGAAAGTCCCTTCCTGATACCGGAATGGAAAAACCACCACGTCATACCGGTCAGGGTTCACAAAACGGTAAGAGATCTTATCAACGATCAGACTGTCTCCGTCGCTTAAAGACGGATACATCGAATCCCCGCTCACTATCGTACGCTCACCGACGTACTGGACAATAAGGTAGATCGCGCCAAAAAGTACCGCCAGATAAATAATCCAGCTAAGAAGCTCTTTCCATATGCTTTTCTTTTTTGTTTTTTTCTGACGCAATCTCCCTCACCACCGATTTACTGATGTTTTAAAAATCCAAAATCCGACAATGGCCAGATACGCAGCCATGCCCGTCCCGTTATGGTACTCCGTTTTACATTACCTACCCTTTCAGAACGGCTGTCGGTGCTGTTGTTTCTGTTGTCTCCGAGTACGAAATATTCGTCATCTCCCAGGGTAATCGGCTCACTCGCCCGTCCCGGGTTCTGAATCGTCTCAAGTCCGTAATTCTCCTCAAGGATCTCTCCGTTGATATAGATATTGCCTTCCGCGTCGATCTGGACTGTCTCTCCCGGAAGTCCTATGATACGCTTGATGTAGTGCTCCTTCGGCGCACCCTGGGGCGGAAATACAATGATATCAAACCGCTGCGGATCACCAAAACGATACGACAGCTTCTCAACGATCAGATTGTCCCCGTCATTCAGCGTTGCGTTCATGGATCTTCCATCCACCATCGTCCTCTGCCCCACAAATGTAATGATCAGATAAGTCAGAACCACAACAAACAAAATATAAAACAGCCAGCTGAGTATTTCTTTTTTCATGTCAGTTTTCTTTTCGCCTCCGGCCTCTGTGTTTGTATTGCCCTGTGAAACAGTTTCTTTTTTCATTTTAAACACCACTTTCTTTATCAAATCTGTTCCGGATATTCCAAAGTGATCCTGCCCAGTTTTCCGCTTCGGAAATCATCCACCACCAGCGACGCTGCTTTCTGGTAATCCGGAAGATCACCCTTCAGCCTGCAGCCCCGGGTCAATGCAACCTTCTCAAGGAATTCCAGATCCGTTCCCTCTTCCGGTACCTGATACCGTCCCGCGAGATACCCCGGATAATGCAGCCGCAAAAATGAAAGGATCCAAAGAGCCAGTTCCTCCACCTGCAGCAGCTCGTCTTTGATAGAGCCAACCACCGCCAGCTTCTGTCCTACCTGCTGGTCTTCAAACTTCGGCCACAGGATCCCCGGCGTATCAAGCAGCTCCACGTTTTTGTTCAGCCGTATCCATTGCTTGCCCTTTGTCACGCCGGGACGGTTGCCGGTCTTTGCGCATGCTTTGCCGGCAAATGTATTAATAAATGTTGATTTTCCAACATTCGGTATTCCCACAACCATAGCCCTGACAGGCCGGTTCAGAATACCCCGCTTCCTGTCCCGCTCAATCTTCTCCCTGCACGCTTCCCGGATGATCTCCTGGATCTGCTTCATTCCGGCGCCGCTGCGCGCGTTGATCTTTGCTGTAAAATAGCCTTTCTCTTTAAAATATGCAGCCCATGCTTCATTCTGCTTTTCATCGGCCAGATCTGACTTGTTCAGAAGAATCAGCCTGGCCTTGTTTTTACCAAGCTCATCAATATCGGGGTTACGGCTGGAAAGCGGAACTCTCGCATCCGTCAGTTCGATGACCAGATCGATCAGCTTGATGTCCTCCTGCATCATACGCTTTGCTTTTGTCATATGTCCAGGATACCATTGATAATTCATGTTTTCCCTCTCAGTCCTTTAAAAATCCACGGTGCTGTGCCGGAGAAAGCACAAACCAGACTTTCCCTTCAATATACTCGCTGCTGACCATTCCGATATCGGCAAAACGGCTGTCCTCGCTGTTGTTCCGGTTGTCACCCAACACAAAGTACTCCTTGTCTCCCAGAGCGATCTCTTCGCTGGCCATACCGGGATTTGTAATAACAGGATAACTCTTTTTCTCGAGATATACAACACCGTCTATATAGATCATACCATCTTTTATCTGTATTGTCTCCCCCGGAAGTCCGATTATCCTCTTTATACTGGAATGTCCTGTAGTACTTCCATTCGGCTTGAAAGCGATCACATCCCCCCGTTCCGGCGAACCGAGCTGATATGCAAGAACATCCAGCAATACCGTATCACCGCCGGAAAGAGTGACATCCATGGACTGCCCGATATTTGTCCTGGATTGTCCAAAAAAGTATACGAGCACATAAGCAAAGAGTATGACAACGAGAATCTCAAAGGTCCATAAAAAAATATTGCGGATCACCGATCTTTTTTTCCCCGGAACGGCAGCCGGCTGGGCAAATTCCATCACCGGACCGTTCTGGCGCTTCGTTTTTCTTTTTCTCATATGCAGGCTCCTTTCCTGCTGTTTGATCATTTGAAGGGCAGCAGACGTCTCCCTGGCTGCTTTGGCTGCCTCTTTATGGCAGCAGGCCGCAGACGCTCCTGCTTTGCAGTCGCACGCTGCTTTCGCAGCTTATGCCCTGGCTGCTTTGGCTGCCTCTTTATGGCAGCAGGCCGCAGACGCTCCTGCTCCGCAGTCGCACGCTGCTTTCGCAGCTTATGTCTGCGGCTGTGTGGGTGTTCCACCCACCCAGCAAAAACGATCATACAGTCTTACGCAAGCAAGCTTGCGACGCCTGTCTTCTCGTTTTTTTCTGCTGCCTGGAACTGATATGCAAAAAGGGACAATTCACATGATGTAATTGTCCCTGATCCATTCCTTATTTCACCAGTTCTTTTACTTTGGCTCTCTTTCCAACACGTCCTCTGAGGTATGTCAGCTTCGCACGTCTTACTTTACCATGTCTTACTACTTCAACCTTCTCAACTGACGGGGAATGCAGCGGCCAGGTCTTCTCAACGCCAACGCCGTTTGAGTTCTTGCGAACGGTAAATGTCGCTCTCACGCTTCCGCCCTGCTTCTTGATCACGATACCTTCGAAAACCTGAATTCTCTCGCGGTTTCCTTCTTTGATCTTACCATACACCTTAACGGTATCGCCTACGTTAAACTGCGGTACTTCTGCCTTCAGCTGGGCAGCTTCAATATTCTTGATAATCTCGTTCATTGTGTGCCTCCTTATATTCTCGGATGTTCTTATTACCTGCGGCCTGCGCCTGTTAGTTTCTGAACTGCATCTGCTGCACTAACTGTAACAGAGGACCATCTCTTTCTCACAACGCAAATTATTCTATCATGTTTTTTTCTAAAATGCAAGAAGTTTTACCAAAATTCTCTTTTCTTCTTCTGTCACCTTATCCTCAGTCTCATCGTGAATCAATGCCTGCAGATACTTCCTGTCTTTTTTATCAAATTCCACCTTTTCCAGAAGCTCAGGTCGGCTGCGCAGCGTGCGAAGAATCGACTGATCCCGTCTCCAGCGGTCTACATTTCCGTGGTGCCCGGAAAGGAGCACCGGGGGAACCAGCTTTCCTCTCCAATCCTCCGGGCGGCTGTACTGCGGATATTCCAGAAGATTCCCCTGAAAGCTTTCAAACTGCCCTGATTCCTGATTGCTGAGCACTCCCGGAACCATTCGGGCAATGGAATCCATCATAACCATGGAGGGCAGCTCTCCGCCGGTCAGCACGTAATCGCCGATGGATACAAAATCCGTGGCAATCTCCTCCAGCACCCTCTCGTCGATTCCTTCATAATGACCGCAGAGAAAAATGAGATTTTCCTCTTTAGCAAATTCTTCCGCCATTGCCTGGTCAAATACCCGCCCCTGGGGAGTCAAATAAATCAGCCGCGGCCGCGCCCCTATTTTATTTACCAGATCTTCATATGCACGGTACACCGGCTCCGCCTGCATCACCATGCCAGCGCCTCCGCCGTAGGGATAATCATCGATCCTGCCATTTCCTGTCACAGAATAATCCCGAATATTTACAGTCTCAAGGGAAAGCAGACCCTTTGCCATCGCCCGGCCGATGATGCTGGTATTCATTCCATTCTCGATCATTTCCGGGAACAGTGTCATAACGTAATAATTCATTCCAGCAATCCCTCCAGCAAATGCACCGTCATTTTTGCATGTTCTGTATCTACCTCAAGAATACACTGACGGATAGCCGGGATCAGCACCTCGCGTCCGTCTTCCAGCTCCACCTCATACACGTCGTTTGCACCGGTCTGCAATACATTTCTCAGCCTACCCAGCTTGTCTCCATCTTCTGTATATACTTCCATCCCGATCAGGTCGGCAATAAAATATTCATTTTTCTTTAACTTCACCGCATTTTCCCGGGTCACATACAACTCTTTGCCTTTATAAGGCATAACATCTTCTATTTTATCGTGGTCCCTGAATTTGAGGATCACCATGTTTTTAAAAAATTTCACCCGGACGATCTCCAGTTCCCTCATCCCGTTTCCGGTATCAATCAGCACCTTCTTCAGCTTTTTAAAGCGGTTCGGATCGTCTGTTGTCGGAAATACCTTGACCTCCCCGGCAATCCCGTGGGTGGAAGTCACCGCTCCAACCTGTAAAATATCCTGCATATATCCTCCAAAGAAAGCTGAAAACTGAAAAAATAAGCTTGAAACAAGTAAACTTGTTCAAGCTTTTTTTCAGCTCAGCAAAACTGCGCGAACTGTTACTGTAAAATATCTACAATCACCTTTTTATCTTCTTTTGATGCTGCAGCTTTTACGACAGAACGGATTGCTTTTGCGATCCGTCCCTGCTTGCCGATCACCTTTCCCATATCGGAAGGTGCGACCTTCAGCTCTATGATAAGAGCCTTTCCGCTTTCCTTCTCAGTAACTACTACTTCGTCCGGATTTTCGACTAGAGACTTTGCAATTACTTCAACTAAATCTTTCATTCAGCCACCTCTATCTTACTTCTCGATACCAGCTACTTTGAAGAGTTTGCTGACAACCTCTGTCGGCTGAGCTCCATTTGCAAGCCACTTCTTAGCCAGTTCCTCGTTAATCTTGAACTCGCTCGGATCCGTGTTCGGATTGTAAGTACCGATCTCCTCGATACATCTTCCGTCTCTCGGGGATCTGGAATCAGCAACAACGATTCTATAGAAAGGAGCCTTCTTCTGACCCATTCTTCTCAATCTAATCTTTACTGCCATTGTTTTCACCTCCTTAAAATATTTTAAGTATGTTAAAAGGGAAGTTTGAACTTACCTCTTTTACCTGCTTTGCCTCCGAGCATCCCGGAGTACTGCTTCATCATCTTGCGGCTCTGTTCGAACTGCTTCACCAGCTTGTTTACCTCGCTGATGTCTACTCCCGCGCCGTCTGCGATCCTGCGCTTTCTCGAGGGATTGAGGATGTCCGGATTGGAACGCTCCTTCGGCGTCATGCTAAGAATAATGGCCTCAATCTGGCTCATTTTCTTTTCATCTATCGCATCCTCAAGCTGCTTCATCTGAGCGCCTCCCACCCCCGGCATCATGCTGAGAATATTGGAAAGCCCGCCCATATTTTTCATTTGGTTCATGCTTTCAAGATAATCGTCAAATCCGAACTGAGCCTTTCTCAGCTTCTGCTCCATGGATTTGGCCTTTTCCTCGTCAATGGTCTCCTGCGCTTTCTCAATCAACGAAAGCACATCGCCCATGCCGAGAATTCTCGACGCCATACGATCCGGATAAAACTGCTCCAGATCCGAGAGCTTTTCGCCCATACCTGCGTACAGGATCGGCTTTCCGCAGGTGGCCTTGATGGAGAGGGCCGCCCCGCCCCGGGTGTCGCCGTCCAGCTTCGTCAGGATCACGCCGTCTATCCCGATCTTCTCTTCAAACATGGAAGCAACATTCACCGCGTCCTGCCCTGTCATGGCATCCACCACCAGCACGGTCTGATCCACCGACACGGCCTGTTTGATCTCCTGCAGCTCCTTCATCATATCCTCATCCACGTGAAGACGTCCTGCCGTATCCAGCATGACGATGTTGAAACTGTTTTCCTTTGCATATTTGATCGCCTTTTCTGCAATCTCCACAGGACTGACCTTATCGCCGAGACTGAACACCTCAACACCCTGCTTTTCACCGTTTATCTGAAGCTGCTTGATCGCTGCCGGACGGTAAATATCACAGGCAACCAGCAGCGGCCTGCGGCCCTTCGACTTAAACTTGCCTGCCAGCTTCGCCGCCGTCGTCGTCTTTCCTGCACCCTGCAGACCGGCCATCATGATCACAGTCACTTCCGAACCGGGCTTCAATGCAATCTCTGTCGTCTCAGATCCCATCAGGGCAACCAGCTCGTCGTTTACAATCTTTATGACCATCTGTCCCGGATTCAGGCCGTTCATGACATCCTGTCCCACTGCCTTCTCCTGAACAGATTTGATAAACTGCTTTACAACCTTGAAGCTGACATCCGCCTCCAGAAGAGCCATTTTCACCTCACGGAGTGCAGTTTTGACATCCGCCTCGGTCAGCCTTCCCTTGCTGCGCAGATTCTTGAATACATTCTGCAGCTTCTCCGATAAGCTTTCAAAAGCCATATTATAACTCCTCTAAAATCTTTTCTGAAATGCCCAGCACCCTTTGGGCCAGCACTTCCTTCTCAATCGCTTCATACTGTGTGGACAATGCCTGAATCTCCTGAACGCTGCCGCGTATCCTGAGAAACCGTTCTACGAGATGCAGCTTTGACTCGTAACCCTCCAGCATTTTGTTGCACCGCTTCACAAGCTCATGTATCCCCTGGCGGCTTACGCCGAAGGCCTCCGCTGCTTCTGAATAGGATAAATCATTCTGTACGACCTCTTCATATACATTCCGCTGATGCTCCGTCAGGAGCTCACCGTAAAAATCATACAGCAACGATTGCCTCAAAACATCATCCATGTCCATCACCTTTGCTATCATACAAGGAAAAAAGCAACCTGTCAAGTATTTTTTGTTGACAGGTTGCGAAATATCTGTTTATTCAATTTTTCAGACCGTTTTCACCTGGCTTCCGTATCTTTTGTCACCAGACGCCAATGGGGCGCTTTCCATTTTTTTGCCCACGTCTCCGTAAGCACATTTTCATACCGGTAAATACTCAGCATCAGCCCGTACAGGGTAAAGGACACCACCATTCCGCTGCCGCCGTAATTCAGGAAAGGACAGTACGTCGGCATATTGACGATCCCAAGATTGCACGCAAGATATAGTCCCAGCTGTACCATCAATACGGCGGAACATCCGACTCCCATGATCATTCCCAGCTGGTTTTTCTGCCTCAGTGATATGCGGAAAAAACGCAGAAACAGGAAAAGGATCAGGCCCGCCAGCAAAACGCCTGCCAGAATACCGTAGTAATAAATCGTATATGTCAATGTGTAACTGCTGACCTCTCCTATCTCACTTTTTCCGGCACCCATACCCAGCCACCGGCTGCTTTCCAGTATTCTCTGTACCGCCCGCAGCTGGAAGGAGGCTGCATAATCCGGAAGAAACATGATCTTCAGCCGTTCTGCCCGATATCCCTTTGCGTAATTCATGACTGCCCGGCAGATCAAAAACGGAAGCGCCGCGGTAACTCCCCAGAGGATCGGCAGCACGGCTTTCCTGGCCACCCGGAACCAGCCTTTCCAGAGTGCGGCGGACAGTACAATGACATACGAAAAGAACAGTATTGTAAATATCAGTGTGCTCGGAATCATGCCCGCGATCAAAAATCCCGGCAGCATCCAGAAAAGGCTTTTCAGGACTGCCCGGTACCCTTGCTGGCGGTAAGTGTACAGGATCGCGCCATACAGTGGCACAAGCAGCAGAGTAAACATCTGCACGCTGACAAAAAAGGAATATCCCAGGGGAGAGGCTATCCAATATCTCGTTCCGTTTATCGGTCCTCCAAAAAATGCCATTCCTGCCATTATGACCAGAAACATACCTGCCGTAATCGCTTTTGCGCAGGCGCCTATCCTGCTGTAATCAGCAAAGCATACCAGAATCATAATACAGAAACTGAGAATCAGAAACACAAACAGCTTTCCCGGATCTATCACGACAGAATATTCGCCTGCAAACTGCCGCTGCAAAACGTCCTGAAGCAAAATTCCCGCCACTCCCAGAATACTGATCAACAGAATCATGCCCCAGGCCATCCTTGGCCGGTGTATCCGGTCCAAAGCGCCTCCTGCCTCCACCGGATCTCCCATCTGGGCGACGGCGGCGTCCTCCGCCTCTTCACGGCTCATTCCTTCCTCCAAAAAAACCTCCATCTGATCCTCAATATGTCCCTGTATCTCCGCTCTCACCGGATCTCTGGCCATTTTGCAGCGTATCTGCTCCGTCAATGTACTTAAATACTCTTCCTTCTTCATACTCCCGCCCCCCTTCAAGCCGGTGTCAGACTCATCACGTCCGCAACGGCCCGGGAGTACCGCTCCCACTCTTCCTGCCTCTGTACAAGGCTTTTGCGTCCTTCCTTCGTAATGCAATAATATTTTCGTACCTTGCCGGATACCTCCCTTTCATAAGCGGTCAGGAGTCCCTTTTCCTCCAGCGAATGCAGCAGAGGATACAGCGTCCCGGCCTTCATTTCAAATACGTTCTGGGAACGCTCCCGCAGCGTCTCAATGATCTCATAGCCGTACATGTCCTTCTCAGACAACAGCTTCAGCAAAAGCATGGGAGTGCTTCCCGATGATAAGCTTCTGTCAATTGCCATATCATACATCTCCTTTCATATATCGACAATCTATATATCTGATAAGCCCATTATATATCGGTTATCTATATATGTCAAGCACTATATATCGGAGATCTATATATTAATTTTTTATCGCTTGCACCGGTCATCTCCCTCCAATCGTTTTCTTTCACTTTCTAATCCTTCTCCCGCATCTGCATCCTCCGCAGCGCCAGTGTCACAGCAAAGCACGCCGCCGCAAACAGAAGCTGAACCGCAACCCCCAATCTGATCGTTTTCTGCAGCTCTGCACTGATGCTCCCGTAGTCTCCGAGAATCCCGTTGATCCTGGAATACCAGTAGGTGGGCAGGAAACGCGATACCCGCTCCACATCGTTTCCCAGCATCTCGATGGGTACGAAAATACCACCCAGGAAGCACAGGCCCAGTGAAATGATATTGTTCAATCCATTTAAGGCGCCCGGGCTGTTTGCGATCATCCCGGTAAGATAAGCGATGGAAAGGCTTGCCGCCATAAATACAAGACTGTTCAGAATATAATATCCTACATGGGGACTTCGGAATATTCCCCCCTGGTACAGGACTGCCTGCATCAGAACGCAGATACCCCAGATCAGGATTCCTACTGCGCCGAAGGACAGGATCATCGCAATGTTCTGCCGGTAAAAGGGCACCGCAGAGCTTTGTATCCTTCTGCGGATGTCTTTTTTCTTAAACTCCATAATCACAACGCTCATTGACATGACAGCCGCTCCGAGAAAAGCATACGGCATATAGCCGAAATAATAGTTGTACCCCTCCCGGATCCCTGCGTTTCCGTTTACATCCATCAGCTTCACGTCCGCAGATATTTCAGCGATTTCCAGCGATTTCGCACAGGCCTCCTCCAAAGGAAAGCCCGCGGCCAGGCAGACCCGTATCTGATTCAGCAGGGAATCCACCTGCGATTCCACGTAAAACGAGGATACGGAATTCGGAACCGTCACACTCTGTATTGCTTTTTCTCCCTGCTCCAGCGCTTCGGAAGCATTTTCCGGGACGATCAGCACGTAATCGACATTTCCGTAAAACAGCTCCTCCTGCAGCCTCTGTTTCTCGTCCGGTAGTTCCACCAGATCCTGTTCCTCCTGCATCAGGCAGCGCAGGGTATCTCCCAGGACGCCGCCCTCTCTGTCCATCACCGCCACCTTCACCCTTGCCGAGGTGAAGCCTCCGGTAACAGCCGAATCCCGGAAAGAAATTTCAATCATACAGGAAATAACGACAAAAATCATAATATACATCATAATCGTCCAGATATTCCGCCGGATGATCAGAAAATACCCTTTAAAGACTGTCATAGCGCTCCCTCCTTAATTTCAGAAAACTGCTTAGAGTAAGAATAAGAGTGATAATCCCCAGCAGGATAAGATTCATGCTGTATCTTCCCCGGTTCTCATAGACAGATATGCTGTAAAACGCGTCGGATATGAGAGCCGCCGGATTGATCCTGTTCAGAAACGGAACATGATGCTCAATAATATCCTTCATATTTCCGAACATCAGGCCGGCCATGAAGCTCATTACCAGTGAAACACTGACGAGAATTCCATTTTTAGGCCCCTCCTGTAAATGCAGCGTGCCGACAAAAAGCCCCATCGAGACCCCCGTCATGCTGCCCAGGATACACACCGGAAGCAAAAGAAGCCACTGCGGACCGAAGGAAATGCCGAGGACAAACCGCAGGTAAAGAAGCAGCAGGCAGACGCAGAAGAACTGTATCGTAAAGGCTGCCAGCATCTCACTGAGCACCATTTTAAGCCGGTTCACGGGAATGACGCTGCGCCGCAGAGCCAGCGGCGACTGATCCGCCCTCAGATTCACTGCCGAAGACATTCCCATAAAAGCCCCGAACAGGCAGGCCATGGCAATCAATGCAAAAAAGTAGGTGATGGAATTATTCATAGTCCGTCCGCCGACGCTGACCGGCTCCACCAGCTCCTGATAATCAGAAACGGCGGCCATGGCGTCAAGGAGCCCCAGCGGATGCTCTTTCCCGATTTCTTTTATAAGAGTCTGATTCTGCAAATATGCCTTCAGCAGGGTCTCCAGAATACTCTCATTGAGCTGTATCCCGGATACAGTTAACGCCGGCTCCTCTTTGCTGTAATAGATTCCCTCTATTTCGCCTTCCTCCAAAGCCCTCAAAGCCTCCTCTTCCTCCATCCGGCAAAGCTCCAGCGTCGTCCCGTCCATTTCATCCAGAAAATGCTCAAAATAGACGTTTCCCTCTTCCACGACTGCCACCGGCACTGCCTTCATCTGCTCCTGCGTACTGTCCCAAAAGGACACATAAAACAGTGTTGCCAGAACGACCGGAAAAAGCAGAGCCCAGAAAATATCCTCGTACCTCCGAAGCTTCTGGATCAGATTGAATTTGTATAAACGCAGCACGTCGATTCCCCCTTAATCTCTCAGTTCTTTTCCGGTAATTTCCAGAAATACGTCATTCAGTGTCGGAAGCTCCGAAAGTACCCGGCCGAAGGATATGCCATTTTCCTGCAGATAATTCAGAATACGGATCAGATTGTGCTTTGCGCTGGTACATTTCACAGTCAGAGTACAGGCCTTAGAATAATCTGCCTGGAAAACATGCGGCAGCGACCGAATGGCCTCCAGCTGAGCCTCCTCCAGCAGGACGGCCTCGATGCAGATCGTCTCCGCCGTCTTAATCATTTGCTTCAGCTCCTCCGTCGTGCCGGAGGCAATGCTTCTGCCGTGATCCATAATGACGATCCTTGTACAGATCTGCTCTACCTCCTCCATATAATGGGAGGTATAAATAATCGTTGAGCCCCTGCGGTTCAGCTCCACGATCCCCTCCAGAATTTTATTGCGGCTCTGCGGATCCACCGCCACGGTGGGCTCGTCGAGGATGATAAGCCTGGGCTGATGCACGATGCCGCAGGCGATATTGAGGCGGCGCAGCAGGCCGCCGGAAAGCTTACGGGGCAGCTTTTTCCGGTAGTCCTCCAGACCGGCAAACTGTATTGCCTCCTCCACCAGCTCCCTGCGCTTCTGTTTGTCCTCCACGTACAGGCCGCAAAAATAATCAATATTTTCAAAAACCGACATCTGCTCAAAGACCGCAACATTCTGGGGCACCACGCCGATCTGGCGTTTCAGCTCGTAACTGTCGGGGTGCATCTCCTTTCCGAATACCGTGATTACTCCTTTATCGTATTTCAGCAGCGCCAGCAGGCAGTTAATAGCCGTAGTCTTGCCGGAGCCGTTCGGCCCCAGAAGCCCGAAGATTTCTCCCTCCTGAATATCCAGATTAAAGTGATCCAGCGCCAGAACCTCTCCGTAGCGTTTTACTAAATTTTCTATATGAACCATACAAAACCTCCCTGTTTTACTTTTGAACATATTATAACCTCCGAAGGGGCGGAATTTTAAGTGTCAGATGTAAAAACACAGAATGACAAATGTCATTTTTCATTTGATCCTCCGCGAACAAGTTGATTTCCCAGGGTGCTTATGTTACGATGAATACACTTCTTTTTTATCCATTCGTGAAAGGTATGCTATGAATATTATTATTGACAAAATCGTACTGCTCCTGTTCTGTATACTGGGCCAGTTTTTTTTCGGACCGGGAACGGCTTCTGTTTGCGCCTTCTGGGCCTGCGTGACCGTCAGCTCGCTGTTTTACGCACTTCCCCAGACGCGCATATGCCGTTTTCTCAGCACCGTATATTCCGCCCTTATTTTCATCGTTCCAGAGCTTGCGCTGTTTCTTCCGCTGCTGTCTTATGATTATCTTCCCAAGCCGAACCAGGAGAGCCGGAATCGCGCCTCCCATACCTGGGTTCTGGCTCCGGCCCTAGCTCTGGCTGCGTCCGTATTTCACGTCCTTCGCGGAAGCTATAGCAGGCTTTTGTCAGAGGATTTGCCGGGATACACGCTGATCCTGCATCTTGCCGTCGGCTGCGCCTTCTCTGTCATCCTACAGATCAGGACAAACGAGCACACAAGCCTGCAGATCAGCTACCGGAAAATGCGGGACGACGACACGGAGCTTCAGCTTCTTTTACAGGAGCGCAATCAGTCCCTTCTGGAAAAGCAGAACGCGGAAATCTACACCGCCACTCTCCGGGAACGGAACCGCATTGCCCGGGAGATACACGACAACGTGGGGCATATGCTGACGCGCTCCATCCTCATCGTGGGCGCCCTGAAAACGGTCCACAAGGAGGACGGCCTCGCGGAGCCTCTGGAGCAGCTTCACCTCACCCTGAACCAGGCCATGGATGACATACGCAAAAGCGTTCATGACCTGCAGGGAAGCACGGTGGATCTCCAGGAATCCCTGCAGGCCCTGATCCGGGATTTTACCTTCTGCCCCGTCACCCTGCAGTACGATATTTCCTCAGAGCTGCCCCGGGAGACCAAATACAGCCTGATTTCCATTACAAAAGAAGCCCTGGTAAACATAGCCCGGCACAGCAACGCTACAAAGGCCTCTATCACCGCCGTGGAGCATCCCGGCTTTTACCAGTTTATCCTTCGGGACAACGGCACGGCGGCTGATCCTGAAAAGCTGGCCTCCAGGGACTGGCTTCAATCCTCCGGCCTCGGCCTTTCCAATATCCAGAACCGCGTACAGGCCCTGGGCGGAACGCTGAGCGTCGGCTATGACCAGGGCTTTCGCATTTATATTATTCTTCCCCGCAATCAATATCAGAAAGGAATTACCCCATGAACCTTGTTTTAGTAGACGACGACCTGCTGGTCACCACCGCATTGAAGACGATCCTGGAAGCAGACCCGGAAATCCGTGTCATCGGCACCGGAGGCTCCGGTCAGGAGGCAGTCCGGCTTTTTGAAAAGCTGAAGCCGGATATTCTGCTGCTGGACATCCGCATGAAGGATATGAACGGTCTGGAAGCCTCCCGGATCATCCTCTCCAAACATCCCGAAGCCAGAATTATACTTCTCACCACCTTTTCCGACGACGAATACATCGTCAAAGCCCTGAATACCGGCACAAGGGGATACCTCCTGAAGCAGGATTATGAGCACATTATTCCCGCGCTCAAGGCCGTGCAGAACGGGCAGACCGTCTTCGGAAGCGAGATCATCCAGCGTCTCCCGGAGCTGCTGATGAAGAAAAATGAATTTGATTATGGAAAATATGATATTTCCGAAAAGGAGCTTGAAATTATCAGAGGGGTCGCCGAGGGGCTCAGCAACCGCGAGATTGCCGAATCCCTGTTTCTCGGCGAAGGAACCGTAAGAAATTATTTGAGTATGATACTTGCCAAGCTGAATCTGCGGGACCGCACACAGCTGGCCGTGTTTTATCTGAATCACCAGTAAGCGCATCCGAAGCGCCGGTGCCTCTCTCCCCCCGGCCTCACTCCGGCAGCAGTCTCTGCATGCTTCGGAGGCTGATGATCAAAGTTGAAGAGTTATGAAGCAGCGCCGACGTCGTGGGCTGCAAAAATCCTGCAACTCCAAGAGCGATCAAGCCCGTATTGAAGGTGACAATCTCTCTGTAATTTTTCTGAATTCTCCCCATGAGCGCATTGCTGATCTGCTTCAACACGACGATCTCCCTCAGATCCTCTGCGGCGATGGTAATATCCGCTATTTCTCTGGCGATTTCGGCGCCGTCACTGATTGCAATACCGGCATCCGCCGCAGAAAGCGCCGGGGAATCATTGATACCGTCACCGATCATGATGACCTTTCTTCCCATTGCTTTTTCCTTTTCAATATATTTTGCCTTGTCCTCTGGAAGAACCTCAGAATAGTATTCATCCACGCCGACCCGCTTTGCAATAGCGCAGGCAGTCCGCTCGCTGTCTCCGGTCATCATGACCGCCTTCTGTATTCCGGCGGCCTTCAGCTGTCCGATGATTTCGGCAGCTTCTTCCCTCAGCGGATCCTCAATACAGATCACGGCTGCAAGCCTTCCCTCAACCGCCAGATACAGATGGGAATACTCCGGCGGGAGTGATGCGAAACGCGCTTCCATTCCCTGCGGTATCACGCATCTTTCATCCTCGAAAACAAAATGTGCGCTTCCAATGATCACCTTCCGGTCGTCAATCCTGGTGGATATTCCATGGGCAACAATGTACTCTACCTTCGAATGCATTTCCTCATGTACCAGCTGCTTCGCCTTTGCAGCATCAATAACGGCTCTTGCCATAGAATGCGGGAAATGTTCTTCCAGGCACGCCGCCATGCGTAAAAGCTCATCCGGTTCTTCTCCGTTAAAGGAAACGACATCCACCACTGTGGGTTTTGCCTTCGTCAAGGTTCCCGTTTTATCAAAAACAATCGTATCGGCATCTGCTACAGCCTCCAGGAATTTTCCTCCCTTGACCGTGATATGATGACTACTGGCCTCCCGGATCGCAGACAGTACCGAAATCGGCATTGCCAGCTTCAGAGCGCAGGAAAAATCTACCATAAGCACAGATACTGCTTTTGTTGCATTGCGTGATAAAAGCCAGGTCAGCGCCGAACCTGCAAGGGTATATGGAACGAGACGGTCCGCAAGGTGCTCCGCCCTTCCCTCCAGAGAGGATTTCAGCCGCTCAGAATCCTCGATCATTGCAACGATTTTTTCAAATTTGCTGGAGCCGCTGGTCTGGTTTACCCGCACCACCAGCTCGCCCTCTTCCACAACGGTTCCGGCGTAAACGTATGAAGAAGCATTCTTATGCACCGGAAGCGATTCCCCGGTCAGCGACGCCTGGTTGACCATGGCGTCCCCCTCCGATACTACGCCGTCAAAGGGAACAACATTTCCCATATGCACCACGACAAGGTCGTTTTCCTTTATCCCGGAGGCAGGTACCAGTATCTCCTGTCCATCCCGGTTCAGCCACACTTTACTTACATTCAGAGACATACTTCTTGCCAGGTCATCCACCGACTTTTTATGGGTCCACTCCTCCAGTATCTCACCGATTCCCAGCAGAAACATAATGGAACCGGCAGTATCTGCGTCGCCCCGCAGGAGGGACACGCCGATGGCCGCCGCATCCAGCACGGGCACCTCTATCTTCCTGCGGGCAAGAGTTTTTATCCCCAGCCACAGGTATTTGACGGATCGTACCGCTGTGATGCAGTCCCGGACCGTACATGGCAGAAACAGCTTCGTTCCGGCCCGCAATACGGCCTTATTTACCAGCTTATCCCAATATTCCCGGTTCAGCTTTCTTCCTGAATTCTGAAGAAACGTATCCTTATCCTGCACCCTTTCATAGCAGAAGCTTCGGAGGAGCTGTATGATCTCTTCTCTGCTGCAGGTATAGCAGATCACCGCATCCTGCAGACGTTCGTATACCTTCGCAGACAGGACCGCCGGATGGCCGCACAGATAGCCATTTAGAATATCTGCTTCTTCAAAGGTCATGGAAGGCTGCATCAGATGGATACGGAGCCTGCCCTTCATTTCATGTCTGATCGTAAATCTCATATATCTGTCATCCCTACTTTCCTTATATATACCGGAACATATGCCCTGCACATGGCCCCGAACATTTTCTGCACATGATAAGGCACCTGCAGATTCCTGCAGGTGCGCCGTACATACCGTTCTATTCTGCCGCCGTATTCTCCTCTGTCTCTGTCGGTGCAGCCCCATCTGTCTCTGCCGCCGCTTCTTCGAATGTCTCCTCCGGCTGAGCAGTATCTTCATACACTTCTTCCTTCGCAGCCCTTTCCTCATTGATCAGCTTGGCTTCTGCATAAATGTCCTCAGCGTTTGCCTGGATATTTGTCGCTGTCTTCATCACACATTCCTTTGCCCTCAGCACCGCCGCCGTACAATTCGTGTAAAGCTTTTTGGCATCCTTACTTGACAGAAGCTTAATCCCGGCTGTACCAAACAAAACGCCCGCCGAGAACAGGCCCGCCTTCTTTGAATCTATTTTTTTGAAGCAATCCAACATACTATGTACCTCCTACCTGTATTTCCGTGAACAATTTCCCTTAAATCACGACCATTATAAGCGCAGGAAAGAGCTTTTTCCATAGCTTCTTTCCTTATTGAGAAACTTTATCATTTTACAGCTCGATCCGGTACATATTGCAGCGGCTGATGGCGCCGATCTCCTCCAGCTTCGCAATCATGCGGTAAACCGTGGCCGGCCCTATTTTTATATTCCTGGCAAGCGCCCTATAGTAGATTTCCTTACAACAGGAGCAGTCTCCCTCTAAAATAATATCCAATAAAGCCTGTCTCTGCTTCGTTATCCTGCAGCCGTCCTCCCTCAGACGCTGAAGAATCTGTTCCTTCTGCATGATGATTCTTCTATCTGTCTCACTTGCCTCCATGACTCGTTTCACATCCATTCTTTTATGCAATTTATAATCTTTTCCGTTGGATAGTATATTCTAACTTTCGTTAGTTGTCAATAATTAACCTTTTCATTTGGCTGCATCGTATATCCTGCTCTGGCAACAGCCACCCGAAGCTCATCCATATCTATTTCTGTTTTGCTTCGGATAAAGGCTGACTTCTCCTTCAGGCTTACCTCCGCCCAGATCCCATCCAACTTATTCAGGGCATTCTCTACTCGCTGCCTGCAGTTTTTACAGGTCATGCCCTCAATCCCGACGGTCGCACTGTAGGGATAATGCGCCGGATTCATATCCGCCGCCTTTATGACGGGTTCATCATCTCCCCCCGCTCCGCAGCATCCATGAGCCAGCTTTTTTACATAGCTCCGCACCGCCAGCACCGCAATCACAAGAATAACCAGGATAATAATTGCATTTGCCATAATATGACCTCCTTACTTAAGTTAGCATTCGCTAACTATCATGTGTTAAAAAGGCTGACCCAGTTCTGAAGGAACTATGCTCATCAGCATGCTCCGGGACGCACTGCATCAGCCCCACAGAATTCTATAATTCTATTTTTATATCCTGCTTTTCAATATTATGCCTTTTTGCATATCCTGTCAAGATTAAAGTAAGAGCTCCGTCTCCGGTGACGTTGCACGCAGTACCGAAGCTGTCCTGAAGCGCGAACACAGTCAGCATCAGGGCCGTTCCCGTCTCATCAAAGCCAAGCACTCCGGTGATCAGTCCCAGAGAAGCCATGACCGTCCCTCCCGGTACCCCCGGTGCGCCAATCGCAAACACCCCCAGCAGCACGCAGAACAGAACCATTGTTCCGGGAGACGGAATGCTGCCGTACAGCACCTTGGAAACCGTCATAACGAAAAATACCTCCGTAAGCACGGAACCGCACAGATGGATATTGGCAAACAGCGGAATGCCGAAATCCACCATATCATCCCGAAGCGGCGGCTCTGACTTCTTCGCACAGCGCAGCGCCACTGCCAGCGTAGCCGCAGAGGACATCGTACCCACCGCGGTGATATACGCCGGACCATAGTTTTTCAAAACATCCAGCGGATTGCAGCCGGAATACGCTCCCGCCGCTGCATACAGCACCGCCAGCCAGATATAATGGCCGATCATAACGATAAGGACGATCTTCACAAAAACAGGAAGCTGCTTTGTGATCGTGCCCTCATACGCCAGGCCGCAGAAGGTAAAAGCAATGAAGACAGGCAGAATCGGAATAACTATTTTGGTAACAATCTCAAGGACGATCTTCTGAAACTCATCCAACACCGCAGTAATGGTCTCCGCCTTCGTCCAGGCAGCCGCCAGCCCGAGCAAGATAGAAAACACCAGCGCACTCATGACCGGCATAATCTGCGGAATATCCAATTGGAATACGATTTCCGGCAGCTCCTTCAGGCCATCCACCTCAGATACAATGGACAGCGCAGGAATAATGGCATATCCTGCGGCCATTGAGCCAAGCGCGGCCAGAATCGAGGATACATAGGCAATCAGAATTGCAACTCCAAGCATTCTTGACGCACTGTTTCCAAGTTTTGTGATGGAAGGCGCAATAAAGCCGATAATAATCAGAGGGACACAGAAATTAATCAGCTGTCCCAAAATGTATTTGACCGTCACCACGACGTTCATGACGCCCTCATTCGCCGCCAGACCCACAGCAATGCCGAGCACGACGCCCAGCAGCAGCCGAAACGGCAGACTTTTCCATAGTTTTTTCATACGCTTAATCCCCAATCATCATTTTTATTATTTCCTCATTTGTCGCCCGCATACCTTCTTTTCCAAGACGGCCGATATTGCTGATGGTAGCTTCCACACCCTTCGTCACAATACCGTCGCCACCGTAGAACTGCTGGCCGCGCAGATACATATTGTAGCCCAGTATCCCGGCGTCCACGGAGGAGGCAATCTTCGCAGCGCAGGAGGCCTTTGCGCCGTCACACACGATGCCGGATACAATGGCCAGAGCATTTACCACCGTATGGATCACCTCTTTATATCCGCCGCCGCAAAGATATGCAATTCCTGCGCCGGCCGCTGAGCCTGCACTGACCGCGCCGCAGTATGCAGACAGCCTTCCTATCCCGGTCTTCTCGTGAATCGCGATCAGATTCGATAAAGCCAGGGCACGGTACGTCTTTTCCTCGCCGGCCTTTAGCTCTCTTGCGTATTCCAAAACGGGCAGCGAGCACGTAATCCCCTGGTTGCCGCTGCCGGCATTGATAATAACCGGAAGCTCACACCCGTTCATTCTTGCATCGGAGCCTGCGGCGGCTCTGGCCCTCGCCCTGTTGCGTACATCAGTTCCGTAGGTATCCAGCAGCACGCTTCCGATGTTTGCGCCGTAATCTCCCCGCAGCCCCTCGTCCGCGATCGCCGTATTGTATTCGATCTGCCTCTGAAGCACTTCCCGAATATCCTCCGTATCCACGGAATTGATAAAATCCCATATGCTTTCCATATCCAGAAGCGTCCGGTCCGTCAGCCCCTCTTCGCTTTCGCCCTCCACCGGAATCTCCAAAAGCGTCTCATGATCCCTCTCAATCAGAACTATATTGGTATGGTAATTCGCGATCCGCACCTTTGCGTAAGAATCCTCCCTGCATACCTTCACGATAATATCAAAAATAATGCCGTTGTCAACGTGCTCTACCTCGATCGGCGTCTTCTCCAAAAATTCTGCCATCTGCCGGGTCTGTTCCCGGGTAACCTCAGAAATCACCTCTAGTTCTTTTTCTGCCTTTCCCGCAACAATTCCGGCTGCTGCCGCAGCCGGAATCCCCTTCAGATGGTTTGTGTTAGGCACAATGACGCTTTTTACGTTTTTGATGATACTGCCGCTGACTCCGATGTATACCCGGTCCGGGATGCATCCCAGGACCTCTCTCGCCTTCGCCGCCGCATAGGCCAGCGCAATCGGCTCCGTACATCCCATAGCCGGCACCAGCTCCTCCTCAAGTATCCTGACGTAAGCCTGATATTTTACATCTGATTTGTTCATTTTTTCTCCCAAATGAGCCGTCTGCTTCCAGAATCATCCGTGCTCGTAATGGCGAATCATCCCTGTAAAGACAAACGGCTCATTGATCTTGTATCTTATTTATTTTTATTTTGTATTGCGCTTATACCGTGTGACCCTTCGCAATATACAGTGGGAAGGTATCTGCGCCCTTCATCTCCTTGCCTGCAGAGATCGTCACGTTCTTATCCGCGATCAGATAGTCAATCTGTGCGCCGGACTCAACCACCGTATCCTGCATCAGGATACAGTTCTTCACCTTAGCGCCCTTTGCCACCCTGACGCCACGGAACAGCACGCTGTTTTCTACTTCACCTTCGATGACACATCCGTCAGCCACCATGATGTTGCTGACCTTTGCGCCTTCAAGGTATCTCGTCGGGTTGTCGTCACGAATCTTGGTATAGATAGAACCGCCTGAGAAAAGCGCGTCCAGATTGTAATCATCCAGAAGCTTCATGTTCTCATCAAAGTAGCTCTTGATACCGCTGATCCGGGCTACATATCCATCGTACTTGTAAGCCTGTACATTCAGCTTGTTGAGCTGGGTAAGCAGTACATCGCGGTTGAAATGCTCCTGTCCGCGTACGAATGCCGTATTGACCATATCAATGAGCAGCTCCCGATCCAGTACGTAAATATTCATGGAGAAGTTCTGGATGCCCTGCTCTCTTGGATTTACATAGATCTTCGTAATACGGCCGTTGTCAATACCGAAAGTATAATAGAAGCCCTTGCTGTGATCCATAGTCCTCATAAGACTCTCCGGGATTTCCTGCTCATTGTAGGCGATGCTGACGTCTGCGCCGGTCTCAATGTGATTGCGGATCATAGCTTTGAAATCAAAATTAACGGCAATACTGGAGTCTGCCATAACAACGTACTTTTCCTTCTGCTCTCTCAAAAAGCCCAGCAGACCTGCCAGAGCGCCGATACGGCCTGCATACTGCTTGGACGCCTTTTCTGCATAGGGCGGGAAGATATTCAGACCGCCGTTTTTGCGTACAAGATCCCACTCACGGCCGGAGCCAAGATGATCCATAAGGGAATGGTAATTGTTGTTTACCATCACGGAAATATTATCAATACCGCAGTTTGACATACTGGAGAGAATAAAGTCAATCATACGGTAACGGCCTGCAAAGGGGATGGACGCCATCATACGCACATTGACCAGATCCGGAATCAGCGGATCATAATTGTTTGGAAAGATAATGCCAAGTGCACTTGAGTTAGATTTTACCATTGTTCTCCACCACCTTCTACATTTTTATTTACCATGGCATTCGGGCCGATCGGTGCATTCTCGCCGATCGTGATGCCTGCGCCTACCGTAGCCACGCCCTTCTCGTCGCCCTCCGGCATAGCTCCTACTACAGCATTTTCGCCGATGGTTACATTTTCAGCGATAATGCAGTGCTTTACGACAGCTCCCGCCTTAATCACAGAGCCGCCCATGATAACTGCATCTTCAATCACAGCGCCCTCTTCTACCTGTACGCCTGCGAACAGGATCGAGTGCTTAACGCTTCCCTTCACGCGGCAGCCGTCTGTGATCATGGAGTTTTCTACAACAGCTCCCGCACTGATCTTATGGCCGGTCATACCGCTGTTGCGGCTGTAGATCTTCCAGTCTTCATCGAAGAGGTCGATACCGCTGTGCTCGGGATCGAGTACTTCCATATTTGCTTCCCAGAGAGAGGAAATCGTTCCGACATCCTTCCAGTAACCGCTGAAATGATATGCATACATTCTTCTGTTGTCGCGAAGCAGATTCGGGATAATGTTGTTTCCAAAATCGTTCTCAGAATTCGGATCAGCCTCATCTTCAGTCAGATATTTCTTTAAGATATCCCAGTTGAAAATATAGATACCCATGGAAGCCAGATTGGACTTCGGATTCTTCGGCTTCTCCTGGAACTCTGTGATCTTGTCATTCTCGTCCGCCACCATCAGTCCGAAACGGGACGCCTCGTCCCACGGAACCTCCATGACAGCAACACTGAATTCCGCATTCTTCTCCTTGTGGAATTTCAGGAAATCACTATAGTCCTGCTTGCAGATCTGGTCTCCTGAGAGAATAATCACATACTGCGGATCGTAGCGCTCAATGAACGCCAGGTTCTGGTAAATCGCATTTGCGGTTCCCTTATACCAGTCAGAACCAGATGCCTGCTGATACGGCGGCAGAACATGAACACCGCCATGGAGACGGTCAAGATCCCACGGCTGACCGTTTCCAATATACTCATTCAATACAAGCGGCTGATACTGAGTAAGAATACCCACGGTATCAATGCCAGAATTAACGCAGTTTGAAAGCGGAAAATCAATAATACGATATTTACCGCCAAACGGAACTGCTGGTTTTGCAAGCTTCTGGGTCAATGCATACAGACGAGAGCCCTGACCGCCAGCAAGAAGCATTGCAATCATTTCTTTAGCCATAATACTTCCTCCCTGTAAATAATCCTTATGTTCAAATTATACACCATTTTTTTTCGTAGGGGTAGTTTTTTGTGCAAATTTTTTGTATTTTTTTTGTAAAAAACACTGCAAAACCCGTTTTTCAGGTCCTGCAGTGCCAAATTCGACAAAAAACGCGCCGCATTCTCCGGTACGGCACAGCGCCGGTCAGATATAATACTGAGAATCCAGCAAATTTTCCTTTTCAATCTGGTCCTGAGTAAAATCCGGCGCTCCCATCAGGTCGTACGGAGTCACCTGATATACATAGTAGTTCAGCCAGTTCGTATACAGATTGTTGGCGTGGGAGCGCCACCGGAGCAGCGGTTTGTTTTCCGGGTTGTCCTCCGCATAATAATTCTTTGGGATCTCGATGGGCAGTCCCTTTGACAGATCCCGCTGATACTCTCCGTCCAGCGTCACCCGGTCATACTCGGGATGCCCCATGACAAAAATTTTCCGGCCGTTATCCGCCATGGCCAGAAACAGTCCTGCCTCGTCTGACTCGGCCAGCACCGTCAGCTCCTTCACCTTCCGTATCTCCTCCATGGGAACATCGGTATGTCTCGAGTGAGGAGCGAGAAATATATCGTCGAATCCCCGCACCAGGGGAACCTTGCGGTTCAGGACACGATGCCAGAATAGCCCGAACATCTTTTTGTCCAGGACCTTTTTCTGCAGGCCGTAATGATAATACAGCCCGGCCTGGGCCGCCCAGCACAGATAGATCGTGGAGGTAACATTTTTTTCTGTCCAGTCAATGATCTGGGTAAGCTCCTCCCAATAATCCACCTCTTCAAATTCCATCATCTCCACCGGTGCTCCGGTGATGATCATTCCGTCAAACCGCCGTTCTCTGATGTCGTCAAATTCCACATAAAATTCATTCAAATGGCTGGTGGACGTGTTCTTTGCCTCATGGGACTTTACCTTCACAAAGGTAACGTCCACCTGAAGCGGCGTATTGGACAGGGAACGCAGAAGCTGCAGCTCCGTATCCTCCTTCAGCGGCATCAGATTCAGGATCGCAATATGAATCGGACGGATATCCTGATGCACCGCTCTGTTTTCGTCCATAACAAAGATATTCTCTCTCTCAAGAATCTCCCTTGCCGGCAGATTGCTTTGTACTTTAATCGGCATTTTTTCTCCTCCTCTTTCCATTCTGTTTTCGAAAAGCATCCGCACCGCTTAGCTCTTTTCTGTCCCCCAGGCACCGTTTTGGATGTTTCTTTCCACAGAATATCACTGCTGGTTCTCTGCCAGCTCCAGAAATTCCTCCTCAGACAAAATCGGGATTTCCAGCTCTCTTGCTTTTTTATTTTTTGACGATGCGGACGCCGTGTCATTGTTGATCAGATAATCCGTATTTTTGGATACGGAGCCTGTGACCTTCCCCCCGCGCGCCTCAATATACGCTTTTAACTCGTTCCGGTTGGCAAAATGCTCCACAGAACCGGTAATAACAAAAACCTTACCGGAAAAAACCTGCTCCTGGGACGCCTCCTCCGGCTTTTCGATCTCCAGCTCGCTGCAAAGCGCATCAAGGTTTTCTTTATTTACCGGATCGGAAAAATAGCCCACTACCGCGGCCGCGATCACCTCTCCGAGTCCCTCCACAGCGGCCACCTCCTCCTGGCTGCTGCTGCGGATGCGGGCCAGGTCATGTTCAAAATGGCTGCAGAGCAGCTTTGCATTCGCCGCCCCGATGTTCGGGATTCCCAGGCTGTATATGACCCTGGGAAGCGTCGTATGTCTGGCATTTTCAATACTTTGTATCAGATTTGCATAGGATTTTTCGCCAAATCCCTCCATCTCTACGATGGCGTCCCTATGATCGGAAAGATGAAAAATATCCGCAAATCTGTGAATGTATCCTCTGGCAATGAATTTTTCCAGGGTAGCCTCGGACAGCCCCTCAATATTCATCGCATTTCGGCTGACAAACAATGTAAATGACTTAATTTTTTTCGCGCTGCACTGCTCATTCGTACAGTACAGCGTCTCTGCGTCATTTACTGAACGAACGGCGGTCCTGCCGCCGCAGACGGGGCACGTCTTCGGTATCTCTATCGTTCCGCTCCCGGTCAGATTTTCCGCAATCTGAGGAATGATCATATTTGCCTTGTATACGGTGATCGTATCGCCGATTCCCAGCTTCAGTGCCTTCATAATGCTTAAGTTGTGGACGCTGGCACGACTCACCGTCGTGCCTTCCAGTTCCACCGGTTCAAAAATCGCCACGGGATTGATCAGCCCGGTCCGCGACGGGCTCCACTCAATCTCCAGAAGCTTCGTCTCCCTCGTCTCGTCCTGCCATTTAAAAGCAATCGAATCTCTGGGAAACTTCGCCGTCCGTCCCAATGATTGGCCGTATGCAATATCGTCATACGTCACCACCAGTCCGTCGGACGGGATATCATAATGCTGTATTTTCTCCGCAAAATAAGCAACCGTATCCTCCATCTGCGCTGCCGTCGCCAGGCGGTATTCCACTACGTCAAACCCCTGGGACCTCAGCCACTCAAACTGGGCGTTTCTCGAATTGCGGAAATCAACGTCCTCTGCCTTCACCAGCGCAAAGGCATAAAACCTGACATGGCGGTTCGCCGTGATCTCATTGTTCAGCTGTCTTACCGAACCGCTGCAGAGATTCCGGGGATTTTTGTATTTTGCCTCCACATCCTCGATCTCTTCATTTATCTTTTCAAATTCGGAGTAGGTGATGATCGCCTCGCCCCGCAGAACCAGCTCTCCCTGATATGCAATACGCAGGGGGATATTCTGAAATACCTTTGCATTATTCGTGATGACCTCGCCGATCTCGCCGTTTCCCCGGGTAACCGCTTTTTCAAGCTGACCGTTCCGGTATGTGAGAACCACCGTCAGTCCATCCAGCTTCCAGGAAACAAGAACGTCGTGATCTCCTGCAAACTCTGCCAGCTCTGAACGCTCCTTCGTCTTTCCCAGAGACAGCATCAAAGACTCATGCCGCTCCTTCGGCAGCGCTTCCAAAGCCTCGTATCCCACGGTCACTGTAGGACTGCCCGCCAGCACAATGCCGCTCTCCTGCTCCAGCCTCTGAAGCTCATCATACAGCCTGTCGTACTCCAGATTGCTCATAATCTCCCGGTCTTCCTGATAATATGCCTTTGAAGCCTGTGTAAGCTTCTGAGATAATTCCCTCATCCGCTCTATCTGCTGATTCATCTGATTTCCCGATTCCTTTCAAAATTCTGATTCTTTTTCCGGCTGCTGCCGGGATTTTCTGAATGCTTCAACTGCGCCTGCAGGGAAGCCCATTCTGCCCGCGTAATGCTTCTGTATTCTCCGGGCCTTAAATCCCCCAGCTCAATGTTCATGATCCGCACCCGCACCAGACGGGTCACTTTATAATGAAGCGTTTCACACATCCTGCGGATCTGACGGTTCAGGCCCTGGGTCAAAACAATGCGGAACCGCTTCTCCCCCGCCAGCTCGACCCGGCACGGCCTCGTCTTTACTTCCAGCTCCCGAAGATACACGCCCTCCGCCATTTTCTTCAGGAACTCCGGCGTGATCTCCTTATCAACGGTGACAAGATACTCCTTTTCATGATAATTCCCTGCCCTCATGATTTTATTCAGAATATCGCCGTTGTTCGTCATCAGTAAAAGCCCTTCTGACTCCTTATCCAATCTGCCGACAGAAAAAATGCGTTTCGGATAATTCAGCAGATCATAGATCGTCCGGTCATCCCATCGTGTGTCCGTCGTACAGACAATCCCCCGGGGCTTGTTGACCGCGAGCAAAATCATCTCCTGCTCTCTGGCAACCTCTTTTCCTTTTACAAAAACATGCTGTTCCGGCCGGATTTTCATTCCCTGCACTGCCGCGACGCCATCCACCGTTACAGCTCCCGCCTCTATCATTCGGTCTGCCTCCCGCCGGGAGCACACCCCTGCATCGCTCAGATATTTATTCAGCCGTATTTCACCGGAACTCTTTTGCTTTACAAATCCCTGTTTCATCGCTCTACCTGTTTTGTCCGCCATTTTATATTCAAAGTAATCTTTCCATTCCTTTTCTCCATTTTTTAGTTTACCACATGAAAAGCACAGAAACAACTCTAAAAAGAATACGCAAATATGCTTCTGCCCCACACAAAAAGGTGCTTCTCGAAAAGTCTGAAAAAAACTGCTGCAAATGTGCGGGAGTCTCCTCCTGCGCATCTGCAGCAGACATTTCCACCAGTCCAATACCTTATTTACTGAACAGCGGCCAAATACTGTGTCATAACATATCCTTCGATGGTGGTACCATTGGTCGTGTAACTGATCTTGGACCATCCTGAATCAAGGTTCTCAAGTACTTCCACCTGCATACCCGTGCTGAGTACTCCGTAAAGCGTACCTTCCGCAGAATCTGTACCCCGGACATTCACCTCCGTCGTCGCCTGCATGGTTCCTGTGGTGGTACCAACTACCGGAGCGCCATCCCCTGTTCCGTTCGAATCAGCTCCCTGTGTATCAGCAGAAGCGTCATCCGAACTCAGAAGCTTCTTCAGATCTTCATCCGAATTTACCGCGTCCTCAAACTTCTTATCTACATCCGCCTTCAGCGCCTGTACATCACTGTCTGCTCTCAGCTCTTCAATGTATGCCTGCTGCTCCGGGTGACTGTCCGTATCTGATTTTACAAGACTGCCCTCGCTGTTCGTGATCAAATACATGTCCCGAAGCCCCGGCGCCAGCGTATTCGCTCCAGACACCTTTGCATCAAAATACGCATATACGACATAGGAACCGTCTGTCAGTCCGGGCTTTGAATAGGTCATAATATTGCTGTAAGACTCTACCAGCGCATCTTCTCTTTCAATCTCCGCGCGTACAGCATCATCATATACTTCCAACATAGAAGCAAGGGAGTCAAAATCCTTGTTCGCCCTTGCGGTATAATATCCTGTCACAAAATTCAGCACATCTGTCTGGTTCCGTACCAGCTGCCCGCTCTCATTCTTTTCTGTCACAGACTCTGTCATGTGCTCTGTCGTCTGCTGTACCTCCGGCTGTGTTTTCTTTGGTGAGCCGAGACCACTGATAAGACGAATGGCAAAAAAAGCGATCACAAGAAGCAGAATGCCTGCCAGACCGAGTAAAATGTATCGTAAGTTATCGGAAAGCCATTCTCTGAAATTATCCAACATCTGTTTTCCCCCTGCTGTTTTATTTATTCATCTCCGGTAAATAGAGATAAAATATTACAAATTTTAAAACAATTTTAGCATATTAATACATCCATGTAAAGCATCCGTTTCTTAAAGAAATCCTAAATCTTCCGAATCTGCGCAGTTTTTCCTGCCGTCCGGAGAACTTCTGACTTTACTGACCGGCCCAATCGTGGGGCTGAGCTGCTCTTTTTCAAAAAACGGCGTCAAAAATCATTGTAAAATCTTGCGCAATCAATACTTTACATTTTCAGGAAAGTGTGCTAATATGATTAAGCAATTTCAAATGCACCTGTAGCTCAGGGGATAGAGCAGTGGTTTCCGGTACCACGTGCCAGGGGTTCGAATCCCTTCAGGTGCGCTGAAAAGCTTTGTTTTATGGGCTTTTTCAAGGGTCAAAAAACAAAAGTATTCAAGAAGTATTCAAAACAGGAAGGGCAATCAATGATTGATTGCTTTTTTTGTGTGCGATAACACGGAGATGCCATTTATCATTTTGGCTTTCACTTTTCCACATCCTATCGGATCAGCCCCCGGAGAGCCTTGCACTGTAACGGAGGAATCCTTTATCTTCTATCCGGTAGAACGTTTTGAGGAGGCAGTGACTAACTGCCGTCCTCTCACGGCGCTCTGCATTAAACTGTCAACGATTGTGCAAGTAACCGCCAGAATCATTTCCGGTAGATCATGGACGTTTTGTGCCTGCGTTTCCATCCGTAGATTACTCTTCCAGCACAAAGGACTGCCAGCATGCCCATTCCGATATAACCATATCTCCAACCGCCTTCCGCACCGGTGGTCGGAACTTTAAAATTATATGAGTTTGTGACTTCATATGTACATTCAAAAAAATAGTATTTATCATCATACCCTGAATTCAGCTTTGCTTTGCTCAGATCAATATTTTTCTGAGAAGAGGCCTCCTTCGCCGTCATTGTAAGTGGCAGAGAAATGCGGATGGGATCTTTTAACAGGCTATGCCCCTTTGTTGTTGAAGTTTCCGTAATCTGGTATTCTCCCTGATCCAAATTGTCAAATACCACTTCTCCCTGTGCATCCGTCGTAAGCCGGACTACTTCCCCTTCTTTCAAAAGAAACTTATGAGGAAGCGGTTTTTGTCCAGGCTGCTCAGAGGCCTTCAAGAATTTCAGTTCAAACGTCACACCGGATAAAGGAGTTTTCCCATTCGCATCAAATTTATGAAGCGTTATCTTTCCCGGTTCCAGATCATTATATACAGTCTTCACAGTCAGCTCTTTTCCGGCAGTGTCCCACTCATAAACTGTGTCATCCATCACATAATGCGCCGGTGTCCTGCTCTCCTGGATCGTGAGATACCCCTTCGGAACAACGACCCGGTCATTCCAGGTATAAAAAGACTCGCCGCTTACTTTATGCGCCTCGTCCATATGGATCTCTCCGTTCGCATCAGATGCAAGCACCCAGGTTTTCAGCAGTTTTCCGGTATCAAGCTTATCGGAATCGTAAAACCGTACTTCAAACTGCACACCTTCTATCCTGTTTCCTTTTTCATCCAGCTTTTCTATCACTGTATTTACATCTGCAAACTCTGGATCGTTGCTGACATCTATCGTTATGGTCTTCCCTGCATCGAGGGGATAGGACACAGTAAATGGTACAGGTTCTGGATGCGGCTTATGGCCCGCCGGAGCTCTGTCCTCTCTCACATAGTATGTAGTACTTACAGGCCCTTCGGGATCTGGCAGAGGCAATGTAAACTCGGTGGTCATTCCCTGTCCGTCGGTGGTCAGCACAGCTAATCTGTCGGTACAGTTCCTGTCAGTATAAATACCAAACTCTGCGCCTTCCCTGGCGTAGCCGGTCAGACCCAGGATTTCTTCATTCGCGGTAGATTGTTTTTTTACCCTTACCTGTACCGGCATTGGTGTGTCGGCTGACACGATCTTTACGGTCTGGGAAGCCGGAACTGTCACTTCATAAGACGTGTTGTCAATCTGATAATATGGAGGGGCAGCCGTCTCCCTCACCGTGTACCTGCCCGGCGTCAGAGTACCGGAAACTGCCCGGCCATCGTATATCGTCAGTTCTTCTACCCACTCCCCCTCCGAAGTGTAAATAGTGTATTTTGCACCGTCCATATTATAGCCGCCCGCAGGTGCGGTTGTTCCGGTGCTGGCATCCAGTTTTTCTATTTCAATGCAGCCGTATGACGGCCAATTCACGGAAAACCCGATCTCTCTGTCATCCGAATCATACATAAATCCCATATCCTGAGCATTACCGCTGAAATCTTTCCTGTATGCAGTAAAATCTCTCACAACTGCACAGGTCAGTGTATAATCCTGGACCGTACCCGGAGAGACCGCCGCCTCAAAATGAAATGTATTGCCTCCATCGACGATGGCATTTCCCGATAAAGTAGCGGCTCCGGTACTGTCATTTATCAGAATGACTCCTTCCGGAAGGGGAATTTTTGCCGTATTTCCAGAAAACGTATAGTAGGTGATCGGCTGAGAAACGTATGTATTTTTAGATTCGTCATAGTATGCTGACACGGAGGATTCACTCAGAGTCGCTGTGGCCTCCGTTATACCCGGCATATTCCTGATGTGTCCTGCCAATGTTTTCACCAGCTTGATACCGGCAGAATTCAATACGCCCGGCCCCTCCGGATGTGCGTTCCATTTTAATTCATCTCCATTAAGGTAAAAATATGCCATAACAAAATGCGTCATGGCATAGTAATTATTGTCGTTTGAACAGCCTGCATCCGTCATGATCGTTTTAAGATTTACGCCATTTACAGTCTTTCCCCATGCTGGTCCACCATAAAGATAATACAGCGCCTTTGTTATTTCATCGTCTGCTCCCAACTGCACCGCACTGCTGATACTGAATTCCGTATTATGTACCGGCTCTCCCTTTAAAGGTTCAAGACAGTATATCCACCTTTCTTCATTGCCGAAAATTACTTTTCTTTTGTGGGTAGACGCTCTGCCGCTTCTGAGAATCATCGGAGCCCATGCCGGATCTCCATCCTGAATCTTAAATTTATCCGGAGCGGCCGCCAAAAGAAAGTCTCCGTTTTCCGTATCCGCTTCTTCTGCTGCAGCTGTGGTATCAGATCCTGCCTCCCCGGAAATATTCTCAAAAATCATCCCCGAACCAAGAACATTGCCGACGCTTTCCACGCCATTTGCCGATATATACCCGCAGAACTTCGCCGCCGCCTCTGATGTCGAACTGGCTGAGACGTAATAATCCACTGTGCTGCCATAATTGGAATCTTCCCTTCTGGTACCTTTCTCATCGCATGCACCAATGATCCAGGCTTCCTCCACACCACCCGGCATGTACCCCGATGCATCGGCGCCGTCGTTCCCTGCGGCGCCTACCACATAAATTCCCCGTGATACTGCTTTTTTAATCTCAGATTCCAGCACAGAGTTCAGAGTACCTCTCTTTGCATAAATTGAAAGGTTGATGATCTTTGCATTCTGATTGATGGCATATTCCATTGCTGCCACAACAGAGGATATCGTTCCCCGCCCGTCATTTCCAACCGCCCGGATAGAAAGTATCTTCGCATCCGGATTCTGAGACGCAATCGCCGCTGCCATCTCATTGCCGTGTCCGTTTCCTTCTAACTCATCTCCGATCAATGAAACACGGTCAATGATATTCCCGCCCTCGCTTACTCCTGTGTCCACTAAGGCAATCAGCCCGTCTGCCATCTGTGCTGCAGAGGAATCCTGTTTTTCTGCAAGAGCAGTGACAGGATTCTGATCCTCTGTCATATTTCTGACAACGGGAGCAACAGGCGAATCCTCCGCTGTTGTCTCCTCCGCAGTATCCGGCGCTATTCTCTCCGCTTCCGCTGTGACATCCCATTCTGTTCCTTCCGCTGCCATGGCATCAGCTGCCGTCTCTACCACCGTATCCGGCTCCACTGCATCTGCATTTTCTTTATAATACATATATGCATTCATGGACTGCTCTGTGGAATGATACTGGAGAAGGTAAATATTCCCATAGTCTGCGATCACATGCTCCGGATCCACGACCCTGTCCTCTCCAGACACCATAACAATCAGTCTCATGGAGGCAAAATCTGAGGGATTTAACTGCTCTGTTCCTGCTGCACGCTGCAGAAAATGCTCTGATTCCATATTCTCCGAATCTGTTTCTTCTGCTTTACTATTGTCTGTGCCAGTCCAGGTCAGATAAACTTCATCAAAATATTTATCATCCGCGCCGCCTGCAATAACCGGGACTACAGCCACTCTGTTATCTGTATCTGAATGCACTGATACTTCAAAATCAGTCTCTGTCCCGGGCGAAAGCTCCGTCAACAGATAGCACGCGGCAACATCATTCTCAATTTTGTCCCAAATATAATATATCTGCCCTTCCATGCTGCTCCCATCCAAATCCTTATACTCTGACGGTTCAACTTCCATCCCCTCTCCGGTCTCCACTCCGATATCAGTACACGGAACTGCTAAAATATCTCCCCACAGTTCTTTTGACTCAGGAAGTATCCCATCAAAAGACCAAAAATAAAGCTTTACGCTTACATCGGCTTCCAGCCTGTTAAAGGCATGAACCTGCAGAACTGCGGCATCACCGACCTCCAATCCCCTTTCTTCCGCTGTAATGTCGGAATTCTTTACCTTAACAGATACTCCTGCCTCAACTTCTGTCATTTCTCCCTCTTCGTACGTCATTTTATTTTCATCCTCTGTCTCCGCATCGTCCCCCAGATCCCATATCGCGGAACTTTCCTGCGCCTCTACTGTAAACCCGGTATCCGGCACATTTATTGTATTCCAGGTGTTTTCGTCATATCCGGGATTTTCCATATCGCCAGTATCCCTGATACTTTCCGTACCTGCTGTATTTCCGGCACCTTCCGTACCTGACGCTTCTCCGGTACCTTCCGTATCTGCCGTTTCTCCGATACCTTCCGTACCTGCTGTGTTCCCGTCGGCCTCTGCATTCCCGGAACCTTCCGCACCTGCTGTATTTCCGGCATCTTCCGTACCTGCCGTTTCTCCGGTAC
>JAUNGD010000107.1 GCA_030524705.1 Lachnospiraceae bacterium | reverse complement strand
AAAATTATATTTTCGTTTCATCCTATATGCAACCCCTTTCGGGAAAAAATAATTTTACTCTGGAAAATTTTTCCTGTACTATTTTTGTTATCATATCCTACAAGCGTCACATAAAAGTCACACGAAAACATTTTTTTCTGAATATTCTATTTAGATTTTTCTTTCATTACGGATGAAATGGGGAATGCTGCAAAAAATACTGAATACTACAGCCAAATAAGCCTGCGACATGCTTTTAAAAAAACCTGAATTGATAAAAGACGGGTATATGTACAGGGATGGCAGCCCACCCCCTGTATATGAAGCAGCCGGATAGAATTGTACTCCACTCAAATCTCCGCGCCCCGCCGGAAGAACCCGATGCAGCCGCGGCCATCATAACAATGCACTGTGAAATTCCGACTGCAGATTATATACATAATCAATATCTGCTTCTGATATATTATATTTTAAATCCCTGATTTTGTGCAAAAAAGAATCTGAAAAACCCCAACAGAGACTGGAAAACGTCTATCCTGAAGTATTTCAGATTCTTATAAATAATAGTAGTTCTGTTTTATTCCAGATACAGAACGGGGTCTACCGCCGTATCGTTCTGTGTCATTGCAAAGTAGAGGTTGCTGCCTTCCTCGCTGTAATACTTGGTCGGTTCGCTGACATAGCCGAGCAAAGCGCCCTCCTCCACTACGTCGCCTTCCGAAACTGCCAGCTCCTTCAGCTGACCGTAAGTAAGCTTATATCCGTTTCCGAGATTCAACACCAGAGTATTACCTGTCTCTTCATCAATCGTAACTGACTCCACGATTCCCTTTGCGGATGCCAGCACCTGATTGCCGACGTCACTGCCGATAATCAGCGCCGGATTGTATTTGTATTGATTCAGCGTCGGAAAATAAACGCTTCCATCCATGCTGTAATCAATCAGTATCGTTCCGGCTGCCGGCCACATCAGGGACTCATCCTCCGTAAAGCTGATGCCCTCCTGAAGCAAGGCCTGCTCAGATATTACCTGGCTGGAGGAAGCCTCCTCTGCCGCATCCGCTGCAGTGGTGTCTGACGGTACATCCGTATTTTCCCCAGAGCTTTCCACATGATCTGCGGATACCTGTACTTCGTCTCCCTCCTCTGCTTCGTCAGCAGCTTCATTAGAAAACTCTGACTCTTCCTCTACCGTGCTTCCCGACGCCTGCGCCAGATCCTCGGTCATCTCCTCCTGAAGAGTCGGAAACAGGGATTCCTCTATATCATCGGAGGGATCAATTTCTTCCTCAAGATAGGCCACCTGGCCGATCTCCGTTTCAGGCTGCTCATCGTTTGCCCTGCGTGTCTTGTCCACTGCAGCAATGCCGCCCAAAACCAGGATACCCGTCATACACAGGCTGATTGTCCAGATGCTGCTGCGTTTCGTAATAAAATTTTTAAATGCTCTCTTATCCATATCATTCACCTCATCATTATGATTCCTCACCGGTTTAGTGATAGGATTACCAGAAAAGCACAGTTTATACAGGAAACGCAGTTCTTTTTACAATAATAAAATTAAAAATCACACAAGAATTTGCTCCATTCCAATCAATCTGTCAGGTTAAATAATCAAAAAGGCCGCACACTAATTCCTTAGTGCGCAGCCTCCTCTGTATTTGTCAACGCTTTACAGCCTCTGCTCTGTATTCTCTTATAACTCGAAGGACTTCGGATCCACCGTTACTTTCACCTTATCAAGATGCCAGATCTCGTCTACATACTGCTGAATGGTACGGTCAGATGTAAACTTGCCGCTGCTTGCCATGTTCAATATAGCCATCTTAGCCCATCTTGCTTCATCGCGGTATGCCTCCTCCACGCGTCTCTGTGCCTCTGCATAGGACTTGAAGTCAGCCAGAATAAAGTACGTATCCGGTCTGTCGCTGCTGTTCGTATTGAGCAGTGAATCATAGATTTCACGGAACATTTCCATGTCTCCGTGAGAATACTCACCATTGATGAGCTGCATCAGCACACGGCGGATATCCTGATCGTTGTTGAAGTAATCCACCGGATGGTAGCCGCCCTCATTTTCGAAGCGGATGACTTCATCTGCGGACAGACCGAAGATAAATGCATTCTCTTCTCCAACCTCTTCTACGATCTCGACGTTTGCACCGTCCATGGTTCCCAGGGTCGGAGCGCCGTTCAGCATAAACTTCATGTTACCTGTACCGGATGCCTCCTTACTTGCAGTAGAAATCTGTTCAGAAACATCTGCTGCTGCAAAGATCCATTCTGCGTTGGACACGCGGTAGTCCTCAATAAATACCACCTTCAGCTTGCCGTTGATGGATTTATCGTTGTTGATTACGTCTGCCACGCTGTTGATCAGCTTGATAGTCTGCTTTGCACGGCGGTAGCCCGCTGCTGCCTTTGCACCGAAAATAAATGTTCTCGGATAGAAATCCATCTCAGGATGATCCTTGATCTGATTGTACAGATACATTACATGCAGAATATTCAGAAGCTGACGCTTATACTCATGCAGTCTCTTTACCTGTACATCAAAAATGGAACGCGGGTCAACGTCAACACCATTATGCTCCTTGATGTATTTTGCAAGACGAATCTTATTCTGATATTTGATGTTCATAAACTCCTGCTGAGCCTTCGGATCATCTGCATAAATCTTCATCTTTGCAATCTGGGGAAGATCTGTGATCCACTCGTCGCCGATATGGTCAGTTACCCAGTCTGCCAGAAGTGGATTTGCATGAAGCAGGAATCTTCTCTGGGTGATACCGTTTGTCTTGTTGTTGAACTTCTCCGGCATCATCTCATAGAAATCTCTCAGCTCCTGATTCTTCAGAATCTCCGTATGCAGTCTTGCAACGCCGTTTACAGAGTATCCTGCTGCGATTGCCAGGTGGGCCATCTTAACCTGTCCGTCATAGATAATTGCCATCTTGCGAACCTTCTCCTGATTGCCCGGATATTTCTTCTGAATCTCCTCAACGAAGCGACGGTTGATCTCCTCAACGATCTGATATACACGGGGAAGCAGTCTGGAGAACAGCTCGATGGGCCATTTTTCAAGAGCCTCCGCCATGATCGTGTGGTTCGTGTAAGCACAGGTCTTTGTCGTAACCTCCCATGCCTCATCCCACTCAAGACCTTCCTCATCCAGAAGAATACGCATCAGCTCTGCAACTGCTACCGTCGGATGGGTATCGTTCAGCTGGAAGGTAACCTTCTCATGGAATTTGCGGATGTCGTCGTGATTTCTCTTATATTTTGCGATTGCCTCCTGGACACTTGCAGAAATGAAGAAATACTGCTGTTTCAGACGAAGCTCTTTTCCTGCATAGTGATTGTCGTTCGGGTAAAGAACGTCTACCAGGTTCTTTGCCAGGTTTTCCTGCTCTACCGCTTTCTGATAGTCACCCTTGTCAAACGCGTCAAGATGGAAATCGTTGATTGCCTCAGCGTCCCATACACGCAGTGTATTTACGATGTTGTTATTGTATCCAAGAATCGGCATATCAAACGGAATTGCCCGTACAGACTGATATCCCTCCTGAACGAAGTTGTTTCTCTTCTTCTTCTCGTCATACTCAACTCTGACATAGCCGCCGAATTTAACGATCTTCGCGTATTCCGGACGGCGCAGCTCAAACGGGTTGCCGTTCTTCAGCCAGTTATCCGGCACCTCTACCTGATAACCGTTTTCAATTTTCTGCTTGAACATACCATAACGATAACGAATACCGCAGCCGTATGCAGAATATCCAAGAGTTGCCAGGGAATCCAGGAAACATGCAGCCAGACGGCCGAGACCGCCGTTGCCAAGAGCCGCATCCGGCTCCTGATCCTCAATCACGTTAAGGTCAAATCCCATTTCCTCCAGAGCTTCCTTGACTTCCTTGTATGCAGTCAGATTGATCAGGTTGTTGCCCAGTGCACGGCCCATCAAAAACTCCATGGACATATAGTACACGGTCTTCGGATCATCCATTTCATACTGCTTCTGTGTAGCCAGCCAGTTATTGATGATCTCGTCCTTTACAGCATAGGATACTGCCTGAAAAATCTGCTGCTGGTCTGCTTCCTTCAGCGTTTTGCGGTAAAGAGTTTTGACATTTTCCTTGACTCTCTCTTTGAATACTTCCTTGTCAATCAACTTGTTCATTTTCATCTTTTCCTTTCCAGATACTTATAACTGTTCAGATTTTCTCCTCAAGCTTTTTTCAAAGCTTCTCAACACCCATTGTTACAGCCTCGCCATTGATGTTCCAGTCTTTTGTATATCCAATAACTGTGTCATATACGATCTCATCCGCCATGACATCAGTCAGAATATCTTTTTCATATTTCTGCAGGATCGAATTGATCTTTTCATTATCCTTTACAGATACACGAATCTTATCCATCACCTCAAAGCCGGCTTCCTTACGCATGGTCTGAATCTTGCTGATCAGCTCACGCACAAAGCCCTCCTCGATCAATTCCGGTGTCAGCTTTGTATCAAGCACCACCGTAATATCTGCATTGCTGTCTGATACGTAGCCCTCTGTCTGAGCCGCTTCAATCAGCAGATCCTCCTCTGCCAGTACGACCTCGTCGCTGCCGAATACAAGCTTCAGAACGCCGTTTGCTTTCAGCTCGCTCATCGCTGCGTTGCCGTCCAGCTCCGGAAGAGCCTGACGGATCTTGCCCAGCAGCTTGCCGTACTTCGGTCCCACCGTCTTAAGCTGCGGCTTGAAGGTATAGGAGGTAAATGCGCTGACATCCTCTGTGAATGCCACCTTCTTTACGTTCAGCTCATCCCTGATAATATCCACAAAATACTCCGGCAGTACCTCCGGCGCCTTTACATACATCTGGGCAATCGGCTGGCGGTTCTTGATGTTGGCTGCATTTCTGCAGGCACGGCCCATCACAACCACCTTCAGTACCTCATCCATTTCCTTCTCCAGCTCTTTGTCGATGCGGGATGCATCCACTGCCGGGAAATCACACAGATGAATACTTTCCGGTGCGTTTTTATCCACCTTGCATACGATGTTGCGGTAAATATCCTCCGTCATGAACGGGATCATCGGAGCCGCCGCCTTGCAGACATTTACAAGAGCGGTATACAGGGTCATGTAAGCATTGATCTTATCCTGCTCCATTCCCTTTGCCCAGAAACGCTCACGGCTTCTTCTGACATACCAGTTGCTCATATCGTCCACAAATTCCTGAAGCGCCCGGGCTGCCTCCGGGATCTTGTAGCTGCCCAGATCGTTGTCCACATCCTGAATCATAGTGTACATCTTGGAAAGCAGCCACTTATCCATGACCGGAAGATTCTCGTAATCCAGGGTGTAATCCATCGGATTGAAGTTGTCAATGTTCGCATAAAGCACAAAGAACGCATACGTATTCCACAGAGTACCCATGAACTTACGCTGTCCCTCCTGCACTGCCTTGCCGTGGAAGCGGTTCGGAAGCCACGGCGCGCTGTTGATATAGAAATACCAGCGGATCGCATCGGCTCCGTAGGTAGCCAGTGCATCAAATGGGTCAACGGCATTTCCCTTGGACTTACTCATCTTCTGACCGTTCTCATCCTGAACGTGGCCGAGAACGATGACATTCTCATACGGCGCCTTGTTGAACAGCAGCGTAGATTCTGCCAGCAGGGAATAGAACCATCCTCTCGTCTGGTCCACAGCCTCAGAAATAAACTGTGCCGGGAAATGTGCCTCAAAATATTCTTTATTCTCAAACGGATAGTGATACTGTGCAAAGGGCATTGCTCCTGAATCAAACCAGCAGTCAATTACCTCCGGTACACGGTGCATCTCGCCGCCGCACTCAGGACATTTGATGGTGATCTCGTCAATGTACGGACGGTGAAGCTCAACGGTCTTTGCCGCCTCATTGCCGCTCATCTCGAACAGCTCCTGACGGCTGCCGATAGAATGCATATGGCCGCATCCCTTACACTCCCAGATATTCAGCGGAGTACCCCAGTAGCGGTTGCGGGAAATTCCCCAGTCTTGAACGTTTTCCAGCCAATCGCCGAAACGTCCCTTGCCGATGCTCTCTGGAATCCAGTTGATGGTATTGTTGTTTGCAATCAGGTCGTCCTTCACTGCGGTCATCTTGATGAACCAAGATTCTCTCGCGTAGTAGATCAGCGGAGTATCACATCTCCAGCAATGCGGATATTCATGCTCAAATTTCGGAGCGTCGTAAAGCTTTCCTTCCTTTTCCAGATCCACAAGGATCGGCTTGTCGGCATCCTTCACAAACATGCCGGCATACGGCGTCTCCTCGGTCAGATTACCCTTACCGTTTACAAACTGTACAAAGGGAAGCTCATAGTTCCGTCCGATACGTCCATCGTCCTCACCGAAGGCCGGAGCAATATGAACGATACCGGTACCGTCCGACATGGTAACATAATTGTCACAGGTCACAAAATGCGCTTTCTTGTGCTGCTTTGCTGCCGCCTCTCCGGCACACGCAAACAGCGGCTCGTACTCTCTGTATTCCAGCTCTTTGCCCTTGCAGGTCTCCAGAACCTCATAGGCTGCCGTACCGTTCTCCTTGTCGGCCAGTCTTCCAAGCACGGTATCCAAAAGCGCCTCCGCCATATAATACGTATATCCGTCGGCTGCCTTTACCTTGCAGTAGGTCTCATCCGGGTTCACACAGAGAGCCAGGTTGGAGGGCAGTGTCCAGGGCGTCGTGGTCCATGCCAGGAAATATGCATCCTCACCGACTGCCTTGAAACGAACAACGGCAGAACGCTCCTTTACCGTCTTGTAGCCCTGCGCTACCTCCTGCGCAGAGAGCGGCGTACCGCAGCGCGGGCAGTACGGAACTACCTTAAAGCCCTTGTACAGAAGCTTTTTGTCCCAAATCTCCTTCAGAGCCCACCACTCGGACTCAATATAATCGTCATGATACGTTACGTACGGATCATCCATATCCGCCCAGAAACCAACGGTGCCGGAGAAGTCCTCCCACATTCCTTTGTATTTCCAGACACTTTCCTTACATTTATCAATGAATGGGATCAGTCCGTACTCCTCGATCTGCTCCTTGCCGTCCAGACCCAGAAGTCTCTCGACCTCCAGCTCCACCGGAAGACCGTGCGTATCCCATCCGGCCTTTCTCGGAACAATCTTTCCTTTCATTGTCTGATAACGCGGAATCATATCTTTAATGACACGGGTCAAAACGTGTCCAATATGCGGTTTGCCGTTTGCTGTTGGCGGTCCGTCATAAAATGTGTATGTCTCACCCTCTTTGTGGTTCTCCATACTCTTCTCAAAAATCTTATTCTCTTTCCAGAACTTCTCTGTCTGCTTCTCGCGATCGACAAAGTTCAGACTGGTAGGTACCTTATCGTACAACATAGTCTGCCTCCTTCAACAGTGATCCATTCAATTCATATTTCATATACCGATTGGTATACAAAAACATATACATATACACATTTTTTAATTATAGCGTACCCCTACGGCCATTGTCAATTTATGAATCGTGGAAAATATGCAAAGTTCGTTGATTTTTCTGTGAAAAACCCCTATACTATAAGCTATGAGAAGGTGCAAAGCACCTTCAAGCTGTGAACGAAGAAATCTCTCATACAAAGTAAAAAAGAAAGTAGGCGATTATTGTTGAGTAATATCTTTAATATGGACAACGGTTTTTTCCGCGCGATGGGACGTCTGGCGGATCTGATGATACTGAATCTTCTATTTATAGTCTGTTCGCTTCCGATTTTTACCATCGGCGCCTCCGTCACGGCCATGTACTATGTGACGCTGAAAATGGCAGGCAACGAGGAGGGCTACGTTTTCCGCTCCTTCCTGAAGTCCTTCAAGCAGAATTTCAAGCAGGCCACCGTCATCTGGCTGATCGTGCTTTTTGTGGGTTGTATCCTGGGGCTGGATATGTACATCCTGAATCATTCAAACAATTCCTTAAGCACAGTGCTTTTTGTTTTGATCTCAGCAACGTCCCTTATTTATACGATGGTAGTGATTTATGTGTTCCCGCTGCTTTCCCGCTTCGAAAACAAGACGACGACAACGCTGCGCAACGCTTTCATCATGGCCATTGCCGATTTTCCCCGGACGATTGTCATGCTGGTCATTGTTATCGGTTCAATAATGCTCACCTTCCTGAATGCCTATACGTTCTGGTACGGACTACTGGTCTGGATCCTCGGAGGTTTCGCGATCGTCGCATTTGCCAACTCGTATTTTCTGAATAAAATATTCAAAAAATACATGCCGGAGGAAGAAGAAACGGATGAACTGAAAGAAATCCTTGCGGATGAGGATTTGGAAAATGCGGAGCCGGAAAGAATCATGGAAAATAGTTCAGAAAATTTTTAAGAAAATAGTTAAGAA
>JAUNGD010000106.1 GCA_030524705.1 Lachnospiraceae bacterium | reverse complement strand
AAATTTCTCATAAGAGCTGGTAGCCTGATTAAAGGCTTTTACTACTTCGATACCCTCCACATACTCCACAATGACGCTGTTTACATGGTTGTTTGCTTTCATGTAGGCATCGTATTTTTCTGTAAAGTTCCTGGTCATAATTCCAAAAGGAATTGCAGCCAGCGGTATTGTTGCAATCGACGCCAGGGCCATGCGCCAGTCAAACACAATCAGGAAAACGAAAATCGCAATGGGGATCACAATGTTACCCGTTGCTTCCGGAATGAAATGTGCCAATGGCGGCTCGATGGCCTCCACCCGGTCAACCACTACACTCTTAATCTGGCCGATGGTTTTATTCATCACATCCCCCAGCGGCGCTTTCATCAGTTTATCCGCAATTTCCAGACGAATCGTTTCCAAAATTGTATAGGCGCTGACATGAGACAGAATTGTGGAAATGGCAAAGAACACCAGCCTGATCATCCAGCCTGCCACACAAAAACCGCACCAGAATAATATTTGGGAAATGTCAACCGTCCCGGCAATAAACAGCTTCAAAATCTGATAAACTCCTATGAATGGGACAAATCCGCCGAATACGCTTATAATGGAACAAAGCACCGATAAGATCATTTTCCCTTTGCAACGTGAGGCAAAGGAAAGCAGCGCCCCGAACCAAGATTGTTCGTTCTTCAATGAAACGACCTCCTTTTCTTCGCAAACTTTTTGATTTTTCTTGAATTATACCAAAAAGCCTGCTATACTTTAGGATGGTTAGGATATGCTAACCTTTCCGTAAAGTAATCTACTCCATTTCGGTGGCCAATTCAATAGTTTCAGCTAACCTTCGTTGAATCGTGATGAATGTTCGTCGAATGTGGATGAAGGAGGAAAATACATGGAATTACAGACGAAAAGTCTGCCGGAGCCGTGTCTGTTACAGCTGGGATTTCACCCTTGCCCATGCAAAGATACGTTAAACCTAGAGGGCGTCTGCTTTGAGCCGCCAGAGGAATTTGGAAAAGGCTACTATTGGTACTATGAGAGGGAAGGACTCTTTGCAATCGCAATCCTTGATTTTTGCTTAAAAGAGGATAAACTGTTAGAGTATCAGCAGCAGGATTTTATCTCCATCAACTATTACGACACCATATCCGCCGAGGAATTATCGCCTTATAAACGAATATCCGCAAACTGTATCAGGGGACACGTTTCCGATAGCCAGATGTTCCGCGCCAGATACCATAAAAATGTTCCCATTCGCGGCATGGAACTCATGTTTATGCCTGGATATTATCACGACTATCTGGAGCGGAAATATCCGGAGGAGTTTCCCGATCCGAAAGCTGCGTTTCTCAGTGTAGACGGTATTTCTGATTTTCCAGAGCTTGTCCTGCTCATGCGTCAGATACAGACATTCCAGGGAACAGGCATAGCAGCCCACCTTTTCTATGAGAGTAAGGTCGCGGAAGCTATTTCGTTGATCATCGAAAAGACAAAGGAACATAAAGGGTTTATGCCAAGCGGTGAATTGACGAAGGAAGATCTTGTTAATCTGGACGCAGTGAAGTGCTACATAGAAGATCACTGCGCCTTTGATATTCGGACAGACCAGCTAACAAAAATCGCCTGCATGGGGCAGACGAAACTTCGGTATTCTTTCAAAAAACGCTATGGCTACACAATTACAGAATATATCCAAAACAAGCGGGTCGCTCATGCGGAGTATATGCTGATGAAAACGGATTTTACGATCAGTCAGATTGCAGAAGCCGTGGGTTATCATCATTCCGGACGGTTTGCAAGCCTGTTTCGGAAGAATACAGGGTTGTATCCCGATGAATACCGGCGGTTGATGAAAAAATAACAATCAAAAAAATGGGAAATTATACCGGACACTATTTTCCGAAAATGGTGTCCCGCATAGAAAGTGGAATGGAAGAACCTATTAGCAATGTTACAGATTTTGCTAATAAGCTCATTGAAAACACACTTAAATCTTTATAAATACGGAATAGCAGGGCTTCGTCTGCACTCATAAAACTATCTCTGTCTGTATCTCTTTCAATTTCTTCAATAGTACGCCCTGTATTTTCATCTCCGCTTATTTTTTTGTATATGGTCTCACCGTCCGGGTCATCCAGCCCCGATACAGTACCGTCATCCTTAACGCCAATATACAACTTTCCGCCTTCGCAGTTGGCAAAAGCAATGATTTCTTTTTTGATATCCTCCACCACGATTTCTTTCAGTTCAATCGTTTCGCTTTCCTAAAAAGTCATCTGATCGCCTCCCAAATTTATTCTAACCATTCTTGTCAACTCATTTAGTTAGAATGGTTACTATTATACGATTTCTCACTGGGACGATGAAATGATTACCATTCGGAATCTAAAGTTTGCATATAAGAAAAACAGACAGATTCTGAATATCGATACCCTTCAGTTTCCCAAATGTGGCCGCGTAGGCATTATCGGTGAAAATGGCGCAGGAAAGACTACTTTGGGACGATGTCTTTGCGGGCTTGAAAAAACAGCGGTGCGATAATGACATATGGAGGCATTACTTATAAAAAACACAGGCTGCTCGAGCAGTTTTACATGGTGATGCAAGATGTGAACCATCAGCTTTTCTGTGAGAGCGTTTTGGAGGAGGTTCTTCTCAGCATGTTTCCGCTCTACTCATACCTCCGCCAGATTATTTGCCTTTAGCATACCACACCCAAAGGCATCTAACCGGCAGAGACGCTTGCAGGTGGCCTTAACAATCAAAATATCCTCACTTTTTCAGAATGACCAGCTTGTTGGAAATGTTTCGGACCGTCGGGATTTTGCCGAGCAGCCGGTAAACCGGATAAATCACCTTCATCCCCTCCACCAGGCTCACATCCCTCACCCAGATAAGGCCCGGCGCGAGGTTTTTCAATTCCTTCCCGGACTGAATTCCCCAGGTAAACTTAGCTCTGGTTGCCTCGATGGATTTCTCCTTCATATGCTTGATAATCCAGGGATTCATGGTCTCCATAATGACCTTTGCCGATTGAAACCGTCGGTCAATAATCGAAAGAATCTGCTTTACATCCGCTTCGGTCAGATACATGACCAGTCCTTCCATCACGATCAGCGTCTTACTCTCTGTTGTATCAATGTCGTCGGCCCAGGTTTCATCCATGGCAGACTTGGCAATCATGGATACCCGACCGGTTTCCGTAAGAAAACGGCGACGCACGGCAATCGTCTCCGGCAAATCCAGGTTGTACCAGCGGATGCTCCCGTTATCCACCCGGTAAAAGCGGGTATCCAGGCCGCAGGCGATGTTGACCACCGTGCCATTTGGATTTTCGTCCACAAACTGCCTTACCATTTGGTCCAGCAGGATTGTCCGGGCGATGACCCCGGCGCTCATGGCCTTGTCCTTTCCCGCCTTGGAAAAGTCATAGTCCAACTGCTCCACGATTTCGATAGCCTTGGCATCATAAAATTTGTGATCTGGCCGTTTAGAATGAGCGGCCCGGGCATACAGCGTTTGCAGCATGGTCTCCGGCACACCCCGTAAATCAATACTTTCCATCGTTTTCCTCCAAACAATTATTTTTATAGATTAAGTTCCATAGCAGCATACTGACAAACCGTATCAGCGTACTCTCGCTCATCAGGCCGTTGGTGAAGGCCAGGCGGAACGCGCTGTCCGGCATCAGCAGGGTCAACAGCATACGCTATGCTTTTTGCGGCGATAGCGGAAGTCGCAGCGCTCACCGCCCTCCGCGCTGCCGCCTGTGCTGCGGTTCAGCGCAATAAACCACGCCGCCATGCAGTAGGCGCTGAACAGCCTGGAAGGGCCAATGTCCTTTGCCCGCCGGATAATCTCACGGTATTCTTTTCGGCATTCTTTCAGCGTTTGGCCGCCATATTGCGCTTTCAGCTGCTTTTTACAGGCATGACTGTAAAACCAGCCGTATGCCCTTGTGCTTGCGTTTTCTTTCATGCTTTCACCCCTTTCTGCTTTTTCAGATAAACGCTCCGGGCGCGTTCTTCCGTGTCGTCAGATTCGTCATAAGCGTCATAAGGGGCCTGGGGATCATGGGGCTTCTGCCTGAGCCATGCGTTGCACACCCGTTCCCTGTGGGCAAAGGCAAAATCCAGATCGTCCGTCCAGCCGGTGTGCCCGGTGATGATTTTCAGCCAAAGCCAGCGCAGTTTTTCCTCCAACCGATCATAATTGTACCCGGCGTCGATCATGATGGTAACGCCGTTTTTCGTATAGAAAAAGATATTCGCTACGAATTCCCGAACGCAGCTGACGCGCTCATCAATGCGCCCTGTGTTCAGGGGCTTGAAGATTTCCTTGCCCCGGTAGATACGGGACATGGTCTTTTCTTGGGATTTTGACGCCTCTTTAGACATTTTTCTACTCCTCTCTCATGTAGCGCTCCACCAGTTTTCCATACTCCGCATAGTGCTCAGACAGGTACATACAATGCCCGTAGCCCTCCCGCACCTGGATATGGATGCTGGGATAATGTTTCCAAATTGTCTTATTCTGCCGGCAGTTGATGTCCTTGCTGCCGACCTCCAGAAAAATCCGCCGCTGAACGGCCTCCGGCAAAGGCGGAAACGGGAAATCCGAGCAATCTCTGACCACATTGATAAGACTTTTCTCGCTCATTTTGATAAAGTTTTCCGCCATAACATCTCCAAAGACGCCGTAGCGGGCCGACATGGACTTTTTTACCTCGGCAAGCGGCATCTGAACGGCTTTGCGGTGCTTCATCAAAAAGCCGAATTTCATAAACTTGTAAATCAACCACGCATTTTCATATAGGGGGACACCCTCAAAAACCGCTGTCTTGCAGGAAATATCTCCCTGTCCCAGCAGATACATTCCCACCTGTCCGCCGATAGACGCCCCATCAGCAGCTCCAGCTCCGTGTACCCTTTCTTTTTCAAATAAAGACTCAGCATTTCGGCCTCTTGTCTGGCGTTTCCATACTCGCCGGAATCCTCCCCCTGTCCTGACAGATCGGGAATGATTGCACAATACTTCTCTTCCATACTTTCTGTCAGCCGGAGCATACAGCGGGCATCCGCCATCATAGGATGCAGCAGTACAATTTTCGGCAGGCTGCTGTCGCCGTACTCATGAATCACCATTTTTCTTCCTCTTTCCCTGTCAAAAAATCAAGATCACCAGCAGACCCACGATGGCCGCGCCCACAGCCCAGATCAGGGTCAATACTCCCCGTTTTTTCAATACCTGCCCCCAGGTTTGGACAAAGGGGATATCTTCCGTGCCGGGGATCGTCCAGGCTTTTGTATGCTCCGCCCAGTACCAGTCGATAAAAAACCGGTCAAACAGCCCCTCGGCCATTGCGATTGCGTAAATCTGCCAAAAAGGGTTCCAAAGCCCCGTGCTCCATTGATTCCGTAGACGGCCCCAATGGCAAAGGCAAGCATGACAAGAAGCGTTGCCGTTTTGAAACTCAATCAGAACTATCAGCCAGCTCATATGGATCCTCCCATTCTCTCAGCGGATCAGCGTGCCGATTCCGGCGCAGATGAAGCCCACCAGGGGGCAGATGATCAGCGGCCAACCCAGGCAATGCTCCGGAATGGCGAGGATCAGCATCCACTCCTTTGTGTTCCATGCCTTGCAGTGCTCCGTTCCCGGGAGCATGGTCCGGTCCTTCACCTTTGCCCGGAACAACCAATCCAGGCCGAGGAAATCCCCTAAATTGACGAAAAACATCTCGATATAGCCCATCCAAAACAGGTTCCAGAAGCCGGTCGCCCCTGCCAGATACGCGCTGAAAATGGCATAGGCGATCAGCCCGATGTACAGGGGATAGAGCACACAGGCCAGCACCAGGATCTCCCGCTTCGTCCGCTTGGGCGCGGCCTTTCGAATCTCCGCCGGTAGCATCCCGGAAAAGGAGTTGGGGGTGAGCAGCCACAGCAGCGCCACGGTCACGTTGAAGATGACACACATGACGATGCCGTCTAAGATCGTTCTTGACCAAATCATGTTATTTTCCTCACTTTCTACTGCAAATTCTCCTGCCGGACATATTTCCCAAAGCCAACATACAGGGCGATAAACAGGATGATCACCCCAATGCTCTTGTTGGAGGTGGCGAGTCCGTTTGCCCCTTCTCTTCGGGCCGGGGCGGTAATAGGTATCGTCTCCCTCTGGGGCAATGGAATACCCCAGCTTTAAGAGCAGGTCGCAGCCCTCAATGGAGGCGTCCATGCACAGCTTTCGCTGCTCAGGCACGGCGGCGTGCAGAAAGCCGATACCCATGGTGCCAGCCCGGCACAAGAAATGGGTCAAGTAGCAGCCGATAACTCCGACGCCGTAAACCAAAACCTTCATTGTCTATCCTCCATTCCGCAGCAGCAGCGGATCTCTGCCGTCCACTGCTCTGGTTCTCTCACCAGTAGTTCCTCATGCTGCCTATCGTGGCGGCGGATATCCGGATCCTTAAAGTGCTGGCAATAGCGGGTCTCATATTGCTTTCCCATTTTCAAGGCGTAAAAGATATGTACCCTGCTTCCCGGAACATCTATCTTTTCCTCCAACGGCGTAACCAAATCCGAGTAAAACTGATTGCGGATGCTCTGCTTTTGAACAAAGCGCATATCTCCGTTGCCCACGCCGAACATTTTCAGCATCGGTTCCATGTAGGCCCGTTCCTCCGGGCTTTTTTTATTCAGCCGCTTCTGCATCCAACCGGGCAGCCGGCCTTTCTGAAACATACCATAGAGCACCCCAGCCATTATCTGCGCTTTCAGGCGGGCAGACAGGCCGCTTTCCTGATCCAAGTCAGAACTTCCTAAAATGCCATGATCAATATGGATGCGCCGCCGTTGGATGAGCAAGCCCACAAAGCTCCCTCCCATGGAGCAGCCGTAGGCGGCACAGATATGTCCGCTGAGGTTTTCCCGTACATAGTCCTCAATTTTTGCCGTCTCTTTCAGCATATCCGGAAAAACGGTCTCTTCTGTCTCGTCAAAGCCGTCATAGGATACACACACGACATAAAAATCCTGTTCCAGCAGCGGAATTAGATGCCCAAAATTCCGCTTCCAATGGCAGCAGGTGCCGGGCAGCAGCAAAATTGTGGGATTTTTACTGTTTCCAAATGTGTAGAATTTCATCTATTTCGCCTCCTTATCCGGCCCAACCGGAATTGCGTCCATACTCTTTCGATACAGCAGTGAAGCGGCTGCAACGCCGACGGCGCCCAGCATTCGCTGTTCCACACTCGTCTGTATCATAATGGAAGATGACAGCTGCATGGGGATCGCGGACGCAATGATACAGCAATCCAGCAGCGTTATGATAACCACGGCCAACATTACAGGAATAATATTTTGAATTCCAAGAAACGCCACAAAAGCGATACCGGCAATCGCCGCTGACGGGGCAATACCTTAATGAAAGAGCGAATGAACCGGTCTTTATGAATAAATCTGCCCGCTTCCTTCAAATCCGATAAAATGGTAGGCCGTACCGGCTGGACGAGCCCCTTTCTAGTTAGTTATCACTAACCTTTATGTTTAAAATACGCCGCTCCGCAGAGCGGCACTATCTAAATCAAGTTTTTGGGAACAAACGTTGACAGGCTCCCTGTCCCAGAGTATCCAGTACCTGAGGAAACAACGTTCCAATATTCTCTCTATGAGATACGATCAGAGAAAGACCTCTCACCGTAGCTACTGCTGATTTCATAATTATAACAAGATACCCTGTCCATGTCAAGGAGGCCATTTTCAGGAAGCTATTTTCTGTACTAAATAAAAGGTAAGCATATAGCAAGGCTCTTTTAGTGTGGGAACCAACTTTATGCCCAACGATACAGTGGCATCTGTCAATTATCTCGTCCCTGAATTTATAACCGTTTTTCTGCGGAAGATGAAACCTGAATTTTGCCTGGATTTCATGGAAAATGCGTACAAAGTTCTCATAGCTTTCTTATGGCCTTTTCCTTGATCGCCTTTCTGACAATGAGTTTCAGTATGCTATACCGTACGCTCATTTTCATGTTCTCCTTTTTTCATATTCAAAGATCCGTTCTGCCATTTCCGTATCACGTCCGTCAAGCCGCGCTGAATATCTTCCCGTGTCTTTCGGCACTCCTTAGTATGGCCTTTCGCTTCTTTAAAAACCAAAGGCAGCAGTAAATTTACGCCAAACGGAATCAATTTCCTGATCATACCTTCAGGAAACACAAAATGAGTCCCATGTTCATACAAATGCGCTTCATATGTACAACAATGGGGCAATTCTTCCAGACATTTCATCATTCGCCGGATATATTTACAGGAATCCCACAGCACATCATCCCCGCATTTTCTATCTGTTCCAGGGGATAGCTGTGATATCCGCACTCTTTCTTATCCGGTGAAACCGCCAACGCATTAACCCCCATCTCTTTGGCCCATTTTAAAGCTCCTTTGTCAAGATGAAAACAGCAATTCAGCTTTTCCGCCATGGATAAATGTTACGCT